>CAYJOQ010000011.1:0-18096 GCA_964371825.1 uncultured Desulfovibrionaceae bacterium
AATTTATTGCAAAAGCACAAAAATAAAATTGGAAAATAATTATGCAGGACTCTCATAATTGGTGTTTTCTATCGTACAATTATTTTTTATGCAAGGAACGTATGGCAACAAATCCTTTACGCCCCCATCTTGTTGTGGCTGATGCTCAAGGCAATATTTTTGACCATCCCGACTTACTTATGGTGTGTCGACGTGGTAATCAATGGGGCTTACCGCGTCCAGATGAACTTATGCCTCTTCCTGCAGAGAGTGAATTGTTTCTTTTGCCGGGCCGTCATGCCGTGGGCTTAGACCCGGAAAGCGGGCGCACTGAAGTATTAGAAGATTTGGCTGTAGCGGCTTTTGCTGCGCCGGCCCACACATTAACAGCGCATCCGGCATATGATAGCGACCCAAAAGCGCCTTTGTTACCTCTTTTTGCATATGGCGCTGTTGGCTTTGCCAACGGGCGTTTTTATATTTGT
Source organism: uncultured Desulfovibrionaceae bacterium (assembly GCA_964371825.1). Lineage (GTDB taxonomy): Bacteria > Desulfobacterota > Desulfovibrionia > Desulfovibrionales > Desulfovibrionaceae > CAYJAD01. Next base: position 465 of record CAYJOQ010000011.1, read on the forward strand.
GCACGAAAAGTTGATGATGACACAAGACAAGAATTTCGTCGCGTAAGTCGCAAAATACTCACACGTAATGTACGTGAACTTATGACACGGTATAAGGATAATCGCTTAATGCAGCACATACTACAAAATTGTGTATTGCGTTATGATTGTCCGGCAGCCAGAAACTTAGCTCTTGGGCGTCATGAAGCACCATTACCCACTTCAAGAGCTTGCAATGCACGATGTATTGGCTGTATTTCACAGCAAGAAGAAGGCTCTCCCATTACAACCACACCGCAATGCCGCCTTGATTTTCGTCCAAGCGTAGAAGAAATTGTAGAAATAATGCAACATCATGAGGCAGCAACCACAGAAAAACCCATATATTCCTTTGGGCAAGGCTGCGAAGGTGAGCCACTCACAGAAGCCAATACTCTTATCAAAGCAGTACGCATGTTTAGAGAAGGAGGCGGTAAGGGCACTATAAATCTAAACTCCAATGCATCCTTACCCCATGCCATTGAAGAGCTCGCCAAAGCAGGGCTCACATCTTTGCGTGTAAGTTTAAATTCAGCCCGTGAAGATGTATATACATGTTATTATAGGCCCAAAGATTATACCCTTGAAGATGTGCGCGCCTCCATACGCGTAGCTAGAAAGCATGGCGTATTTGTATCATTAAACCTTTTGTACTTTCCTGGCGTAACAGATACAGAAGAAGAACTTGAAGCTCTCAGCCATTTAGTTGGCAGTACCGGGGTAAGCTTTATACAATTACGAAATCTTAATATTGACCCAGAAATGTACATACATCTTTTACAGCATATTCCCATGGGTCCATCTGTAGGGTTCACCAACTTCAAAAAACGCTTACGTAAACTATGCCCTTGGTTAGGTTTTGGATATTTTAATCCTTGGCTTGGTGAAAAAGCTGACCTTACAGCTCCTATGCCTGGCACCTGGCAAGCCCCTATTCCTCAAGCACGAACTGCGCACACAGAAGACGACTCAGAAACCACACTTTAAAAAAAAATACTTACTGCGCAGGTGACAAATGCTTCTTCTGCTATATATATATATTAGAGAGAAATGACGCGTAATATCCGTCTTAAAAAATGTATTCTAAAGATAAAGGCAAATGTATGTGTATCTCAATTTCACAACACATATTGATTTTGCCTCGTTTGCCCCTTGCACTTTTTATACGGGCACAAAATGTGTCACACAAATTGCTATGGTCGGTTTTCACCGTTCACATGTGTATTTTATGTATTGATGTAAAATATTGTCTCAATTTCTTTAGGAAAGGATGATACTATGGGATCAGTAACAAAGGCCACCTTTTGGTTTGAGGACCTACTTACTCGTTTAGGGTTTGGTATGCGTGCTAAACTAATATTACTCTTCGTATTCATCAAGGTTGTGCCATTAATACTTATTGCGCTTGTAGCTTGGCAGCAAGCTACACAACTTGGCGAAGATATGCAAACACGCACAAGAGAAATTACACACAAAGCAGTGGATCAACTAAATTCACTCGGAAAAATTGCCGTGGATGATGCTGTAAAAGCATTAGATTACCGTGCCACCAATGATATTGAACGCCTTACTACTGACGTTGCTTTGCGCGTAGCAGATTTTCTCTATAGCAGAGATGATGATGTTCGATATGTGGCTACATTACCTCCAGAAAAAGACCTCTATGCCAACTTTATACAATCACACCAAGGCCATCTTGTTAAATTAAGTGAATATACGTTGTCGGAAGATGGTAAAGCTTGGATTTTAAAAACCCCTAAACCTCAACAAAATATCAACACATCAAGCCTTGAAGAAAATGATGTACAATTTCGCTATCGCCCACCAGAGCAATTCACATATTACGAAAAACCATTGTATCATGAAATAAGCTTTATTGACACTAAGGGCATGGAAAAACTTAAGGTAGTAACATCTGATCTTATGGATCCGGCGTTAAAGGATATTTCAGACCCTAAAAATACCTTTGTAAAAGCGGAAAAATACTGGACTGAATTACAAAAACTTAAGCCTGGTGAAATTTATGTTTCTGATGTTATAGGTGCGTATGTTGGCACCAACATTATTGGCATGTACACACCTGACAATGCCGCTAGTAAAAAAGTAGAATACAAGCCAGAAGAAGCAGCTTTTTCTGGCACTGAAAACCCCATTGGTAAAAAATTTAAAGGTATTGTGCGCTGGGCAACTCCTGTTGTGCGTGATAACAAGATTATTGGCTATGTAACCCTTGCCCTTAATCATGATCATATTATGAACCTTGTAGACCATGTAAAACCCACCGAAGAACGGTACTCTGAGCTTTCCGATGGTCACACAGGTAACTATACCTTCATTTGGGATCATTTAGGTCGTAGCATAGTGCATCCGCGCCATCACTCCATCATAGGTTATGACCCAAACACCGGCAAACAAGTAGAGCCGTGGTTACCCAAGGACATGTATGACACCTGGAAGAGTAGCGGCTTGGAATATGAAGAATTCATTAAAGATTATCCCATTTTTCATGAGCAATCTCGTCAAGTTAAACCTTCAATTGAGCTTATAAAACAAGAACGTGTGGGACTTGACTGTCGTTATTTAAACTTTGCACCACAATGTGTTGGTTGGTTTGACCTTGCCAAGGATGGTGGGTCAGGCTCTTTCTTAATTCTGTGGACTGGTCTTTGGAAGCTTAACACTGCTGCGGCAATTCCATACTATACCGGACAATATGGTAAGAAAAAAGTGGGCTTTGGCTTTATTGCTATGGGTGCCAATGTTGACGATTTCCACGCACCTGCTCTTGAAACGCAAAAAACCATTCAATCCTTAGTTGAAACAACAGACGAAGAGTTAAGTGAAGCCTCTAAGCAAACTTTTGCCTCCATAGCGCAAAATCTTTGGGATACGGCCATGAGCCTTTCTATCTCTACCTTGGTCATGACCTTGCTTGTTATCTTTATCGCCATATGGATGGCTTCAAATATTACTCAAAAAATAACATATCTTATTAGTGGCATCTCGAAGTTCCGTGCAGGCCAAAGACATTTTCGCTTTAATGCACCTATCAAGGATGAAATGGGCGTACTCGCAGATTCTTTTGACGATCTTGCCAATAGTATTGTGGCAAGTGTCCAAGGGCCATTAACTATCACTGACTTTGAAGGCTCTGTCATTTATATGAATGAAATGAGTCTTGAACTTTTGGGTAAAACACTTAACGAAGTTATAGGTAAAAAATACACAGACATAAGCTTGTTTAGTGAAATCAATTCTCCCATACTCGCATTTGAAAATAATGAAGAGCAAAGTATTATTTTCCATCCGCCATCACAAAAATACTACAAGGGTAAGGCAGCGTATTTAACCGATAAGGATCAAAATACTATTGGATACATCATCATTCCAGAAGACGTTACTGCTCTAATTACCGAGCAAGACCGTATTGAACGTGAGCGTGCCCTCCTTGATACTGTTATATCGTCATCGCCTGACCTTATCTGGTATCAAAACACTCAAGGAGAATACTTATCGGTAAATCCACGCTTTGCAGCCCTCTTTGGTCGTTTACCAGAGTATGTTCAAGGCAAAAAAGCTTCTGAGTTATTGCCGCAAGCAGTATATGAATCTATGAACTCTAATGACGAAGATGCAATTCAATACGGTGGCCCCTTACACACTGAAGAAAGAATTACCTTTGCCGATGGACATGAAGAAATTCTTGATGTAGTACGTACACCATTGTTTGCAAGTACAGGGCAATTACGCGGCCTCCTTGGTGTTGCTCGTGACGTAACGCAACGCGTTTCAGTTGAAGATGAATTACGTCAAACGCAAAAAGAACTTATTACAGCTGTAACTGATGCTAATAAGGCCAGTGCTTCAAAAAGTGAATTTTTGGCGCGTATGAGCCATGAAATTCGTACCCCCATGAATGCCATCATTGGTATGACCAACATTACCAAACGTAAACTTCATGAAGATACAGGCACGTCTAAAGAATTATTGCCTAATATTTTGCAAATAGAATCTTCTTCCATGCACCTATTAGGGCTTCTTAATGATATTTTAGATATTTCTAAAATTGAAGCAGGTAAAATTGAGCTTAACGAAGAAAGCTTCGATATGCTCAAAATCGTAGATGATGTGGCCAGCATTATTCGTCCTCGTTGTGAGAGTAAAAACATTCATTTTGAAGTAACATCACATGGATTTGAAAAGTCACGCTTCATTTCAGACGCTTTACGCATACGCCAGGTACTCATTAACCTTCTTGGTAATGCAGTTAAGTTTACTCCTGAGCTTGGAACCATTTCCTTTAGTGTTGAAGCCAAGAAAAGAGAAAATGGCAAAGCACAGATTTTCTTTTCTGTAAAAGACACAGGCATTGGTATCCCTGAAAAAATGCTTAATGTTCTTTTTGTTCCTTTTGAGCAAGGCGGTGGACATATTACTCGTAATTATGGTGGTACAGGTCTTGGACTATCCATAAGCCGTAATATTGCCATGCTTCTTGGCAGTGATATTAGTGTTCACAGTGAAGAAAACAAGGGTAGTGAATTTTTCTTTGAACTTTGGATTACAGAAGACATTGCCTATGTTGACAAAAGCGATACATTAAGTGAATCCATCATCCCGAAAGGATGTAATGTATTGTTAGTTGATGATGTTGACATTAATCGCATGATTGCCATGGAACTATTAGCTCCATTTGAACTTAACATTGAAGAAGCCGATGATGGCACTGAAGCAGTGAAATGCTTTGAAAAGTCAGAAGAAGGCTACTATGACTTAATCCTTATGGATATTCAAATGCCTAAAATGAATGGCTATGATGCTTCAAGAAATATTCGCGAACTTAAGCGTAGTGATGCTAAGGGCATACCTATTGTGGCCATGACAGCCAATGCCTTCCAAGATGATATTGATATGGCTTTTGCAAGTGGCATGAATGCTCATGTAGCCAAACCTATTGATATGGAAAAGCTTACTGATGTTTTAAAAATGTTTTTAGATAACAAAAAACAAACATATTAATCATAAAGGGGCAGTACATGCTACTGCCCCTTTATGAAGAAAAAATCTTACAGCTCATATTCTGCTAAGAAACCTTTATGTAAACTCTTTTAATTTAACAGTTGAGGAAATTATGAACCTTACCAAGGGACCAGGCGATCGTATAGAATCGCGCTGTACTCGTTGCCAAGATCGAACCGGACATATCATTGTAGCTATGGTTGGCGGTGAAATTATTAAAGTAGAATGTTGTGCCTGTGGCAGCACGCATAAATACTATCCAATCCGTACTGAAAAAAGCATCCAACCCACTGTTAAAAGAGTCAAAGCAGGTGCAAGTAGAAAAGATGTTATGAAAACAAGCAATGCACATGAAACACGTAGCAAAAGCAAGGCCATAAGCGATGCTATTGCCAATGAAAGTGCATGGCGCAAAGAAATGGAGCGCCCTTCTGCTCCTGAGGCTCGTCCTTACAGCATTGATATGCTGCTTGCAAAGCAAGATATTGTAAATCACCCTCACTTTGGTCTTGGTGTAGTTATTGAAACCATAGGGCACGATAAAGCAAAAATTTTATTTAAAGATGGCACACGACTACTAAGGTGTAGCTGCAGCAAATAACATTGCTTGGCCAACACTCACAAAACATATATCACTGCATGGCCAGCACTGAAAAACTATACAGGCTATTATAACTACTGGCATTCACACCTTAAGAGGTCACAGAAAAATTGCCGAAAACAAAGGATGTAATACGACTTTCTAGTGATTTTAGTCATACAAAGAGGCTATTTTTCACGTAGCGATTAACAAAATTTTCTGCACAGAAAATTTTGCGCCACGTAAAATACGCCAAAACTTGCTTCTGGCAGCCACAAAGCGGCATTTGGAGTAGGCGTGCCTTTCCGCTTGGCAGCTTTGCTGACAATAGCGGCGCAAACGCCACAAAGTGGGGTTTGTCATTAGTCTGCGAACAACACATGAAAATGTGTTGTTCAGCACCTCTAACTGTTGTTGCCAGAAACAAGAAAATAAAGTACTTGTTTCTGGCAACAATAGTTTTGACATGCAAACAGAAATATTTTTCTATTTTTTTGCTATGTATTTTGTATTTTTTGACGTTTTTTTTATGAATATTATAATTTTTTTCTAAAATAAATTGCTCGAAAAAACTAACAATATTATCTATAAAACAAGAGAGATACACAAACTTCATACATTTTGCGACCATAAAAACAATAAATTTCTTTTCATTTTTTGTTTTTATCGTTGACAAGAGTAAGAAAGAGTGTTTCTCTACTAAGAGAGCTGCGTATCGGAAATGTGCTTGTTGTTAGCCCTTTTTCTCCCGCAGACAAATTACTACTTTTTTTGAGAGGGTGTTTCATGTCCAAGTCCATTTATGTAGGTAACCTTCCATGGTCAGCCACAGAAGAACAAGTTCAAGAATTATTTGCCGAATTTGGCACAGTTCTTTCCGTTAAACTTATTAGCGATCGTGACACAGGCCGTGCCCGTGGTTTCGGTTTTGTAGAAATGGAAGATTCCGACGCTCCAGCTGCTGTTGAAGCACTGGACAACGCATCTTTTGGCGGTCGTACTTTGCGCGTAAACGAAGCTAAACCACGCGCTCCACGTCCCCCACGTTACTAGAAGTTTTATGCCCCGGTGTTCCGGGGCGCCGTTATGCTTTAAGGAGTTATAATGCTCGACCCGAAACAGTGTATCTTGTACAGTGGTGGTGCTGCTGGTAGTGAATCTTTTTTTGGCTCCCTTGCGGAAGAGTGGGGTATTGAAGAAGTAAACTTCAGCTTTGAAGGCCACCAACTTGCTCGCTCCCGCGGCGTACGTGTTCTCACTTCTGATGAGCTTGCCCTTAAGGATGTGAGTTTGACCTATGTGTCTAAACTCATGAGCCGCGAATATACTCGTGCCCCGCTTTTCCGTAAAGTATTGCAATCTATCTGCTGGCAAGTAAGTAGCGGAAATGAAGTGATTGTTATTGGTAGCGTACAACCCGATGGTACCGTTAAAGGCGGTACAGGATGGGGAGCTGAATTTGCAAAAATTTGCAATAAGCCCCTCTTGGTTTTTGACCAGACAAAGAATGAATGGTTTTCTTGGGAAAAAGAAGCTTGGAAAGTTGAAAATGATCCATGCATTCTTCGCCCGCATTTTAGTGCCACAGGCACGCGCTTTTTAGAAGATTCTGGACGCGCTGCTATTCGCGACTTGTTTGCCCGTTCTTTTGCAAAATAATTTGCATTAGAAGGGATTTTAAGAATTTTTTTAAGAAGCCAAGAGTATATCTCTTGGCTTCTTTTGTTTTTACTAAGGAATCATGCCATTGCTAAACAACATGTCTCAAAGTACTCTTGGGTTTTTAGCAGCTTTTACTGCCTTTAGTACATGGGGCAGCCTTGTTCTTTATTGGAAAGCATTAGAGAATGTACCTGCCGAATATGTTTTAAGTTGTCGTATGATTTTTTCTATGCTTGCCAGCCTACCCTTTGTGTATTGGGCTCATAGCTGGCATGAAGTTCGAGCAGCTTTTACAGACAAAAAATTACTTTTGCGCATGTTTTTAACAGCCCTAGTTCTTGCTGCCAATTGGCTTATATATATTTGGGCTGTGAATCATGAAAGAGTTATCGAAGCAAGTCTTGGCTATTTTGTCACACCGCTTTTATCTGTACTTTTAGGGCGTATATTTCTTGGTGAAAAAATGACGCGCTTACAAATTTTTGCTATTTGCATTGCAGCTTTTGGTGTGATTTGGAGCATCATAGCTTATGGACAATTTCCTTTTGTTGGTCTTTTTTTGGCTTTAAGTTTTTCTTCGTATGGATATTTGCGCAAAACAGTAAAGCTTTGTGCAACATCTGGTTTTTTTATGGAAACAGTTCTCCTTTTTCCTTTAGCAAGCGCATGGCTTATTTGGCAACAATCGTATGAAAATATTTCCTTTTCTTCTTTTGATACTACAACACAAATTCTTCTTTTATCTTCTGGTTTTATAACATCCATTCCTTTATTACTTTTTGCCTATGCCAGTAAGCGTATACAGTTGGCAACCCTTGGACTCTTGCAATATATTACACCCACCTGTACTCTGTTCGTGGGTATTTTTCTCTTTAACGAGCCTGTTATGCCTGCTACCAAGGTAACGCTTTCATGTATTTGGGTAGCTCTTGCTCTATATACATGGTGCGGCATTAGACACAAACCACCGCTAGAGCAAACAAAAAACATATAACATTTAGCAAGATGAAGTACAAATAATGGCACAACAATTCACCGAACAAGAACGACATATTTTACAAATTGTACAAAGCAATCTTCCTAATTCTGCAACACCCTATGCTGATATAGCGCACATTGTAGGCTGCAGCGAAGAAGAGGTTTTACAGCTTTTACAACGATTAAAAGATGATGGAACCATACGCCGCTTTGGTGCAAGCATAAAGCATCAAAAAACTGGTTGGAATAATAATGCTATGGTAGCATGGAAGGTTTCTGAGGAGCAGATAGAAGATTGTGGCCAAAAAGCCGCCGAGCACAGTCATGTTTCTCACTGCTATCATCGCCCCTCTTCTGCAGCAGATTGGCCTTTTACCCTGTACACTATGGTGCACGGGCGTAGTGAAGAAGAATGCCAAAATGTTATTCGAGAAATTCAGACAAAAATAAACATACAAGAATACGCCGTGCTTGACAGTATTAAAGAACTTAAAAAAATTTCCATGACCTATTTTTAGATATTAAACCATTTAAAATATTTTTAAAGGATTTTCTATGCAAGATACACAATCACAAGAGCTCTTTAGCAAGGCCCAAACTCTCATTCCTGGCGGTGTAAACAGTCCTGTTCGCGCTTGTAAAAATGTAGACAGCATCCCTTTATTTATTGCATCTGCTAATGGCTGTGAAATAACAGACGTTGATGGCAATTCATACATTGACTATGTGCTTTCTTGGGGTCCCATGATTTTGGGTCATGCACACCCAGAAGTAACTGCTGCTGTACAAGAGGCTGCTGCCAAGGGCACAAGCTATGGTGCACCATGCAAAGACGAAGTGCTTCTTGCGCAAGAAGTCATTGCAGCGTTGCCTTCAGTTGAAATGGTGCGCATGGTTAACTCAGGTACAGAAGCAACTATGAGCGCCTTACGCCTTGCTCGTGGCATTACTGAGCGTGATAAAGTATTAAAGTTTGTTGGCTGTTATCATGGACATGCAGATCCATTTATGGCCGCAGCCGGCTCTGGTATAGCAACCCTTTCCATTCCTGGAACTCCGGGTGTGCCTGCAGCTGTTGTGGCAGACACCCTCTTAGCCCCATACAATGACCTTGCAAAAGTTCAAGAAATTTTTGCCGCAGAAGGGCACAATATTGCTGCAGTTATTGTAGAACCTGTGGCAGCCAATATGGGTCTTGTGCCACCTCGGCCCGGTTTTTTAGAGGCTTTACGTAGCCTTTGTGATGCGCATGGTTCATTACTTATTTTTGACGAAGTTATTACCGGCTTTCGTCTTGCTTATGGTGGTGCCCAGGAATATTTTGCTATTACACCAGACCTTACAACCTTTGGTAAAATTATTGGCGGTGGTTTGCCTGTGGGTGCATATGGTGGCAAGCGTGAATATATGGAGCGCATTGCCCCCAGCGGTAATGTGTATCAAGCAGGAACTCTTTCAGGTAATCCCTTAGCCATGGCTGCAGGTCTTGCCACATTGCGTATTTTACAAAAACAAGATTACAAAGCTCTTAGTCAGCGTACGGCGGACTTTGCCAAGGAGATGGAAAACATCTTGCGTAAAAAGGGCTTAGAAGTTCGTGTTCCTGCGCTTGGTCCCATGTTTTGTCCTTTCTTTACCAATGAAGAAGTTTGGGATTTTGACGCGGTTAAGCGCACAGATAATGCTCTGTTTACAAAATTTTATAAGGCGCTGCGCAATGAAGGTATCTATATTGCTCCGGCATCTTTTGAAGCTGCTATGATGAGCTTTGTGCATACCGACGCACACTTACAAAAAACCCTAGAAGCAGTGGCAGCCATAACATTATAACAAACTACGTAGCACAAGATATGTTGCATTTTCCTACGGGAGAGAAAAAATATTGCCGCAAATATATATTTTCTCTCCCTAAACAGCGGCAACCCAAAACGCAACAAGGGTACCATGACAGATACGTCTCTTTTAGATATGACCGACGCAACGGTAGAAATTACAGGCAGTGTGGAACGCATTATTTTCCATAACGAAAATAATGGATACACTGTGTTGCGCATCATTCCTCAAGAAAACAAAAATACCAAGGGAGCAAAAAAAACCGAAGTGTGCACCGCCATAGGTCATTTGCTCAACCCCCAAGCAGGAGTTCAAGTACACATTACAGGTACGTGGGTAAATAACCCTCGTTTTGGCAAGCAGCTCCAAATGGAAAGTTGCGAAGAAGTATTGCCTGCCAGCACCGAAGGTATACGCCTGTATCTTGCTTCTGGCCTTATTAAAGGTGTTGGCGACCATGTGGCAGGTAAAATTGTGGCAAAATTTGGTGTAGAAACCATACGTATTCTTGATGAAGAGCCGGATAAACTTCTTCAAATCAGCGGCATAGGCAAAAAATTACATGCCAATATAGTACAAGGCTGGACAGAACATCGTGGTATTCGTGAGTTGATGATTTTTTTACAGCCACACGGTATTACCGCCAATTATGCTGTGCGTATTTATAAGCACTACGGCCCTGAAGCTCTTGAAATTGTCAAAGAAAATCCTTACAGAATGGCTATGGATATTAGAGGTGTGGGCTTTATAAGTGCAGATAAAGCCGCGCAAAAGCTTGGCTTTACTAAAGAACATCCTCTGCGGGCTCAAGCCGGACTGCTGTATACTCTTGCCAAGTGTAATGATGACGGTCACGTCTATATGCCAAAAGATGCCATCCTCACCTTAACCTCAGACCAATTAGAAATTCCCTATGACCTTGTGGAAGCAGCCATTGGAGAACTTGAATTACAAGAGCGCATTGTTATAGAAACCATGGATGACGAAGAAGGTATATATTTACGACGTTTTTTTCATTGTGAAAGTAAAACAGCCTTTTATATGAAACGCATATTGTATTCTCCTAAGTCAATACGTTTTGAAAATGCGCACGATATAACAAATGAAGTTATTCAAAATCTCTCCATTTCTCTCGCTCCTGAACAAGAAGAAGCCGTCCTTACAGTTACCAAATCGAAAATGATGGTGCTCACTGGCGGCCCCGGCACAGGAAAAACCACTATTATCAACGCCATCATAAAGGTTTTTGAAAAAGTAAAAGCAAAAATTCTTCTTGCAGCTCCCACAGGTCGCGCTGCTAAGCGCATGGCTGAAGCCACCAATCGAGAAGCCAAAACCATACACAGACTGCTAGAATATAACCCACGCGAAGACGGCTTTGCACGCAATGAAGATAACCCCCTTGCCTGCTCATTGCTTATTGTTGATGAAGCCTCCATGATGGACACACAGCTTTTTTATCACCTACTCAAAGCCGCTCCACTGGGCGCCACCGTAGTGCTTGTTGGCGATGTGTACCAACTGCCTTCTGTAGGGCCAGGCAACGTGCTTAAAGATATTATAGCTTCTGAGGTTATTCCGGTAGTAGAGCTTACAGAAATTTTTCGTCAATCGGCGCAAAGTGAAATTATTCGTAACGCCCATATGATGAATAAAGGCCAAGTGCCTGACCTTGAATCTAGCAAGGAGCGGCTATCTGATTTTTATTTCATACGACAATCTGATCCGGATAAAGTTGCTTCCATGGTTGTTGATCTTGTAAAAAATCATATTCCCCGCCGCTTTGGACTGCACCCTACCGAAGATATTCAAGTGCTTACCCCTATGCATAAAGGTGCTGTAGGTTCTGGTAATTTAAATACCTTACTCCAAGAGGCTCTTGTGCCTGCAGCTAACTTGCATAACAAAGAGCAACATGTGCAAAGGGGCGATCGTCAATATCGCCTTGACGATAAGGTTATGCAAATTCGTAATAATTATGAGAAAGATATATTCAATGGAGACATCGGCCGCGTAATACTCATTGACACCAAGGAACGCAGCCTTACCATACGCTTTGATGATCGCAATGTTCCTTATGATTTTAATGAATTGGATGAAATCATACCAGCCTACGCCATATCTATTCACAAATCCCAAGGTTCTGAATATCCGGCAGTGGTCATTCCCCTTATGATGCAACATTATATGCTTTTACAACGTAATCTTGTATATACAGGCATTACCCGCGGAAAAAAACTTGTGGTACTTGTGGGTGAAAGCAAGGCATTGCACATGGCTATACAGAATAATCGTACCCATAAGCGCTATACACGATTATGTCAGCGTTTGCGCATAGGCATGGATTAATAACATTTTCTGCATATGCCATATGCCAAGGCCATGGCTTCAGCGATATTGGTGCAAGCTTATCCTTCATAAAAAACGTGAAAACACATTTTTTAGCATCAACGACGGAGTAAAATTCAATGAAAAAACTTTCCGTGCTACTTCTTATATGTATATGCTTTATACCTTCACTAACATATGCACAAACACATACGGTGACACATGAAGAAATACATGCCATTGTTAATAGCATTGAGAAAGCACAAGAAGTGCTCTCCATCCCTTCTGGTTATTCCATTACAAAACTACAACAAGAAGGATTTGATTATGAACCTCATCTTGTAGTTCCAGCCAACATAGACTTACAATGCAAAAGCCAAGAAGAACGCGAAGCCATTATAGGCATGCGCACCCTTGATTGGCATTATGCCTTATTTTTTAATCAAGGCGACGTTCAAGGAATGCGTTTGTATCCATATACAGGCAAGGTACATGTGGAGCTTCCTACATTAAGCGCGCATGATTGGGCCACCATTAAAGCTGACCCACACAGCGCAAAAAGTCATAACATCCTCTTAACACAATACAAAACATTTCGAAAAAACTTGGTTATGGCTGCCTACCAAGATAATGGGGCTTTACAAAGCTTTGCCGCTCGTCGATATGGATATTTAATGCAAGAACTATACATAACGACAATTTTATTACTTTCTGTGGATGAAGGTAAAGGTATTGAGGATCTTTTACGCAATAAAACAAAGCCTTTTCAGCGAAAAAATACTGTTTTTACGGGGCTTTTAAACAACTCTCACTTGCAAAAAAATCTTTTTTTACAAGAAAAATTTCCTGTAATTGAAGAAATTTTTACCTTGCTTGAAAAACATAATGGATATCCAAGCCAACAAGAATTACAAGAAATTGAAAAAATTGTTGAAGAAGAGCGTGACGCATTATTAGCGCCTTGCCCGTGATAATTGTTTTTTTAGATTACAAAAATGTACCACAAAAAGCCTGAGCACAAAATGCAAATCTTGACAAGTGCATAAAACAATCTTATATGGGGTTTGTGCAAGGGGAGTAACCGGGTTTTTAAGACCCAGGCAATGTCAACAGCATGACCCTATGGTCTGGCGTTGCCCTTGAGAAATCATATGTACATTACATATGACAAAATACAAGTGGTAAGACCTTCACGGCCATAATGAGCCGCGAAGGTCTTTTTATTTTTAGGCATTTTATCAAGGATAACAAAATGTTAGGCGCACATTCAATTTGGGAAATCATAGCTTTTTTAGTTTTTATTTGCTTTTTTTTATGGCTAGACCTCAATAACCATAAAGATAATAAACCTGTAAGCATGAAAAATGCCGCTACATGGACTTCCATATGGGTAACCTTAGCCATGATATTCATGGGCTATATTTGGTGGAATTTTGGAGGCGAACCTGCCCAACTCTTCCTTGCAGGCTATTTATTAGAAGCCTCGCTTTCCATTGATAACCTCTTTGTTATCATGGCAATTTTTGGATCCTTTGGCATTAAGGATGAATTCCAACACCGTGTTTTGTACTATGGCATCTTAGGTGCGCTTATAATGCGCTTTATATTCATTGCTGCAGGCACACAACTTGTACAAGTTTTTGGAGATTATGCACTTGGTATCTTTGGTATATTTATCCTTTGGACTGCATGGAAAATGTGGCAACAGCACGGCGTAGAAACCAAGGAAGTAGAAGACTTTACCGATCACTGGGCTGTACGCATAACGCAGCGCTTTATTCCAGTGCATCCACGCATTGAAGGCCATAAATTCTTCATTCGAGTAGCTGCAAACGAAGGTGGCAAGGCCATCCTTAAAGCAACGCCACTATTTCTCTGTCTTATTGTCGTTGAAATTTCTGACGTTATGTTTGCCTTTGATTCGGTGCCAGCTATTATAGCCATTACACCAGATCCATTTCTTGTATATACTTGTAATATTTTTGCTATTCTTGGCCTTCGCTCCATGTATTTTTTATTGGCCGCTGCTAAACGTTACCTGCGCCACCTTGAAAAGAGCGTTATTGCCATCTTAGCCTTTATTGGTGTAAAAATGTTACTCATGGTCTTTACCGGCATTCATATGCCTCCTATGGCTAGCCTTGGCGTTGTGGGCGGCTTATTGATTCTTGGCATTGGCGCATCCTTTATTCCACAAAAGCCATCTGCATAAGTACAACGCAATGTTTTTATGCCGTGGTCCATTTTAGTTGATGCTGAAACACGCATTTCCATGCGTGTTTCAGCAAGGGACGCCAGAACTTGCTTCTGGCGTCCGCAAAGCGGCATTTGGAGGCAACGTGCCTTTCTGAACAACACATGTTCATGCGCTGACTACATATTTTCTGTATGAATAGTTATAGAATTTACTTCGCGTGATGCTTGCAAAGCAAAGGCAGCAAGCACTGGCCCTGCCACAATACCCACGGGGCCAAAGGCCACAAGACCACAAATTACTGCAATAAGCACAACGGCAAAAGAAGTCTTTAATCCCCCCCGTAAGAACATGGGTCGCAAAAAGTTATCTGCTCCCACAACAATAATAGCACACCAAAGGCTTAAGCCTATGGCAGCCCCTTTAGAAAAAGCAAACCATACATATATTGATGCCGGAACCCATACCATTCCTGTGCCAAGCAAGGGTATGGGAGCCACAAGAGCTGCCACTAACCCCCAAAAGGCCGCCCCAGGTAACCCTACATAAGCAAATCCAATACCACACAACACGCCTTGAATACAGGCTACAAGCAATACTCCCCATAGCACAGCACTAATAGATTGGCGTACTGTTTTTGTAAAACGCTCAAGCACAGTCACAGGAAAACCACTCACAACCTTTATAAAGTTTGCTATTTCAGGCGCATATAAAATCCCAACTAAACTTAATGAAATAAGCACACATATACTCACCATAAAACTCATGGTAAAGCCTGCAATTCCAAGACCTTGACTTACTAGTGTTTGAATAGCTGTTGCTAAAAATGATGTGAGCTGTTCGGTTATAAGCTGTATGCCTCCTTCAAGGCCTGGAATTTTTTTAATCCAAGTGTCTATGATAGTATAAAACTCCTGCATTTCAGGGCCGCTAATCCATCCTGAA
Organism: uncultured Desulfovibrionaceae bacterium; assembly: GCA_964371825.1. Classification (GTDB taxonomy): domain Bacteria; phylum Desulfobacterota; class Desulfovibrionia; order Desulfovibrionales; family Desulfovibrionaceae; genus CAYJAD01. The sequence goes on from CAYJOQ010000011.1 coordinate 16,022, forward strand.
TTTCGTAAATCATTTAAGATTCGTAAACCCTGTACAGCCTGCGGCGTCACCATGACAACCACAATACCAATGGGCAACACAATGCCCACCACTAAAATAAGAAAAAGTATGCCATTGGCCAGTGTTGCTTGCATACGTTCACGTAATTTTATATATAAGGGGCGCAATAAACAGGCAAAGCACCCAGATAAAAAAACTTCTGCCGGAAATGGCCAAAGTAAAAATCCCCAACTCAAAAGAACAAGTACAGCATAGGTTTTATGCAACATGAGAAAATATTTTCCTTTGTAATATATTTATAGTATTAACTCTAAACACTTTTTTCCTATTACTCTAGACAGTAGCATACATTTTCTACTTCTAAGTAGTATATTTATTCATATAACATATTTTTTTTTAAAAGCTAACTCTTAAATATCTCTAGAAAATTTCCAGTATTTTTCAGAACAAGCATTTTTTGCCGATTATTATGGCATTTTTTTTGCTATATCGAAAAGCATACAGAAAAGAGGAAAAAACCCCTAGGGAGGCAGCTGTGAAAACACAAAATACTACCATAAGCAATGCCATAAAGGCTATGTTGCATCTGCAAAGTCATGAAGATGCCGTTCATATACAGCCAGACCTTCACGATGTATCTATAGCGAACACCACAAGCGCCACAACATCCGAAGAAGCATTACAAGCGATAACTCAATGCATACAGTCCTTTGGAGAACAAGCTAAGGCAGAGCTTTATGCATACACCGACCATCTTCAAGAAGATTTTTTACTTCACTTGCATGAGCGTTTGCGTGATCATAAACTTACCATACGAGAAAAACTCTCATTAAGCCTTGGGGAAAACAATACCCTTATTTTAGAATGCGCAGAACAAGAAGAGGCCTTATTAACTGCCCTTGGAACCGATGATGCCTTGCGCCAAAAATTATCTCACCTACGTGAAGCTACGCTACAAATACGTGGTCTTGAATATCTTTTGCATGCACAAGACAAAGAAGCAACTCAAGACTTAGGTCAATTTAAAGTTTGCACCAAGGGTTCTCTTTCACATTTTTACTTACGCTAGTAGAAATCATACACATTATTTTGTATTTCTGTGTTCTTTCTTTGTATTCATTGACGTTATTAGGTCTAACCTGAAAAATGCGTTTTCACTACAAATTTACCTATATATGCATAAAAAGATTTAAAATTAAACATTGTATACCCCCCCTTTACAAATGCTGATTTTCTCCATAGACTGAATATGGTTCCTTAAAATTTCCCCTACAATTCACAGCTTACGCATAAAAGGCATTATGAAGTACATGTTTTGCACATTGTGTGCACTATACCTCTTAAATCATAGTATTTATATAGGTATACAATGTTTTACCGCATAAGGAGCATTTATGCATATGACTAAAGGGTGTTTTATACTAGCTTTTTTGTTTGTAATAAGCATTACCGCCATGAGCAGTGAGAGCCTTGCTGATGCACGTAATAAGGGCATACATGTAGTTTCTTCAAATGCAGATTTTACTACAGTATACACAAAGGCAGTATCCTTTATAAAAAGTAAAGGTTTAAGCATTTTTGCAGAATTTGATCATGCAAAAAATGCTCAAGATGTACAGCTTAATCTTGCCCCAACAACAGTTATTGTATTTGGTAGCCCCTTAGTAGGCACAAAACTCATGCAAGAATTTCCGGGCATTGGAATGGATTTACCTTTAAAAGTACTTATATCACAAGATAAAAACGGTAAGGTTAGCGTAAGCTATGAAGACTTAGCCACAACCTTTGCTCCCTATGGTGTACAAAGCGATCATAACGTTTTGCAAAAAATGCAAGGTCTTTTACAAGCTCTTGCAAAAAATGCCACCCAATAACATTCTCACCATACACAACGAAAATACCTTACTGACGTGACCGCTTCAGCTGTAAGGTAAATATATGGCAAAAACATATACAAAACGTGAAAAACAGACTCTTTGAATAACAAAAATCACCAGAAATGTGCATTCCATGCCCTTATTTCTGGTGATTTTATTGCACTTGAGCTACAAAAAATAATTATCTCAATGCTTTTT
>CAYJOQ010000011.1:18196-26242 GCA_964371825.1 uncultured Desulfovibrionaceae bacterium
TCACGTTAAAAAACTAGCCTATAGCATTTGAACTAGGTTTGTTTTTTATACTTAACTCTTTGGGTAATACGCCAAATCCAAATTATTGCAATTACAAAATATACACTCAAGATAGCATAGAAGTTAAATGAAGCGTCAATCTCTGGCCCCAATTTGTGTAACAGATTTTCGTTTTGGCGTTCAAATAACAAGTATGCAAGACCAAGGCATCCTAGCAATACAAGCCAAGATGCAGCTACCCAACGTAAGGGCATGGGATGTTGCCAAAATATGGACTTTCGATAAAAGCGCTTACTACCTAAGAACACAGCTAATAACACTAAGAAAATCATTAGTGCAGCCAAAATATTCACACCCTTAAGAAGGGCGCACACAAGCCCAAGGCTTAAGAAAAATAAACTCAAATACCAAGCACGCACCTGGCGCATTTCTAAACCACATGACAAAAAGAGCAATACAGCACCAGAAAAAGCACAAAGCCAGTGGAGCAATAATGAAACTGAGCCTCCCCAATCCACCACGTGAAATACATGATCGTGACTCCACACAGGCAATACCGTCACCACTAATAAAATAAGACCGGCACAAAACGTTGCCCACGCATTAATACTTGGAGAAAAAACTGAAACCCAGCGACCAGCATCACGAAGAGCGGCTTTGTTTTGCCGTGCTTCATAAATGGCAAGAAAAAGCGCCGCTGCAAGCACAGGTAATATAAAGTAAATAATACGAAAGCATAATACGGCTGCAATAACCACTTGTTCACGCGGGGTATGCGTTAAGTGCAAGATAACAAGTTCAAAAACACCCACACCACCGGGAACATGCGTAAGCACAACAGCTACTTGAGCCATAAGATAACTGGGCAAGAAATTTACAAAACTAATACCAAGGTCTCCCGGTAATAATACATACATGCAACCAGCAGCAACAATAAGGTCTATGCCAGCCACTAAGGCTTGCAAGAGAGCAATTTTTAATTTTGGAAATTCAAATTCTTTACCAAACACCTGTATGGGCTTACGCACAAAGTGGCAAGCTACAAAATATACAAGAGTAACACCAAGGAGCAATGCTCCTAAAATGCGCACATCTTTAATAGGCATTTTATTAAGCAATTCTAAAGGTATTTCAGGGGGTGCTATAATAAAGGCAAGGCCACAAAGACCAAGTGCCCCCACCCAAAAAGTTACCGCAAGCATAAGAACTAAACGCACAATATCGTGTAAAGAAAATCCCCAAGAGGCATAAAAGCGATACCGTACAGTTGTACCCCCAAGTAATGCGCCAAAATTATAGCTCACCGCTTGTCCAATAAAGGAAACAAGAGCCGTGCGTTGTAATGGTAAGGGTTTTTTTATTGCTACAAGAGCAAGCCAGTCATAACCTATTAAAATAAGATAGTTAACAATCATAAGCCCTACAGAGGCCCAAATGCGCCACTGCGGTATTTGTGATAAGCTCTCACGTATTTGTTCAATGCTATAGGCTTTGAGTTTATGATACAGTAGATACACAGCCCCTACAAAAATACAGCTGATAAGAACAGGCCCAATATAACGTAAGTATTGTTTCATAGTACTTTTTCTCAAGGTTTTGCAATAAAATTCATCCGAGCAACATAGCCGCTAGACAAACAATATGCAAGCTTCTATCACAAAATTTTCTTGACCCATGCCCTCTCATGGCATAGAGTTTTTTTTAGTAGTTTTTTACTTTATGCGTACGCTCTGCAATGGTTTGTGACCAGTGGGCGTACTTTTTTCTTATTCCATTAAAAGGCAGATATTATGAGCATCCCCATTTCTAAAGAAGGATTTGCCGCACTCGAGCAAGAGTTAGAGCGTCTAAAAAGTGAAAGACCCATTATTATTCAAGCCATTAAAGAGGCTCGAGAAGAAGGTGATTTGCGTGAAAATGCTGGCTATGACGCAGCACGTGAGCGTCAAGGCATGACCGAAGCTCGCATAACGTATATTGAATCACGCATGGGTCAATTCCAAATCATAGATCTTGATAGCCTTACCAACGACAAAATTGTATTTGGTGCTACGGTTGAAGTTGAAGATGTGGATACAAGTGAAGTCAAATTCTTCACCTTGCTTGGTCCAGATGAAGCAGACTTTGCTACAGGCTCTATTTCTGTTCTTTCGCCTGTGGGTAAAGCACTGCTTGGTAAAGAAGAAGGTGACGAAGTCAGCGTTGATATTCCACGCGGCCGCGTAACCTACGAAATTATTTCTATCCAATTTCTCGGCAGTAAACGATTAGCCAAGTAACGACTCTCATGCCCCAAGATACACCATGGACATTCCATATTACTACGCTTGGCTGCAAAGTAAATCAATATGAAAGTCAATCCATCCGTGAGGCATGGACAGCCCTTGGTGGTATAGAAGTACATGATGCAAGCATGGCGCACGTGGCACTTGTCAATTCGTGCGCCATTACTGCGAAAGGCGAACGAGATACACGAAATGCTTTGTATCGCTTACATAGGGCGCAACAAACACGCAAAAACGCTCTTACCATTTTAACAGGCTGCGCGGCCTTACTTGTGGCAAAAACGTTAAAAGAAATGCAGCAAGAGTATGTGTACCACATGCTTATGCCTGCACAAAGTAAAAGCCTTTTGCGTACTACTCCCTTCAGCCTACCTCATTGTTTGCATCAACAAAGGCCTAGCAATGAATCACCTGAAATTACAAGCCCTTTAGATCTTTATGAAGAACACAGTAAAAATAATGCTACAAATATTTTTTCTACTGCCAAGCCCTTTGGTCAAGATGGATTTTCCATCAAGACATTTCAAAGGTCTCGCCCTGTACTTAAGGTACAAGATGGCTGTTCTCATGGCTGTACGTATTGTATAGTTCCTCTTGTGCGTGGCAAAAGCCAAAGCCGCCCCCATAAAGAAATACTTAGTGAAGCACGTCAATTACTTGAGGCTGGCCATGGCGAAATTATACTTTCGGGTATAAATTTACATCATTATGGACGTGAAAAACATGCTCATGAACCGCAAAATTTTTGGGAGCTCGTACACATCCTACACAAAGAATTTGCATCTGAGTTTGCACACAAGGCCCGTTTTAGAATTTCTTCACTAGAGCCAAGCCAGCTCACCACACAAGGCCTTGATATGCTAAGCTCAAGCACTATGCTCTGCCCCCACATACATTTAAGTTTACAACATGGCAGTGCGCAAATTTTACGACGAATGGGACGCGGACACTATGCGCTTGATGCACTTATAAACAACATAGCAACCTTACGTAAACATTGGTCTACTATGGGCCTTGGGGCTGACATTCTCATGGGCTTTCCGGGTGAAACAGAAGAAGATGTACAAGCAACAATGCATATGGTGAGTGAACTTAACCTTACTTATGCCCATGTATTTCCCTATTCGCAACGCCCAGGCACAGCAGCAGCAAATTTTGCCATGCAAATCCCTAAACAATTACGCCAAGAAAGAGCCGCACAAATACGCGCACAAGTAGAAGAACAAACACATATTTTCTTACAAAAAATCACTGAACAGGCGGAATTATCGCTTATTCTCGATACTTCTGCCCCCGGTGAAGAAACAGAAAAATGCTCACTACACTCTTTATCTGACCACAAAAAGCTCAAGCACTTAAAAGGTGCAAAAGCATACAAGGGTGTTGATGCCCATTATGCCCCCTGTCGCGTTTTTTTACCTACACCACAAAGTGGCATTGTTCGCGTTCGCCCCTTGGTTGTGATGGACGGTCTTATACATTGTCAAAAAATACGCTAAGCCCCTAACAGAGTACCTGCTAAATATTCTTGCGCAAAGGTAAAAACATATATGAATAAACACAATATTTTATTTATGGATGAGCACCCTTTGCTTATGGAAGGGTTACGCTCCTTTCTTTCACCAAATCCCCACATACGTATAGTTGGCATGACAAACACTGGGCAAAAAGGCATACAAGAAATCACCAGACAAAAGCCACACATTTGCATTATGGAAATAGAATTACCAGATATGCATGCGAGAAATATCATCCCTATACTAAAAAAAATTGCTCCTGAATGCCGCGTGTGCATCTATACAAGCCATACAGATCAGCGATATTTATTTGAACTTATTCACCTTGGTATGGCAGGTTTTGTACTTAAAAAAGATCCACCAAACATACTCTTGCAAGCCATAAATACCCTTTGCTTAGGTGAAGTATTTTTTAGCGGGCATGACCCTAGCGGCGCCATTATCAGCCTTATGCGCACAACCCAAAAAAATTCCCCCACGCAAAGTATCAGTAACCTTTCTACACGTGAAAAAGAAATTTTTATCCTCCTTGCCGACGGTAATAATATGAAAAACATTGCCGAAGAATTACATATTAGTCCTAAAACAGTTGAAAGCCATAAATATAACCTCTTTAATAAACTTCATGTCACAAGCCTTAGTGAATTAACTAAGCTGGCCATAAGACATGGCTTAGTGCAAATTTAATACAAGCTTAGCGCAAAAAACATGCACATAAAATTTTTCGTATACAGCTACAACATATAATACTATTAAAAACAAAAAACTATGTAGCCAGTAAGTACTCTGTATGTATATTTTTACTGGTCATGCTTGCCCTAATATCCCCCAAAATACCCTAGAATGAAGTATGCAAGAGTCTTATGTTGCATTGCTGCACTTTTTTTTGTACAATAAGGTAATTCCTTAAAAAAAAACTTTTTATTGGAGTATTCCCTTATAGTTCTTTTTTTCTCAAACTTTAATATATGTCTATTGTTCTCATAGCCTTAAGCAATGTTTTATAACACTTACAAAAGGTTACCGTATACTTTGCAGTACAAACCTTAGGCACATTCTAAAGGGGGAAACATGAAATTTGGTAAAATTTTGACGATGCTGGCAATGGTTATGCTTAGCTTGTGTAGTTTGGCACTAGCTGCTGAACCTGCCGCAAGCGCAGCAGCACCTGACATGCAAGCTGCTGCCACTGCCGCCACAGGCAGCACAATGGCTTGGTGGTTTTGGCCTTTGGTTTTATTAGTCTTTTGCTTTGTGCTTGGCATTATTGCCGTGCTTGCTGGCGTTGGTGGGGGCGTATTATTTGTTCCACTAGTCAGCGGATTTTTCCCATTTCACCTTGACTTTGTGCGTGGTGCCGGCCTTATGGTGGCCCTTGCAGGTGCTCTTGCTGCCGGCCCGGGGCTGCTCAGACGCAATTTAGCTAGCCTGCGTTTGGCCTTGCCTGTAGCCCTTGTGGCATCAACATTTTCTATTATTGGCGCCATGATTGGCCTTGCCTTACCTGCACACATTGTACAAATTTGTCTTGGTGTAACAATCTTAGGCATTGCTGTTCTTTTATTACTGGCTAAAAACTCTGTTATTCCTGTGGTTACCACGCAAGATGCCATAGGCGTTGCCTTTGGTATGCAAGGGGCTTTCCTTGAGCCTAGCACCAATAGCGTCATAGAATGGAAAACCCATCGCACCTTACAAGGAATCTTGCTTTTTATCATCATCGGTATCATGGCCGGCATGTTTGGCCTTGGCGCAGGCTGGGCAAATATACCTGTGCTCAACTTGCTCATGGGTGTGCCTTTAAAGGTTTCTGTGGGTACATCTAAATTCCTACTTTCTATTGCTGATACCTCCGCTGCGTGGGTGTATATGAACAATGGGGCCGTGCTTCCCATGATTGCAGTACCTTCCATAGTGGGACTTATGGCAGGCTCGGTTGTTGGAGTACGTTTACTTGCCATAGCAAACCCCAAATTTATTCGCTATATGGTACTTGCGGTTCTTTTCTTTGCCGGTATTCAAGCCCTACTTAAAGGCTTTCAATAGGATTTAGGAGGACACAATGGAACAAAAAAATATCTCTGTCGAAGCGTCTCCTGCGCAATTAAATTACGCAACGCTCTTACATTATGGTTCTCTGTTAGGTTTTGCAGCTTTGCTCATAACTTTTACTATGTATGCCTTTGGCTTTTCCATAGCTCCTGCACACATTCCAGTAGTGGAACTTGAAAAAACATGGCACTTAAGCTCAGCTGAGTTTAATAAGCTACATAATGTTCCTACTGGTTGGGGCTGGGTTAATCTTTTAGCCACAGGCGACTTTGCTAACTTTATTGGCATTGCCATTCTCGCTGGCGTAACTATATTTTGCTATATTAAGTTGGCTCTAGATTTTTTTGCAGTCAACGATAAGCTTATGGGCACTATTGCTGTTATTGAAGTTATCGTTTTAACCTTAGCAGCTTCTGGTCTTGTGGCTGGCGGGCACTAAAATTTTTTATAACGATAAAAAAGATACATCATAAATAAAGGTTATCAAATTCCTTGCATTGCGTATCATGTAAGGTATTTGATAACCTTTTTTGCACGTACACATGCAAAAAATACGTGTTTGTATATATAAATTTTTATTCTCCCGCCACCCAAGCAAGCTCTCTATGCTCTGCCATAGTACAATACGCACCAATTTGCCCCATAGTAAAACGTAGCATAAAAGATTTTTCTTCTGCACACTTACTCTGCTGCATACCATGATAAAAAGCCCTATACCACTCCGCAGTGGCTCGAAGGCTTTCTTCAAAGTCATATACAGCGCGCCATTGTAAATGCGCCAAGGCTTTGTCACAGCACAATTTTCGCCCTTGAGCATACTTTTCTGTAATTTCAGCAGTTACCAAAGCTTCATCGTGCGTGCATACAAAATTTGGCCAATGCAAACCAAGAGCCTGTACCATCTCTGCTACCGTAATAGCCGTGTGCGAAGCCGGACCAAAGTTATACGCTTGTCCGCGCAAATCATGCGGTTCATGTTTTTGTAACAGCAAATTGGCTCCAAGCCACAAATACCCCGAAAGAGGGTCCAAAATATGCTGCCAAGCACGTATAGCCTTGGGCATACGTATATGTACCGGCTCACCCTTAGAATACGCGTTAGCACAATCTGCAATAATACTTCCCTCTGCAAAATCACCACCGCCCATAACATGACCAGCACGAGCCATAGCGCAAGCAGGCCCCTGAGGATTTTGCAAAAAATATTGGTGCATATATGCGTGAGTCATTATTTCTGTACAAGCCATTGAAGCATTATATATGCTTGTACCACCAAGTGGATCTTCTTCTCTATAGCCATAAACCCACTCATTACCTGCATAGCAGGCATCACTACCAATACATACCAATGCCTGAACGCAGGGTAATTGCCGCACTACTTCAAGAACAGTGAGCGTGCCTATGGCAGTGCGCTCAAATATATCTAAGGGTTGCTCATGCGTACTTTGTCCACAAGACTGCCTTGCAATGTGAAAAACACACTGCGGCGCAAATTCTTGAATAGCCTTATGCATTTTTTCTTTATCACGCACATCGCCGTGCATATGAATACTATGTTTTTCAAGATCAAGGGCTGAAAACATAGACGTAGATGTGGGAATATCATAAGAAAAGCCCATTACTTCAGCCCCAAGCGACAGTAACCAAGCACTTAGCCAAGCACCGGTAAAGCCCATATGACCGGTGATGAGCACACGCTTTCTTGCATAAACATTTTTAAACATAAACATCCTTATCTGGCTCATTTTAGGGCACGCAAAACTTTTCTTACAGAAAAATTTCGTTAACCAACACGTGAAAAATAGGTGCGATAGTGTCGAAAAATTGCCTAAAAGTTGCATTACATGCTTTGTTTTCGGCAAATTTTCTGTAACATCTTAAGGTGTGAGTGCCTGTAATTACAATAATCTGCATAGTTTTTCAGTGCTAACTACCTTACACTTTTTGAACAGCCTAAGTGAAAATACTCGACAATGAAAAACAAATAAGTTTTTTGAAATATTAATTTTTTATAACTAAAAAGCAATAAAATAATCACCATAAGCACGAACATGGAATGTGAATTTCTGCTGATCTTGTCATACAAAGAAGCAGTTTTTCACACGAAGACTGACAAAAAACAAAATTATCCACAATATAAGACTCCTGCACAATTCATTGTGCGGAGTTTTTTGGAGCACTGGCGCTAGCCA
>CAYJOQ010000012.1:0-26238 GCA_964371825.1 uncultured Desulfovibrionaceae bacterium
TGCTGCGGGGGATAGTATGCGAGAATGTCCTGACGTAAACTTTGCTCGTCTTTTTGCAAAATTTCTGCAAGCTCACCTGTAATGAGTTGCATGGCTTGTTCAAGAAGCCTGCGCTCACCAAAAGAGAGTTCTTTGTTCTTACCAATGAGAAGTAACTCACGCACAACATTAGCTACTTCTAGCAGATTAACGCTTTTAAGTTTTTCGGTGTATTCTCTATAACGCCTATTCCAATTTTGACCTGTATGCACATTTTTATGGTCATGGTTACAGAGGAGTTTTAAAATTTCTTTGGCCTTCACATTGTCACTTAAAGGACGCAACCCAACATTTTTTGCATTTTGCACAGGTACCATTAAGGTGATGTTATTTGATATTATGCGTACAATGTAAAATTCACAATGCGCTCCACCAACCTCTTGCTGATCTATGCGTTCGATTTTACCTACGCCTTGCGCAGGATAAACTACAAGCTCATTAGCTTGAAACACAGCGCACCTCACAATTTTAGAGGAAACAAAGGTAGTTGAAAACTTAATCCGATATATAAAAAGTAATCACTGCTTTAGTCTTGTCTAGTGTATTTGTATGATATAATTAAAAAAATCTTTTCGCAGTAATTATGTATGTTTACTTGTTTCTAGAAAAACTTTAGAAAATACTGTGATAATGTAAATAAGGCAAAATTACGTGCTTTTTTTCTGATTTTATGAAAAAATATTATGAATATGCTTTTTTTGGGCATAAAAGCTGTTTAGTCTGAGTTCAAAGCATATTGACTAACAAAATTTTACGGCGCGCAAAATTTTTCTTACAGAAAAATTTTGTTAGTCAACACGTGAAAAACAGGAGCAACCTAGGAAAATTGCCAAAAACGCGCATTTCATGCTTGTGTTTCTGGTGATTTTTTATGGAACTTATATATAAAAGATAGCTATTTCAAAGAGTAGTGTATTATTCAGTGTCGACTAATTTTACAATTGACACTATCATCGCACAGTTAGCGCAAAACTAGCTGCAGCCTTTGTACCTTCTTTAGCAAATATATCTAATGCAGTCATTGCATGGTCCAAACATGCATTCATGGCTTTTAGATCTTGCTCTTGAGGTTTGCTTAGCACCCAACCTGAAACATCACCGCCAGTCTCTGCTCTAGGTGGCCTACCAATGCCAAGGCGTAAGCGGTGAAATTCTGGCGTGCCTAATTGCTGTGTAATAGATTTTAAGCCATTATGCCCAGCATTGCCGCCTCCTGTTTTAAAGCGTAAAAGGCCAGGGGCAAGGTCTAATTCATCATGAAGCACAATCAAATGTGCAGGTTGTAATTTGTGCCATGCAAGTAATGGTTGTACGCATTGCCCGCTAAGGTTCATGAATGTTGTAGGTTTTGCTGCTAGCCACCACCCCTTTTCATTTCCAAGGGTACAACGCCAAAGCTCACAAGAAAACTTATTACCTGAAAGGCTCTCCATACGTCCATGTATCTCAGCCATATGAAGTATGTGGTCTATAAGTGCAAAGCCTAAGTTATGTCGAGTGCCTATGTACTGCTTTCCTGGATTTCCAAGGCCTACTAAGATTCCTTTATAGTCCATAATATTCCTTCGTATTTTTTGTATATAACGGTAAGCCGAGCCCTGCGCAATGTGCAGTAATATGCGCTGCAATATGCTGAGCATAAACTTTACTCACAGCACAAAGATGACCCCCGCCGTGTATCTGAATAAGCTTTTTGTATGGTGCTTTAATGGCACCGAGAGTTTCTTCCATAAGTGCAAGGGGGAAGAGGGTGTCGTTTTTAGCAGTTAGCAGAAAAAATGGGCATGTGATAGTACCATCTTCACTGGCTTTATGAAGGTCCATAGTAAAAAGGCTATGAATAAATCGCAATGGATAGGTATTTCTACACTGACTTCGTGGAGCTACAACTTTATAAGAATTTTCCAAGATTTTGCCTAGTTCAAGGTAGGCTAAAAAAGTCATGGGCATTCGCGGTGCAACGTTAGCTAAACACGTAAGTGCTTTAATAAAAGGCTCTTTGAAGTGCAAGAAATTTTTTAGACGTGTCACTGTTCCGGCATTAGCCATTTGCGGCATAAGGGTGCAAATAGGAAAGGCTGCAGCAATGGATGTTGTTTTAAGGCAATGAGCCAAGGTGAGTATTCCCCCTTGGCTATGCCCGCAAAGAACCAAGGGGCCAGAAAATTCTTGCAGTGCATATGCTTCAGCGTCACGACCATTTTGAATCAGATCTTCCATGGTAAATGCACGATTATTACTTGGGCTAAGGCCATGGCCTTGTAAATGTATACCAATCACATTGCATCCCATGGCATGTAAATGCTTAAGAAGTTCCGGATACATAAAGGGTGATGCCATGGTTCCGGGATAAAAAAGAATAGTTGTGGCGCGTGGATGTGCCTTAAGAATGCTTAGAGTTATGGAAGATTCTTGTGAAGCTATAGTAACGTTGTGAAATTTTGGAAAAGTGGTCATAACTTTTTCCTATAAAAAACAGCCGACCCCTTAGGAGGCCGGCTGCGATTCAACGAGTAAACAGGGGTAAGATACTTAGCCTTGGTTTTCTTCGCCTTCAGCATCCTTCACCTTAGAGATGATAGATACAATAGCAAAGTTTTGGTCATATAATGCTTCTACGCCTTCAGGAAGTGGAAGGTCAGCGGCGCGAACAGAAGAATTTAATCCCATTTCGGTTACATCAATGGTAATCTTTTTAGGCATATCTTGAGGTTTGGCGCTAAGTCTGATGCGGTCACGATAGGTTTCCATTTTGCCGCCAAGCTTAACACCTTGTGAAGTACCAACAAATTCGATACCAACATTAACCTTTACGGGCTTTTCAAGATCTACACCGTAGAAGTCAACATGAGTAAAGGCATTTTTATATGGATGCATTTGAGTTTGCCAAATCATAACCGGATGGACTTCTTTTTTGTCTCCATCAGCAATTTCAAGAGAAAATACTGTTGTGCGACCCATTTCTGAAAACATTTTTTCAAGAGGAAGAGCAGGAATCTGCACAGCTATGTTTTCGCCCTTGGCAGAATAAAAAACACCGGGAACCATTTTCTCTGCGCGGAGACGGCGATTGGGGCCTTTACCAAGACCGTCGCGCTTTTGAACGTTCAAAATTTTTTCAGTGGACATGTTCGTCTCCTTAAATATCATCCGCATATGCGGTACATGTGATAACGTGTTTACGTTTATACAAAAAGAACGCTGACAGAAGAACCGGTATGAATATTATGTATGGTTTTTCCAAGCAAAGAAGCCACTGAGGCCTTTTGCAATTTGGGACAACGCACTAATTTATCTTGTAAGGGGATAGTGTCTGTGACAATAACCTTACCCAATTCTTCTGTTGCATTAATTCTATCAATAGCAGGACCTGAAAGAACACCATGCGCTGCACAAGCAACAACTTCGCGCGCACCATTTTTCATAAGAACCTCAGCTCCAGCGCATAAGGTGCCTGCGGTGTCAATCATATCATCTACTATGATGGCAATTTTTCCTTCTACAGAACCAATAACATGCATAGCTTGTGCCTGATTTGGCGTGTCGCGACGCTTGTCGATAATGGCAAGGCCGGCATTGAGCCTTTTGGCATATGCTCTAGCTCTTTCCACGCCCCCTGCATCAGGAGAAACTACAACAATTTCTTCCTGTGGATACTGACGCAAATGCTCAAGCATCACAGGAACGCAAAAAAGATTGTCCACAGGACAATCGAAAAATCCTTGTATTTGACCTGCATGCAGATCAATTGTAACCATGCGCTGCGCACCGGCCACTTGAAAAAAATCTGCAAGTACCTTGGCGCTTATGGGCGCACGAGGGCTTACCTTACGGTCTTGGCGTGCGTAACCATAATATGGCACTACTGCCGTAATACGAGCAGCACTTGCACGCTTAAGTGCATCTAGCATCAAACACAATTCCATGACTGTGTCGTTAACAGGAGCACAAGTGGGCTGTACGATGAATACATCGTCGCCGCGAATGTTATCACCAATTTCGATGCGAACTTCACCATCACTAAAGGTAGTGGTAAGTGAAGGCGTTAATTGACAACCTAAATGGTCGCAAATGGCCTTTGCTAATTCGGGGTTAGCGGAACCGGTGACAATTCTAAGATCATTAAACATGGCTTGCCTTTGCATGCTGCGCTATGGCGCATGGAGCATAGGGAATAAAAATGGCAGGGGCGGAAGGGATTGAACCCTCGAATGACTGGACCAAAACCAGTTGCCTTACCTCTTGGCGACACCCCTGCATTACAGTGTTGCAGTAAACACTTTATTGCCTGTGTTTGTCAAGCTTTTTGCGGCTGCTTTTGCAATTTTTTCTTCGTGGAAAAGTCCAAAAATTGTCGAACCGCTACCACTCATACAAGCTACAAAAGCACCATGTGCATACATACTTTCTTTTAGCTCTTGCAAAATCGTATGTTTTGCAAAAATCACAGGCTCAAAATCATTTATAAGTCCTTGTAGTAAGCATGCATTAAGTCTTGTTACACAAGCGAGTTCGTGTTTATCCTTGTGTTCCTTCTTTGTCAAGCATTGATTTGTAAAAAGTGTATTTTTTTCTTGGTCAAATGCTGCATATGCCCAAGGTGTTGAAATGTTTACTTTTGGGCATACTAGCACTGCATGTTTGTTTTGGAATAATTGTATGCTGTTTTGGCTTGCAGGAGTAATAATTTCCCCAATGCCTTGAATTTGTGCAGGTTTATTGTAAAGAAAAAAAGGTACGTCTGCGCCAACAGTAAGTGCCGCCAAGTGCAATTTTTCTGGTGAAAGGGGGGTTGTTGCATGCGTATTTAACCATTGCAAAGTGCATGCAGCATCACTACTTCCACCGCCAAGTCCAGCTCCGTGGGGAATGTTTTTGATAAGCTCTACGTGAACTCCTGGCGCTTTTCCTCCTTGTTGGTGAAAAGCTGTATAGGCCTTGGTAAGAGTATTGTTTTTCAAATCAATGCCGTTTTCAGTACACGTTACACATATCTGATTGGTATCATTTAGCGTAAACACTAAAATATCATGTGGGTGCTGCAAAGGCCAAAAAAGTGAATCAAGTGTATGATACCCATCTTCTCTTACGCCAGTAATGGATAATCCTAAATTTATTTTACAACCTGCTAGGTATTTTTTCTGCATGCCTATGTCCAAATAATGGTAGTATAGCGTATTGTTAGTGCCAATTATAATACTTCTAAGCTCAGATTTGTATTAGTGAAAACGCAAATTTCAGCTGCAATATTCATAGAATGGCGTACGATATCTTCTGCACTTTGATTCTCACTATGGCGCACTAGTGCTCGAGCTGCAGAAAGCGCATATGCTCCTCCACTGCCGATGGCAGCTACTCCATCATCTGGTTCAATAACGTCACCTGTGCCAGAAAGTACGAGAATGTGTTCGGCATCAGCAAGGAGTAACATTGCTTCAAGACGCCGTAAATATTTATCTTTGCGCCAATCTTTAGCAAGCTCTACAGCGGCACGAGCAAGGTTACCGCGCACTCCTTCTAATTTGGCTTCAAATAATTCAAACAGCGTAAAGGCATCAGCGGTGGCGCCGGCAAAGCCTGCTAGAATGTTGCCTTTATATAGTCTACGGAGTTTACATGCTCCGTGTTTCATAACGATGCTTTGCCCAAGAGTTACCTGCCCATCGCCGCCCATGGCTACTTGTCCATTGTGGCGAACAGCTAAAATAGTAGTTGCGTGTGCATCCATAATATATCCTTTGTTTGTAGTATGTTATCTTGTTAACGGTAATGTTTTTTTGTATCGCTTTTTGTATAGGTATTTTTTGTGGCGATAAATCAAGAGTAGGCGCAATTTACTTGCGCCGTTAAGCGATTGATTTTCGTGCCTTTTAGGCCTGCACTGTAAATTTTTTGTTTTGAAAACTTTTTTACTATTTTCACAAAATTATACTGAAAAAGTACTTGTGCAGGACTCTTTATGTTAGACTACACAAATACCATTTTTTATAATCCCTCGTCCCAAATTTCTTTGCGTTCTTTATATTGTGTCTCAAAGCGTTGCAGTTGAGATTTATGAGCAGAAGATTGTACAAGGCTTTGAGCTTTTTCAAAATATTGTTTTGTTTTGCTTTTATTATTGGCATATAAGGAACTGTAAGCTAAGTGTAAATACGCCGCAAATTCTTGTCCACTGCGTCCGAGAGAGCGAGCATACGCTGCATGCACTTCTTGATCTTGAGGTAGGATGCGTAATACTTCTATATAATATGGCTGAGCTTGGTGCGCTCTTCCTGTTTCATCCAAGAGGCGAGCATAGAAAAATTGAGCCATATAATCTCGTGAATCAAGGTGCATGGCTGTGGTAAGTAATGTTTCGGCTTTGCTAGTATCGCCTTTTCGATAATGAAAAATTCCTGCCTCTCTGAGCACAAGGGAGTCTTTGGGGGCTTGTTGTACTGCCAGTGCAAAGGCCGCGGTAGCTTCTGGTATTTTATGCTCTCTTGCATATACCATCCCTTGCCCCATATGCGCTAGGGGACTTTTATCTGCATTAAAGCGATGATGAGCAGCCTGCGGGGTACCGTATCTGCCCCAAAGGAGTGTTTGTACCCTTTTGAACTGCCTATTATCTACCTTACGGGCGTTAAGCTTTTGTGGCCCGGATTGCGCCTTAGCCATAACGCTGGTGATACGCGCTCCTAGTTCTGGGTGAGTTGAAAGATAGGTGGGAATGTTACCGCCACCGCTCATAAAACTTTTGCTACGTATTTTTTCAAAGCCTCCAGCCATACCCATGGGAGGGTATCCTGCTGCCACAAGGTATTGATACCCAATGTCGTCAGCTTCGTTTTCGTCAAGGCGGCTATAATTAAGCATGGCCGATTGACCGGCACCAATAGCACCTGCAGCAAGGGCTCCGCCTCCTGCACCTCCAGCAGCAATGCCGGCTATGGCCACAAGCAGGGAAGCAAGGGTTAAGTATTTGCCTCGTTCAATGCGTGAAGCTACGTGACGTTGCGTAACATGGGCCATTTCATGAGCAATAATGCCTGCAAGTTCCGCTTCGTTTTCAAGCTGCATTATAAGCCCAGTAAAAACAAAAATATGCCCTCCCGGAACAGCAAAGGCATTAAGGGCATTATGCAAGATAACCCCAGACGAAAAGGTAAATGGCTGGGGGGGGATGACTTTGCTTATTTTTTTTACAAGTCCTTCTATGTATAGGCGTACTTCAGGATCTTCTACTAAGGGCAATTGTGAACGTACCAAGACTTCAAATTTGTGCCCCATTTCCTTTTCGTCCTTAATGCCAAATTCTCCAAAACCTAAAAAGGCATTGGCAGGCACTGCAAAGGCATGCATAAAAAATAGGCAAAAGAGCAGTATATACGTCACGCATTTATATTTGACGATTTTTATTGTTTGGGGGAGTGCTATATACATGGCAAACCTCATCTTTCTTTGTGCAATGCACATATACTTTACTCAAGGTGCGTGTTTATGGGGTGTAGCATTGCGGCGCATGGCGCTTGTGGTATTTTTATGAAGGTGTATTTGGCTAGTGGTATAAAAGGTATGTGGCTATTGAAGGCCTTTTGTGCAAAGCACCTCAATAGCCACTATGCATAAAAATTATGCCATATCCCAAATGGCACCGCTTGGCGTATCGCGTAATTCTACACCCATAGTTGCTAATGTGTCACGCAGGGCATCTGACTGAGCAAAGTCTTTATTTTGTCGAGCCTGTTGGCGTTTAGCCATAAGTTCTTCTATTTTTTGTACATCAATACCTTTACGCTGGGCTTGCATACTACGTAGGGTGAGTAAAAACTCCTGTGGGTTTTGTTCAAATAAACCTAGAACACTACCCCAAGTAGCAATAATTTTTTTACAGTGATATAAAAATTCTTGCATGCCCTCCGAGGCGCGTGCGTTTTTATCTTCAAGGGCGCGGTTAATAAGTCTAACTAAAGCAAATATATGTCCAAGAGCCGCGGCGCTATTGATGTCATCATCCATGGCGCTTTCTAATGCTTTTTCAATGGAGTCCATTTCTTGGGTATATTCGTTTGCAAAGGGGCTTTTTTTCCATTTTTCTCGCGTAAGAGCGTGCTCTACATCAGCAAGGCATTGAAATACACGCTTTTGCCCGCGTTCTGCTTCATCCATGCTGTCATGGGTAAAGTCAATGGGGCTACGGTAATGCTTGCCAAGAAGGAAAAAACGTAGGGTTTGCGGTAGATAATTTTCTAAAATGTCGCGAATAGTTTTAAAATTGCCTAATGATTTAGACATTTTTTCCGCGTCAACTTGTACAAAACCATTGTGAACCCAATAATTAGCCAAGGTCTTGCAGGCATATGCCTCACTTTGTGCAATTTCATTTTCATGATGCGGAAAAATAAGGTCTTGCCCGCCGCCATGAATATCTAAAGGAAGATAATCTGCGCTCATGGCAGAGCATTCAATGTGCCAGCCTGGGCGTCCCTTACCCCATGGGCTTTGCCAAAAAGGCTCGCCAGGTTTTGCACCTTTCCAAAGAGCAAAATCTAATGGATCTTCCTTTTCTTCTCCTGGTGTTACACGGGCACCTACTTGTAAATCATCAAGTGTGCGGCCAGAAAGTTTGCCGTAGGGCGCATAGGAACGTACTCTAAAGTATACATCGCCGGAAGGGGTTGCATATGCTTTGCCGTCGTCGATAAGCTTTTGACACATTGCTTGCATTTCATCAATGTAATCTGTGGCGTATGGTTCTTGATCTGCTCGTATTACGCCAAGGCGATCCATATCTTCATGAAAAGCGTGAATGTATGTATTAGCCACATCCTGCCATTGTAAACCTTCATCGTTTGCTCGATTGATAATTTTATCATCTACATCGGTGAAGTTGCGTACAAAGGTGACTTCATAGCCTAAATGACGAAAATAGCGCACCATAACATCAAAGACAAGCGCTGAACGTGCATGTCCAATATGGCAGTAGTCATAGGCTGTAATGCCACAGACATACATGGTTATCTTCCCTTCTTGCACAGGTACAAAGGGTTCTTTTTTACGATGTAAGGTATTATATAATTGCATGAAAAACTCTCAAAAGAATAGTCTATTGGGCATCAAAATGAGCTATACGGCGTTCATGTCGCCCGCCAGCAAAGGGGGTATTTAAAAATACGTCCAAAATTTCTAAGGCAACACCTTGCCCTGTTACTCTTTCGCCAAGGCATAGTATGTTTGCATCATTATGTTCACGGGTAGCCTTAGCTTGGAAGGTGCTGGCACAAAGGGCTGCTCGTATGCCCTTATGTCTATTGGCCATAATGGACATGCCAACGCCTGTTCCACAAACTAAAATGCCAAGAACATTTTCTTGTTCAGCTACGTGCTTGCAGACTTTTTTGGCATAGTCAGGGTAGTCGCAGCTATCAAAGGTATCTGTACCATGATCTTCTACATGATATCCTCGACTAAGAAGTTCAGCCTTAAGTGTTTCTTTTAAAACAAGACCGGCATGATCGCAGCCTATGTGGATATGATTAATTTGCATTGTGGTGGACATGTGTTTTCCTTTTTTAGACTAAAATTGTTTTTGTATAAGATATGCGACTACATGGGGTGTAGTTCTTCAATGGGTAAAATGGCAACTTCTTCCGGTAAAGTAAGGCGCATTTGTGTATCCGTAAAGGGGCTTTCTGGAAAATTTTTATTTTTAACAAGTAATATCGCTTGTTTGCCGGATTCTTTGTGCTGGATGCGTAATTTATACGGAGTGGTAGCTTGTTCTTTGTATGATAAAAGAATGCTCCACCCTTGGTGGGCATTATCTGATGCATCATCTTGCCAGTAAACGGGCAAACCCGAAGGTGCGATAAGTAATTTTCCGGCAAAGGGGCCTTCAGGTAATACAAAGGCGGAGGAGCCTTCTGGAATGTCGTTGCTTGCAAGCATATCTTGTAAATGTGCATTGGCAACTTGATCACTATGTTCCATGCCAAATACCTTACTGTATTGTCCTTCAAGTAGGCGGGTTAAATGGCTAAGTCCAAGAGGCATGGGCACGCCTACAGAAAACAGTGGTTTTTGTGTTCCCTCGTGATAGTATGCAGTGTTTTCTTGAGGAACAAACATCAAAAACCTATTTGCACCTTCATAAATTTTAGCAATGTTAACGCCGATACCAGCATTAACATCAAGGCGTAGTTCTTCGGCGTTATTTCCCCAGAGTAAAGCGGTAACGCGTCTTGTATTGCCTTGTTCACCATAACGAAGGCTTAATTCGTTGCGAAAGGATTGTAAGCTTTTATTACCGCTTTGAGTGTATTTTTGCCAAATATGCTCTGCCAATGTTGGTGAAACGGGCGACTTTGGGCTAGAGGTTTTTTGTGCGCAGGCACCAAGGCTGAGTGTGAAAATAATAAGCAGTAAATGTATAGATAATCGTACAAATGTGTTCATGATTGCGTAAAACTCCTAAAGGTCTGTCAGGCGTTTTTTTATGCTTTCGGCATTGGCAGGATTAAATGTGAGAGCCTGTTCATAGCCCTTGCGTGCTTCAGCCTTATGACCAAGGCTGCGCGCAATTTCAGCATAGTGTTCCCATATGGTGGGGTCAGATGTGGTGCTTACAAGTATGGCTTTTTGAATAATTTCCCATGCTTCTTGTGTGTTTCCAGATCTAAAAAGAGCCCAAGCCAAAGAATCTAATATGTAATCACTTTGGGGAGAAAGGCTTACAGCTTTGCGCAAGAGGCGAACAGCTCGGGTAAGATCGCGGCTTTTTTCTGCCAAAGTGTATCCAACATAGTTTAAGGCTTGATAATGGTCGGGATTTTTTTTGATAATCTTTTCCATCATGCTCAAGGCTTCATCATGTTCGCCATGCTGATCTAATAATGAAGCAAATAAAAAGGTTGCGCCTTCATGTTCTGGGGCAAGCTTGGTAAGTTCTTCTGCCTTATCAATGGCTTCATCCATTTGGTCTAATGATGCAAGTAGGCGTATTTCAGTCATAATAAAGTCAAAAAGGCGCGCTTTTTGATTTTTTGCATATTGTTGCCCTTTGCGTGAAACTTCTAGGGCTTCGTCAAGGCGCTGTAATTCTATAAGTAATTGCATGCGCAACAAAAGGGCACGATCATAATTGGCATTATTTTCTTGCACATGATCTACATATTGCAATGCTTTAATGGGGTCTTTATCACGCTCGTAGGCAATGGCAGCTAAATAAAAAAATAACTCTTGTGGTGCTCCGGGAGAACTGATGAGCTTTTGTAAAATATCTTCGGCAGCATCATAATATTGCTCTTCTACAAGCATGCTTGCTACGGCAGCACTAAAAGGTACGTTTTCTGTGTCATTATGTTCAAAGTATTCTTGTGCCTTCTCAAATTCTTTGAGGCGCAATGAAAGATAAATAATACGGAGGGCTATTTCTGGATTTTGGCCAGTTTCAAAAAGAAGTTTTTCATAATAATCACGCGCGTTTTCAAACTCTCCCAATTCTTCATAAATGCGTGCGGCATCAGCCAAGCCTTCAATAAAATAAGGCATTTCTTCAAGGGCTTTAAGCAAATGTCCTAAGGCTTCATCAAAGCGGTTCATGCCGATAAGTGCTTTTGCATGATAATATTCTACAAAACCAGAACGATCCTTGGAGGGAATATCTAATAAAATGCGTTCAGCTTCAGTATGCTGTTTAGCATTAACAAGCAAAAGTACCAATTCTAACTTTGCATCCATATTAGTGGGCTCTTTTTCCATAAGCTTACGAATATGTGCAATGGCTTCTTTGCTTTGACCTGTTTTTTGCAACAGTTCTGCATAGAGCAAATGCAAGGATGTTTCTTCACTGTGTGCTTGTATTGCTTTTTTAAGAATTGGTATAATGGCCTTGGGGTCATTTTCCAGAAAAAATATTCCAGCATCAATATATACAGATGGCGGGGGGTTATGATTACTTAATTCTTGTAAGGCTATAATGATCATCTTACTGTCTTCTTGACGAAGGGCTTGATCAAAAAGCAAAAAAGCATAAATAGACTTAGTGTTGGGATTAAGCTCATTAAAATTTGGTATTGCCGATACATCCTTAGGCTTTTGCGACGCACAGCCGCCACAGCCAAGGAGTAGGAGTGAAGAAAATATCACTAAGGTTACTATGCCATATTTTGCTGTACGAAATAAAATCATATTATTTATTTATCCACTCTTCAGAAAAATCTTGAATACCATTGGTGAGGTGTTGGCGTAATTTTTCCAACAACCTTGCCTCAAGTTGACGTACGCGTTCACGAGTAACATTATACCTTTCGCCAATTTCACGCAAGGTTACAGGTTCATCTGTAAGTAGGCGATTTTGCAAAATATATGTTTCTTTTTCGTTAAGTTTTGGCAAAATAGTTTGCAAATGTCTTTGTACAAGAGAGGCTATTTCATCACTGGCAATGCTATCTTCTATGCCTGGGCCAAGAGAGGGCAAAAAATCCATGCGTGTGGCGCCACCAGAGTCATCATTAACTTGCATATCTAATGACATATCTGATGAGCTTAAACGTTGATCCATTTCTTGAATCTGTTCAATACTTACGCCAAGTTTTTCTGAAAGCATGGCAGCATCAGGGTCAAAACCTTGAGAAATAAGCTTTTGCCGTTCTTTATTAAGGTTATAAAAAAGTCTGCGTTGTACTTGTGTAGTGCCAATTTTTACCATGCGCCAATTGTTCATAATGAATTTAAGTATGTAAGCTTTAATCCAAAAGGCTGCATAGTAAGAAAACTTAATGCCCTTATCGGGGTCAAACTTATTAACAGCGCGCATCAGCCCCACATTGCCTTCTTGAATAAGGTCCAATACATTTTGCATCCAGCGGCGCTGAAAGTCCATGGCAATTTTCACTACAAGGCGTAAATGTGAAGAAACAAGCCTAAAAGCAGCATCTGTATCGCCATGATCGCGCACGCGATTGGCGAGCATTTGCTCTTCTTCAGGTTTAAGCATAGGAAAACGATTTACTTCTTTTAAATATAAATGCAAACTATCGCGACCAAAGGCAGGGCTTGTGCTCTTAGGACGTGCAGGAGCAGGGAGGTCATGAGTATGATCATGCTCATGCTCCTCAGCGTTTTCTATGCTGTCTAAACTTGTTAAGGGGTCAATATCAATGACGTCTTCGTCGATAGCATCAATAGCCATATCATCCATGTCTAAGTCTAAATCTTCAGACATGGTAAGGTCTTCTTGAGGTTCCACAATTTCGATGGGAACTTCCTTTGTTGCCTCAGTTTTTGTTTTTGAGGCTATTTTTTGCGTAGGCTTTTGTTTTTTTTTCATATATATTCTCAATGACAGAGGGGAAATAAGAGGAAAACTTTGCCACTTGGAACCTTGAGTTTAAGGTTTGTTCTTTTTAAAAAAAATCAGTATTAACAAGGCAGTGAAACAAAGGAAGCCTAAATATAGCACAAGATATTTCGTTTGCACAGCATTAAATTGCTATGATTTTTGGAAGATTTATACCCATGGGCGGTATAAAAGTCTTTGTGAGCATAGGGTTTGCGCTGGATATATTTATACGCGTGTAGAAAATTTTATTAGGGAATATTTTTATTGTGAGGATGTATGTCAGATTTTCAAAAAGCCTTAGGCGCAGGTGAATTTTTACTCTTAGATGGGGCCATGGGCACCATGCTTCAATCGGCAGGCTTACCGGCAGGAACAAGTCCTGAGCGTTTTTGCCTTGATAGACCAGATATTTTACAAAATATTCACGCTGCATATGTTAAGGCTGGGTCGCAAGTACTCACCACATGCACCTTTGGTGGCAATAGATTTAAATTGCCAAAGGATGTGGATGTAGCTTCTTTTAATGCCGCCATGGCAAGGGCGGCAAAAGCGGCTATTCAAAGTGTAAGTGGGCTTGAAAAACCCGTATTTGTGGCCGGAAACCTAGGGCCAACGGGGCATTTTGTGCGCCCCTTAGGTGATGTAGAGCCTTTGGATCTTGTGGCTGCATACAGAGAACAAGTGCGCGGTCTTTTAGAAGGCGGTGTAGACGTATTTTTTATCGAAACGCAATTTGATTTGGCTGAAGCTAAGGCTGCAGTTGTTGCCATACGTCAAGAATGCCAATTGCCTATAATGGTATCTATGACCTTTGAAGAAGGGGTAAGCTTAACCGGAACCTCGCCGGAAATTTTTGTTGAAACCATGCATAATCTTGGAGTTACAGCTCTTGGTACCAATTGTAGTGCAGGGCCTGACCAAATGGGACCGGTACTTGAAGAGATGCTTGCATGTGCCAAGGTTCCTGTGCTTGTGGAACCTAATGCTGGTTTACCAGAGCTCATTGATGGCGAAACGGTATTTCGCCTTGATCCAGAAACGTTTGCACAAAAAACGGCTGCCTTTGCCGCTGCTGGCGTACAAATTTTGGGAGGCTGCTGCGGCACAACCCCTGCGCATATAGCCGCACTTAAAAAAGCAGTTACAGGTCTTTCATTACGCAAACCAGCATCAAGAGTAGGGGGAGGATGCATTACTTTAACAACGCGGGCAAATATTGTTCGTATTGGTGAAGAAGCTTCATTAGCTATTATTGGTGAGCGTATTAATCCCACAGGGAAAAAACAATTAACTCAAGAGTTTCAATCAGGTGAATTTGCATTAGCCTTGCGTTATGCCGATGCACAAATTAAGGCAGGAGCCCCCATATTAGACGTAAACGTGGGTGCGCCTCTTGTGGATGAAAGCCAGCTTCTTCCTGATTTGATTTTGCGACTTACTGAGCGTTTTGAGGTGCCTTTATCGTTAGACTCTTCTAATGCTGCAGCCATAGGCAAAGCTTTACCGTATTGCCCCGGATCAGCTCTTGTAAACTCAATTAGTGGTGAAGCCGGACGCATGGAGCTTTTAGGACCTCTTTGTCGAGATTTTGGAGCTCCCTTTATCTTATTGCCGCTCAAGGGGCGTAACCTACCTGTGCGTGCTGCAGAACGTATTGCTATTTTAGAAGAGTTGCTCGAGCAAGCAGACAGCTTACATATTCCGCGTCGACTGCTTATGGTAGATGTACTGGCTCTTGCTGTGTCTTCTAAGGCAGAGGCAGGGCGTCAGTGTCTTGAAACCATTCGTTGGTGTACGCAAGAGGGTTTGCCCACAACTATTGGTCTTTCTAATGTTTCTTTTGGCTTGCCTGCCAGAGATTTGTTAAACGCTACCTATCTTTCTTTATGTGTTGGAGCAGGGTTAAGTTCTTGTATAGGCAACCCTTCTAATGCAAGGCTCATTGAGGTGCGTGATGCTTCTAATGTTCTTTTAAATAAAGATATCAATGCCACGCATTTTATAGGCAATTATACTGAATGGACTGCAGGTGAGGGTATAGCAGAGGTTAAAACTCTCGAAGCTGCTGCCGCTGCGTCCTTGTATGATGCTGTTCTTTTAGGTGATAAAGATAGTGTGCTTATCTTTGTGGAAGAAGAGCTGGCAAAAGGTACAGAGCCATTTGCCATGGTTCAAGAAATGCTTATTCCTGCTATAACAGAAGTGGGAACAAAATATGAAAAACGTGAATATTTTTTACCGCAGTTAATTCGCTCTGCTGAAACCATGCAAAAGGCCTTTGGACGCGTAAAGCCATTGCTTGAGGCACAACAAGG
Source organism: uncultured Desulfovibrionaceae bacterium (assembly GCA_964371825.1). GTDB lineage: Bacteria > Desulfobacterota > Desulfovibrionia > Desulfovibrionales > Desulfovibrionaceae > CAYJAD01. The sequence continues at coordinate 15,679 of CAYJOQ010000012.1, forward strand.
CTCAGAAAAACGTCCGGTTATTGTACTTGCAACGGTGGAAGGTGATATTCACGATATTGGTAAAAATATTGTGGCTCTTTTGCTTGGCAATCATGGTTTTGAAGTTGTGGATGCTGGAAAAGATGTTAAAGCGCAAGATATTGTGCAATGTGCCAAAGATCATGATGCCAGTATTATTGGACTTTCTGCTCTGATGACAACAACTATGGTGCGTATGGAAGATACCGTTAAGCTCGTACAAGAGGGCAATTTGCCGTATAAAATTATGATTGGTGGGGCTGTGGTAACACAAGCATTTGCAGATGCCATTGGAGCCCACGGATACTCGGCAGATGCGGTGGGAGCTGTGCGCTTGGCAAAATCTTTACTTTAATGGAGAATGTATGCAAAAACATATTAAATTTATCACTATTTTAAGCTTTTTTTTGTTTGTTTCTCTTGTATGCAGTTATGAATCCATAGCAGCTGATGCACAAGGAGCAAGAGTTAATTTACAAGCTATTGATGTTGCCGATTTGCAAAGTGAGGTTGAAAAGCATAAAGGTAAGGTGGTTGTGGTGAACTTTTTTGCTACTTGGTGCCCTCCTTGCCGTGAGGAAATTCCAGGACTTGTTTCTGTTGCAAGCAAAAGAAATGAAGATGTGGTGGTGCTAGGTATTTCTGTAGATGAAAGTAGAAAGCCATTGCCAGCCTTTATGGAAAAATTTAAGATAAACTATCCTGTATATATGTCTGCCTTGGAATTGGCGCAACGATTTAAAGTGCGGAGCATTCCACATAATATAGTTTATGATACCAAGGGTAAGGTTGTTGCTAACGCTGCAGGAACCGTAACAGAAAAAGAATTAGATGACTTTATCGATGTGTTGTTGGAGCAAAAATAATAATGATGGATTTTAGTATTCGTAAAGCCCACGCTGGGGATGTAAAGGGCATTCATGCCTTACTTATAGATTCTGCTAAAAAGGGTCTATTATTGCCGCGAGCCTTAAGCCATTTGTATAGGCATATTCGTGACTTTTATGTGGCGGAAAATAATGAAGGAGTAATTGTGGCTTGTTGTGCCTTAGCTCCTACGTGGGAAAATTTAGCAGAGGTGTGCTCCCTTGTGGTTGAAGATAGCGTGCGCCGGCAAGGCCTTGGCAAACGCATGGTGCATCAATGTTTAGAAGATTGTAAGCAGCTAAGAATAAACAAAGTTTTTGCTTTGACCTACCAAGAAGAATTTTTTAAAAACCTGAATTTTACTGTAGTAGACAAAGATGTGTTACCGCAAAAAATTTGGGCGGACTGTGTGCACTGTCCTAAGTATCCTGACTGTGACGAAACAGCCGTTGTTTTGGATGTTTAAAACTCATTACCTGCCGCACGCGGCTGGTAATGTAAACAGATGTACGTATTACAGGAATTAAATACGTATGTTTTTAGTGTGTAACTGTATGAGAACATAGTATATGTGTTGACGTTTGCATGAATTTTCAAAGTGAGGAAGCCATATGCAAATAAAAGAACTTCGAGTGCTTTTTTCTCCGGAAGATATCGCAAGGCAGGTACGTGTTCTTGGGGGTCAAATTGATAATACTTATGGAGATGAACCCCTTATCGTTATAGGTGTGCTTAAAGGTGCCAGTATTTTTACCGCAGACCTTGTGCGTGCCTTACAAAAGCCTAGTGTAGAACTGGATTTTATACGCATTTCAAGTTATGGTGACGGTGATAGTCCGGGGGTTATTTCTTTGCGAAAAGATGTTGAGCTTTCGTTAAAGGATAAACATGTGCTGATTGTAGAAGATATTATTGATACCGGGCACAGTATGACCTTTTTAAAGGAAAAATTTGCCTCTTGTGGTGCCAGTTCCGTACGTTGTGCTACCCTTGTAGATAAATATGAACGTCGTAAAATGCCCATATCTGCAGATTTTGTGGGTTTTCGTCTTACAGATGGATTTATTGTCGGGTATGGTCTAGATTATGCAGAGCAATACAGAAACTTACCTGCTCTTTATGAAGTTATTGCAGAGTAAGATTTCTTATTACTTTAACAAGTAGTTTTATAGAATAAAAATAAGGTGTATTATGGAAGTTCAATGCCCAAGCTGCGCCAGTAGGTTTCATTTACCAGATACAGTGCTAAAGCCACGAGTAAAATTGCGTTGTTCTGTGTGTAAGCATGTTTTTACGTATGAAAAACCTCATGATTCTAGTAATGCACAACAATTTGATGCTGCACCCAGTGCTGGCAATGACCTAAACCTTGACTCAGCCATGGGTGAAGCGCCTGCTTCTACTGCTGCGCCTAAGAAAAAAACACGAAATATTTTACTTGTTTTGTGCGTAATTTTATTAGCTTGCGGTGGCGGTGCATGGTGGTATGTGCAAAATATGTTGCAAGTACCAGTAGATAATGTTGCGCAAGTTGCGCAAGATGTGAAGTTGATGACCATGCGTAATGTGCGCCAATATTATGTAGAAAATGAAAAAGTTGGCCCTATTTTCGTGGTTGAGGGGCGAGTAGTCAATGAATTTCCTGTGCCTAAAGAACTCATAGAGGTGGAAGCTGCTGTCTATGGTAAGGATAAAAATGCATTGGTTACCAAGACACAATTGGCAGGTACAGCGTTATCGCTTTTCCAGTTGCAGGTATTGGAGAAAGAAGAGTTAGAATCATTTTTGAACAATCAAATAGAAATTTTAACCAAGAATACTAATGTGCCTTCGGGGGGCGAAGTTCCCTTTATGATACTTTTTTACAACCCTCCTGCTGATGTTGCAGAATTTGGAGTAAAAATTGTCAGTGCTAAGGACGTAGAGGCAGAAGAATAGATGCGCATTGGTACGCAACAAAAAATGTAAACCATGGCTAAAGTACGAGAATCGTATGTGTGCACAGCGTGCGGCGCACAAAGTAGTCAATGGCGCGGGCAGTGTTCTGTGTGTAAAGAATGGAACACTCTTGAGCTACATGTACAAAAAGCCAGTAAAAAAAATACTGCACAAAGCTTTTCTTCTGCAATGGGTAATGCTCGTGCAACGCCCATTCCCTTGGCCGAAGTTAGTGAGCAGGGGCATGCTTGTTTTGGAACAGGGCTTGAAGCCCTTGACCGTGTACTTGGGCAAGGCTTTGTGCCTGGTGCGGCTATCTTGGTAGGTGGCGAGCCTGGCATTGGTAAATCTACCTTACTTTTACAAGTAGCAGGGGCTGTGGCTGCTTCTGGCCGCACGGTAGTCTATGCCAGCGGTGAAGAATCTTTACCGCAAATTAAGAGTCGTGCACAACGTCTTGGCGTTTTAGATGCAAATCTTTTAGCCATAGCCACTTCAAGTGTGGAAGATTTACATCCTGTTCTAATGCCAAATACCTCCTATGGATCTACAGCCCAAACGCCCGCAGCACCGCCGGCATTACTCATTGTTGATTCGGTACAAACCTTGACCAGCATGGAGGCTGAAGGACTTCCGGGTAATGTGAGTCAGGTGCGGGCAGTGGCCACAGATTTATTGGAAAAATGTCGTACATCTGGAACAACGCTTGTACTTGTTGGACATGTGACCAAGGAAGGAGCCCTAGCCGGACCAAGGTTGCTTGAGCATATGGTTGACACTGTCATTTCTCTTGAGGGTGATAGACGACAAATGTTTCGTTTATTGCGCGTTTTTAAAAATCGCTTTGGCCCCAATGAAGAATTGTTAGTGTTTCATATGGCACGACAGGGTTTGGAAATCATCGAGGACCCTTCTACATACTTTTTAGGTGCGCGTAATGCTACTTTGAGTGGAACAGCAGTGGTCATGGCTGTGGATGGGCATCGCCCTTTGGCTGTTGAAATACAAGCCCTTGTGACTCGTTCATACCTAGCAATTCCGCGGCGTACGGCTCTTGGGTTTGACACGAATCGTTTACATTTATTATTAGCCGTTCTTGAGAAAAGGCTCAAACTTAATTTTGGCCAAGTGGATATTTATGCTAAGGTTGGCGGCGGTATGCGCCTTAATGACCCAGGCATGGATGTGGCATTGGTAGCAGCTGTGCTTTCTTCTTTTTATGATATTGCCCTTCCTGAGCGTGCTGTATTATGGGGCGAGGTAGATTTAAATGGACAAGTGCGCCCTGTAAGCGCTCAAGAAATACGCTATGGACAAGCATCACGCCTTGGTTATACCCCAATCATTCAACCAGACACTACAAAACACGGCATTAGTACCGTAACAGAATTACAGCAAAAACTCTTTGCGCAATCGCGCGCATAATGTGTAAATCTACTGTTCTTTTTTTAATACCTTACATAATTCATTGTGCAAAATTTTTTTGAGCGTTGACGAAAATCAATGCGATTGAATTTTCAGCCAAGATCATCTTGCGTGGTATACAAGACCTTTTCACGTATGACTCGACAAAGAATAAATGATGCTTATTTAAATACGTAGTAAATAAGTATGTATTTTTTTGTGAGTAAAGGTATATTTTTACAATTATTTGCTGTTTTTTAATTTTAGAATAAAAAAATTTTGCGTGTTGTTATCGCCTTTTTTTCTTAAGAAAATAGTTGTAGCAACTATTGCATAAATGGCTCTTTTAGTGCAAGTGTAAAAGACCATCTTGACCGTTGCAGCGAGGTGCTTACTTGTCTTTGGCGCAAAGTATTTTTGTTTAGACAAGAGCGCTTTGCTTATTCATAAATTACTTATAGCATAAGTTTTTATAGCGTAGAAAAGGAGTTTGTACATGGCAAAAACGCATACAGCGCCACAGCATGATAACGATATTTTGCTGGAAGAAGAACTGCGTGAGCCGCGTCAATACCGAGTGCTTTTGCATAATGACGATTATACAAGCATGAACTTTGTAGTGCATGTGCTTACAAATATTTTTCGTAAAAGTGCTCATGAAGCTACACAAATTATGCTTGCGGTGCATGAACGCGGTGTGGGAATATGCGGAATCTATACGCATGAAATTGCAGAAACTAAGGTTATTCAAGTGCGAAATTTGGCTCGAGAAGCTGGGTACCCTTTGCGGTGTACAGTAGAGGCAGTTGAGTAATTAGGCGTATATAATAGAATAACGCCATATATTTTATGGATTGTGTAAACAAACACCTTACACTTTTCAACCGGAGGACGGCATGTTTGGCAGACATTTACAAAAGGTGCTGCATTTTGCCTTACAAGACGTACAAAAACGTCGACACGAATTTTTGACTCTTGAGCACCTACTTTTTGCTATGACGGCAGAAAGTCATGGACGTATGCTTTTGGAAGGGTGCGGTGCAAGCCCGGCGGTTTTGCGCGAGCAACTTGAAGGATTTTTTGCTATTAATAATATGTTGCGTGAGGAAGATGATAAGGGCGAGGTATTGCAAACTGAAGGCGTACAACGTGTGCTTGAAAATGCTTTACGTCAAATTAGAGACGCAGGTCGCGAACTTGTAGAAATTGGCGATGTGCTTGCTGCTCTTATGGAAGAAGAAGAATCTTACGCTAGTTATTATTTGAAAAAACAGGGCGTCACTCGTGCAGATGTGCTTGAATATATTTCCCATGGTGGTCATGGAACAGGTTCACAAGGTGTTCTTGGCAATGCAGATTCACATGGTGAACAAGACCCCTTACAACGCTACGCTATAGACCTTACTGTGAAGGCTGCACAAGGAGGCATAGACCCTCTTATAGGACGAGAAAGTGAACTTGACCGCACTATTGAGGTGCTGTGTCGTAGGCGTAAGAACAACCCTCTTTATATAGGTGAACCTGGTGTTGGTAAAACTGCTTTAGCTGAAGGACTTGCTTTGCGTATAGCTGAAGATAAAGTGCCAAGCGCTTTTAAAGATTCACGTATTTTTGCTTTAGACATGGGAAGCCTTCTTGCTGGGGCACGATATAGGGGTGATTTTGAAAATCGCTTAAAGGGCGTCATATCTTCTTTATGTAAAATCCCCAAGGCTATTTTGTTTATAGACGAAATTCATACCATTGTAGGTGCAGGGTCCACTTCAGGCGGTTCTATGGATGCGTCTAATTTATTAAAGCCGGTGTTAGCCAGTGGTGAAATTCGATGCATGGGCTCAACAACGCATGAGGAATTTCGTAATCACTTAGAAAAAGATAGGGCTCTTTCAAGACGTTTTCAGCGTATAGAAGTACGTGAGCCTACAATAGAAGAGTGTTTTGGTATTTTACAAGGTGTGCAAGGGTACTATGCCTCTCATCATAACGTAACCTATTCTCAGGCCACACTCAAGGCTGCTGTGGAACTTTCTGCACGTCACGTGCAAGATAGACTTTTGCCCGATAAAGCCATTGATGTTATGGATGAGGCAGGGGCTGCGGTATACATTAAAAATGCAGATAAAAAAACAAAGAAAGCCAAGGTTACTGTGCAAGATATAGAGCGAATAGTTGCACGTATGGCAGGCATTCCTGAGCGCTCAGTTTCTGGACGTGAAAAAGAACGCCTTGCCACCCTTGAAGAAGATGTTCGCGCGCGTGTTTTTGGGCAAGATACTGCTGTAAACATGACTGTGAAAGCTATTTTGCGGTCTCGAGCAGGCCTTAATAGGGAAAATCGTCCATCAGGTTCATTTTTGTTTTATGGTCCCACAGGCGTAGGTAAGACAGAGCTTGCCAAGCAATTGGCTGAAAGATTAGGAATTAATTTCTTACGCTATGACATGAGTGAATATATGGAAAAACATGCGGTCTCTCGTCTTATTGGAGCTCCTCCTGGGTATGTGGGCTACGATCAAGGCGGGCAACTTACTGAAGCTATTCGTAAAGCGCCGTATTCACTAGTGTTACTTGATGAAATAGAAAAGGCCCATCCTGATATTTTTAATGTGCTCTTGCAAGTTATGGATTATGGCACATTGACTGACAATACGGGGCGCAAGGCTGATTTTCGTAATGTTATTTTAATCATGACCTCCAATGCTGGGGTGCGTGAAATGGCGACAAAAAGTTTGGGCTTTGCTAAAGATAGTCAAAGCCATGCACAAACAAGTGTTGCTAAGGGGCTTAAGGCTGTTGAAAATACCTTTGCTCCAGAATTTAGAAACAGGCTTGATGCTCTTATTCCTTTTAATGGCTTAACGCTTGATTTAATGGAAAATATTGTTGATAAATTTGTAGGCCAACTTGAAACAAACCTTAATGCACGAAAGGTTAAGCTTGTTCTTACCCCCGATGCTAGACAAAAATTGGCTGCCAAGGGATATGACCCTATATATGGTGCAAGGCCGTTGCAAAGGCTTATACGTCATGAGCTTGAAGATGTGTTAGCTCAAGAATTGCTTTTTGGAAAGCTTGTGCGTGGCGGTATGGTAACTGTAGATGCTTGTGAAGATGGATTTTCTTTTACCTATGGACTTAATTAATGGTTCCATGGCTTACGCATGAATTATTATTTCCCCCTGTACAGCTGGCAAAGGCAGATGGTTTGTTGGCTGCAGGGGGAGACTTACGTCCAGAGCGTCTTCTTTTAGCATATTCTCAAGGTATTTTCCCATGGTATGGTGAACACTCACCTATTTTGTGGTGGGCACCTGATCCTCGATGTATTCTTCCTCTTAATAATGTGTATTGCTCTAAACGCCTGAAAAGAAAAAGGCGCAGTGAAAGATTTGTCTGCACCCATAATGTGGCATTTGGGCAAGTGATTACGCATTGCGCTAATGCACGCCGAGCAGGACAAGAGGGCACTTGGATTACTCCTGCCATGCAGGCAGCCTATGTTCAATTGCACTATTTGGGCTTTGCGCACTCTGTAGAATGCTGGGAAAAACGTGAACAAGGGTTTACGCTTGTGGGCGGTATTTATGGTGTAGCTCTTGGAAAGGTTTTTTTTGGTGAATCTATGTTTCACACTGTAAGTGATGCATCTAAGCTAGCTTTAATAACCTTAGTTGAAAAATTACGTACGGAACATTTTGAACTTTTTGACTGTCAGCAAGATACAGCACATATGCTGCGCATGGGGGCTGAAAATATTTCTCGAGATGAGTTTATGCAGCGCCTTAAAGTGAGCGTAAAAAAATAAGAATGCTCGTATAGTTCGTTGCACATAAAAATAATCGATGCTGAACAACACATTTTCATGTGTTGTTCAGCAAGGCACGTTGCCTCCAAATGCCGTTTTGCGGCCGCCAGAAGTAAGTTCTGACTAACTATGCTTTAGCCAGTGCTTCTTCAAGAATGCTCATGCCTTCATCAAATACGGCATCTTCAATGGTCAAAGGATAGAGCAAACGAATAACATTATAATATGGTCCGCAGGTAAGTAAAAGGAGCTTTTTTTCTAGGGCATAGGCTTGCACTTTTTTAGCAAAAGCTGCATCGGGTTCGTTGGTGTCAGGAGTCATAAACTCAACCGCAACCATTGAACCAAGGCCTCGCACTTCGCGTATTTGTGGCACAGTTGCTTGCATATTTTTAAGACGTTCTTTGGCTTTTTCGCCAAGAGCTAAGGAGCGAGCAGGAAGGTTTTCTTCTTCCATAATATCAAGAACAGCTAACACAGAGGCAAGCCCTAAAGGGTTTCCTGCATATGTGCCACCAAGGCCGCCGGGTAAGGGGGAGTCCATTACATGCGCCTTACCTACCACGCCAGATATGGGAAAACCGCCAGACATGGACTTAGCAAGGGTCATAATATCAGCTTCTACATCATAATATTCAGAGGCAAATAATTTACCGGTACGGGCAAAACCGCTTTGTACTTCGTCGTGAATGAGTAAGCTACCGTTTTCGTCACATATTTTACGTAAAGCACTAACAAATTCTTTTGGCGCCACGTTAAAGCCGCCTTCACCTTGAACAAGTTCGATAACAATAGCGGCAACACGGTTGGCTTCTACTTCTGTTTTGAACACTTCGTTGAGTGCATTAAGTGAATCTTCAACACTTATACCATGCACTTCATTGGGGAAAGGAATGTGATAAATATCAGCAGGGAAAGGGCCAAAGCCAAGCTTATAGGGGGCAACTTTTCCTGTAAGGCCAAGGGTGAGTAGAGTGCGTCCGTGAAACGAACCTTTAAAAGAAATGATAGCAGGGCGATTTGTATAATGTCTTGCAATCTTAATGGCATTTTCCACAGCTTCAGCGCCGGTGCTGAAAAAACACGTTTTCTTTGGTGTGCTGCCGGGGGCTAGAGCATTTATGCGTTCAGCAGCTTCTACGTATAATTCTGTGGGTATTACCTGATGACAGGAGTGGGATAACTTTTCCAATTGTGTTGCAATGGCGTTTTGTACCTTTGGGTGTACGTGACCCACATTAAGTACACCAATGCCGCCTACAAAATCTATATAGCGTTGTCCTTCTACGTCCCAAAGTTCTGCATTTTTAGCTTTTTCAGCGTAAAAAGAATGCATAACAGCTGCACCCTTGGGTACAGCGGCTGCTTTACGTTTTTCTAATTCAGCATTTTTAGACATGATACAATCTCTTTTGTTATAGGATTAGAGTATATGGTTGCCTTGTTACCACAAAAATACGAAAACTTGCCAACTGTGTATGTATACAAATACATTAAGTGGCTTTTTTTATTAAAGCTAACTATTTGCCGTTTAAGGTTTTAAATTTTGCATAATATATTTTCGTACAGGTGTATCGTATGCGCACATTTTTAGCAAGAACATAAGCTTAGCATTTATGCGTGAAGTTAAAGATGTGTGTGATAACTAATTATACTATAAGAACGTTTTTTTTTGAAAAAACTAGTTTTTGGTGGAAAAACGGCTATACATAGGTGTTTTTGTGATCTTTTTTACTGAAAAACCATAATTGTGAAAGTTTTACCTTGTCCCAAAATAGTTGCGAAATTGTCTAATAGTAGATGGTAATAAAGGGGTTAGAATAATAGCTGATAAAGTGTTATAAAAATATATGTAGCAAAAGAAATTTGCAAATATGAAAAAAAAGACTTGGCAGAAGGTGCATCTTTGTATATTCTCCTTCGGCTTGCGGCTCCATATTTTTTTGCTCGTCGCGTGTTAACCAAACCCGTTAAATTTTCTTGACACGCCGGCTTTTTTTACTGTAAAGGAGCTATTCCCGAATTGTATGAGGAGTTATTCCCAATGAAGACATTTAGTCCGACCCCCAAAGACATCAACCACGAATGGTTCGTAATTGATGCAGAGGATAAAGTTCTCGGGCGTTTGGCAACACAAATTGCCCATCGCCTGCGTGGCAAACATAAGCCAGAATTTGCACATCACATGGATAATGGTGATTTTATTGTTGTGGTAAACTGTGAAAAAATTCGCGTTACCGGCACCAAAATGGACAATAAAAAATATTATCGTTACTCTGGGTATGTTGGCGGCTTGAAAGAAACAGTTCTTAAGGACGTTCTTGTGAAAAAGCCTGAGCTTGCCATTATGAATGCTGTGAAGGGCATGCTGCCCAAAAATCGTCTTGGCCGCGCCATGCTAAAAAAGCTTAAGGTGTACGCTGGTAGCGAACATCCACATGCGGCCCAAAACCCCAAACCCCTGAACTTTCCATACTAAGGGGCGAGGAGAAAACGCATGTCTCAAAAATTTGATTACGGCACTGGCC
>CAYJOQ010000013.1:0-25992 GCA_964371825.1 uncultured Desulfovibrionaceae bacterium
TGGCTGTGGCTCAAAAAATATAGCATTCTTTGTTATTTGCAAAAATATATAATTATGTATAATATATTGAAAAAATAAGATAGTGTATAGTTGTGATGGTTTTTCGTGTGCTGTTCAGCATCGACTAAATATAGATGCGAAAAATGTGTACATGGCGGTTACTGAGTATAAAAACATTCTATCCTTATTATAAAGTGAAACGTATGATAAAAAAACTCACTGAACGTTATCCCCAATTGATGTGTATTCAGCCTGAAATAGAAAAAGCATGTACCACCCTGTGCACTGCGGTAATGTCTGGTCGTAAAATAATGACTTGCGGCAATGGAGGGAGTGCTGCGGATGCTGAGCATATTGTAGGGGAACTTATGAAAAGTTTTTTATTGCCTCGCCCCCTAAATGAAAAAAAGCAACGCATATTGACTCAAGCATTTCCTGAGCACGCAGCAGAGCTTATTCATCATTTAGAGCAAGGTATACCTGCCCTTTCTCTTGTGTCAGGCGTAGCTTTACCTACTGCATTCATTAATGATGTGTCTGCTGAATTTCTTTTTGCACAGCAAGTGTTAGCCTTAGGAAAAGAAGGTGATGTTCTTTGGGGCATAAGTACTTCTGGAAATTCAAAAAATATTATACAAGCATTTCGCGTTGCAAGGGCTTTTGGTATTACAACGCTTGGACTAACAGGTGGAGATGGGGGGCAAATGTCTGCTCTTTGTGATATTGAAATATGCGTACCTGCTACGTGTACCCCTGACATTCAAGAATTGCATCTTCCTGTGTATCACACCATTTGTGCGCAACTTGAAAAACAATTATTTTAGCCGATGCTGAAAAACGCATTTCCACGTATTTTTCTAAAGGAACGCTCACTCCAAATGCCTTTTTCGAGGACGTGAGAAGCAAATTCTGGCTCATGCAGCGCGGCACAAAATGTTCTTTGCAGAAAAGTTTGTTAGTCGTCACATGAAAAACAGCCTCTTTGTCTAGCAAAAATCACCAGAAATGCGCATTTCATGCTCTCGTTTCTGGTGATTTTTTTATTGTATTTTAGCTACAACTGTATTTACAAAGAAATTCTACCTAGAGGCTGTACGGTGACTTCTGGTGTTAATTCTTGATAAGAGATAACAGGTAAATCTTCATATTCAGTTTCAACAAGTTTGCGTACATAGCGGCGAATATCCATACTGGTGAGCAACACAGGAATGGGCGGAACTTGTGGAAATACACCAATTTCTGTTTTGAGCATTTGCAAAAACCTTGCTGAAATATTAGGATCAAGTGATAAATAGGCTCCAGCTGAGGTTTGACGGATGGCGGATCTGATTTCATCTTCCAGTGAGGCATCTAGCAGATATGCCGGTAACATATTCAGGGATGTGCCATATTGATAGCTTATTTGTCGTTTTAATGATGTGCGCACATATTCTACTAAGAGCACCATATCTTTTTCTTTTTGTCCCCAATCTACAAGGGCTTCAAATATATGCCGTAAATTGCGCACACTTATTTGCTCTTGTACAAGTCTTTGGAGCACTTCTGCTATGCGTTGCACTGATAAGACCCTTTGCACTTCGCGCACTAGTTCTGCAAAGCGTTGTTCCATTTGCGAAAGTAAAAAGCGTGTTTCTTGAATACCTAAAAAATCACTGGCATTACGCTTAAGCACATAGCTTAAGTGATGCGCTAATACCTCAGAAGATTGCATGCAGTGCATATTGGCTTTTTGCAAGAGTGGTAATTGTTCTTCATCAACCCAAATACAGGGTAAACCAGGTAAGAAATTATCACTGGTTGTGTAACTAAAGCCCATCATGGCAAGATTATCTGCTTGTTCACGTACAAGCACTTTATTTGGCAACACAAGCCCTCGACTAGAAGGGATTTCATGTAATAAAATTGCATAGTGATTATCTGGTAGGTGTGCGTTAAAGCGTAATTGTGCACCAGGAAAGGGCACACCCATTTCGTGATACAGCGCTCGTCGCACTTGGGCTACAGCAATATTTAATTCCTTAGGTTTTAAAAAGGTACGAAAGTTTTCGGCAAGGTCAACCATAAGAGGAACGGTTATGGAAAAACTTTCATTGTCAGAAGGGTTTGGCAAATTTTTTGTGGAATCAGCATTGGGTGCAAGGGCTGCAGCTAATTGTTCATCCACTGTGCTTGGTGCTTGCCCCAGACTACGATTTAGGGTGTAGCCAAGAAAAAGAAGTACGGCGCCAAAAAGTAAAAAGGGTATCTTTGGAAAGCCCGGCACCAAGGACATAATGACAGAAATGCCACCAGCAGCAAATATAGCCTTGGGCTGTGCGGTAAATTGTCCTGTAAGTTCGCCGCCAAGAGGGCCGGCGCCTTCATCATCGCCAGAAACACGCGTAACTACAATACCAGCTGTTATGGAGATAAGCAGCGCAGGAATTTGTGATACAAGCCCGTCACCAATGGTTAAAATTGAATAGGTATTTACTGCCTCGCTAGCAGGCATATCATATTGTAAAACCCCAATACTGATACCGCCAACGATATTTACAACGGTAATAACCATACCGGCTATGGCATCGCCCTTAACAAACTTCATGGCCCCGTCCATGGCCCCGTAAAGTAGGCTTTCTGTGGTAACGGCAGTGCGTCTTTTTCGTGCTTCATCCAGATCTATGGCGCCGGCACGCATGTCTGCATCTATGCTCATTTGTTTTCCGGGCATGGCGTCAAGGCTAAAGCGAGCGGCAACTTCGGCCACGCGTTCAGAACCTTTAGCAATGACAATAAATTGCACGACAGTAAGAATAAGAAAGATAACCGCACCCACCACAAAGTTACCACCTACCACAAGCTCACCAAAGGTATAAATAATATCACCGGCATTGGCATGTAATAAAATCATACGAGAAGTGGCAATGTTTAAGGCGAGGCGAAAAATGGTCGTGAAAAGTAAAAGTGTTGGAAATACAGAAAAAGACAAAGCATTGGGAATATATAATGCCATACACATAAGTAGGGCAGAAATCACAAGGTTTACGGCAATGAGCACATCTAAGCCTAAAGGAGGAATGGGCAATATCATAACTCCAATAACAATAATGACGAGGGCAGCCATACCCATATCTGTGATGTTTTTACGTGTTTGAGGGAGCATAGCTTGCCTCCAAGGCTTGTTGTAATAAGGCCTTTGCTTCAGCGTGTTTATCGCATTTCCAAAGTGCTTGAGCACAAAGTTTTGCCGCACACATATGAGCATGGCCTGTGGTTTTTTTGAGTAAAATATTGCCCACTTCTAACGTTTCTTTGTACAAGGCATTTTCTAAGTACACAGCGCATAAAAGGGGTAAATAGTCTTCATTTTCTGGTTCTAAATGGCGCAGACCTTCTAATATGGCAAGCGCACGAGTAAATTTTTTATTTTGCCATAGTATAAAGGCTAAGGTGAGTAAGCTTTGTCCGTCTTCTGAAAGGGGTATATCTTGCATAACAAACCTTTATGCAAACGCGGCACACAGCAAAGTGTTCTTGGTAAAAAACACGTGTTCGCGTCTGTTGTAAAAATATGAGCACGCACGTTTTATGTGTTGCTAACGCTACCGTCAAACGTGTATTTTGAGTCAGTTATGCACGTATAAGGGCAGAACGGTATTCGTGTAGCATTTCTTGTAAGTCTGCATCATCTTGCAGCGCATCAGCTAAGGCTCTAAGGGCAGATGAATTGTTTTTACGCGCCATGGTATCTGCTTTTTTGCGTATGGAGGTAAGGCGCGTTTTCAATTCAGAAGGTAAAAGCACAGAAGAATCAATGCGTGGGGTGACAAAGTTTTGTATGGCTTGTTCCCAGCGCGATGTGGCTTGCATCCAAGGTGTTTTTTGCAAGTCAATTTGTGCGCCCGTAAAGATAGAACTGCTCGGTAATACTTGCTGTGATTGCGGTAATACCTCTAAGCTTTTACTCTGGGCGGGGCTTTGCGCAAGTCCTTCTATTCCTGAGTTTAAATTAAAAACTATATGATCTATTGCCATTTATATATTCCTTAATGCTTCTTGGCATTGTATGCATGTATCAAGGCTTTTTTCCAGCATATTCATGGTGGCAGTAAGGGGCAGTTGCTGTACAAAGCTGATGGTGCTGTGCATGTGATAGGCTCGCGTGGGGGCATTGTTTTCAGCAATGTGAGCTGCTGCTTGAAGAATTTTTTGGTCATCATTTTCATAAGCCAAAAGCTGCCTTGAAAGACTAAGCCAAAGCCATTCATTCTTAATTTCTGCATCAAGAATATAGGTATAGCCAGAACTTTCTAAGGTAAAATGCGCCTTTAGTGGCGTAGGCGGCGTAAAATTTTTAATGCCCAAAAGGTCGCCTAGCATATGTATTGGGGTTTGTGCCATGTTATTCCTCCATTTCTTCTTCGCGGTCTATGGCTTTGTCTAAGCTTTGCTGAAGAACAGAAAGCACCTTTTGTCTTTGTTCTTCTGTACTAAAAAGCTTAAAGGGGAGATTGCGGGCAATTTCCCGCACTCCACGACCAAATACTGCATCTCGTGAAGGATTGTTGCTGGTTAAATAGGGCATAATTTGCTGTAAGCTTACAGTGGTAATGGCTGCATTATCCTTTGTTTGTAATATGCCAAGCATGACTTCGCGAGCATGGGGCTCTTGACGGGCAAAGCGCTTGGCTGTAGATGCACAAAGCTTTCCGGTAGTGGTATATAGCGTGCTTAAATTTTGTATAACATACAAACCTTCGGCCACTTCATGTAATTGTGCTGAGGCGCAAGAAGGTTGCAAAGATTGCATGTCTGCACCTAAGGCTTTACGCAAAAAATCTACCGTATGTGGTAAGTTTTCTGGCGTATATTCTTGTAATAAATTTTTAAAGGTTGCTTCATAGCTGCTATAATTAAGTATATGAAATCTGTAGCAATCTCTGGCTTGCTGTGGTGAGAGCTCTTGGTGCTCGACGGGAGCAATATTGTAGCCTGCGCGAATGTGTGCTCCTGCTTCTTCGTGCAAAAGTTCCAAGGCTTTTTCCAATTGTGCATGGCGAGAATCATTTTCTGGAATGTGCGCCATGGCATGTCGCAGGGCTGCATCTTGTAAAGTAGGGTCTCGAAAGAATTTTTTTACAAGAGCTAAACTTGTGTTTGCGTCTTGATGCTCTTGCTGTGAGAGCGCCCGCACAAAGACGTCTGCTTCGTACTGCGACATTCCCGGAACAATTTCTGAAGAGTCCTTGGTTTTTTTGATTTTTTTATCTTCGTCTTGCTTTTGTTTAATGCTTTTATCAGCACTAAAATGGGCAAGGCTTAATGCCGCTTCTTCTGCCATATCAGCAATATTTACCGCACCCTTAGGCATGGTTTGCACATGAAAACCCTTCCACGAAGCAGTTTGTGTGTGGTGCGTGTGCGTAATTTCTGTGTTTTGAGCTGCGGCTATATGCGCAGTATTTTGTTGTATTGAGGTCATAGGTGCCTCTCCGATGAAAGGTTTTTTACCCAGCGAATAACTTCGGCCACAGGTCCCATAAGTTCACGTGGAATATAATCATTGCTGCGTCCTTCACTGTGTAAGGAGCGAGCTAGAGGAACATTGCGCATGATAGGTACATTGTTTTTTTCAGCAACTTCCATCATTTTTAAGGCAATTGTTCCTTGTCCCATACCCGTAATCATGGGCAGTGGTGTTTCCCCTTCCGCATAGTGCAAGGCAACAGCAATATGTGTAGGATTGGTCACAAGAACAGTGGCAGAAGCGGCCGCATTAACATTGTTACTATTCACAATTTCTTTATGTAATTGCTTACGCTGTGACTTGATATGCGGGTCACCTTCCATTTCTTTATATTCTCGTTTTACCTCATCCTTGCTCATCATAAGTTCCGAAATATGCATACGTTTTTGAAAGTAAAAATCTATTGCCGCCACAACAATAAACACGCTGGCGGTGGCGGTAAGAACATCAGAGAGGGTTTGTCCAAAGACTTCTAAAAAATAATATATATTGCGTAGCCCAGCCTTTAATAAGGCATCCACATGATCTTGCACCACATGAAAAAGAATGGTGCTAAGAAAGGCCACTTTAACAAGGGTTTTTGTAAGTTCCAACAAACCCTTTTTAGAAAAAACTTTTTTGACCCATTGCTGCGGGTTTAGTTTATTTAAAGAAGGCGTAGCCCCCTCAAAAGATATAAGTACGCCAATTTGTGCAAATTGTGAAGCTAAACTTATGACGATAATACCAAGGAGAACAGGTACGCAGATAAATAGGGCAGTTTCAAAACATAATTCTGCCACAACCCATGCAGCTGTTTCAAAGGATGTTTGGGTAGCCAGTATGCATTTTATAAAGAGGTCTTGAATTCGTGCGGCAAAATCATCAAAAAGTATGGCAATAAATAAAAAAGACGCAATGATACTTGCTGCCGAAGAGATTTCTTGACTTTTAGCAACTTGGCCTTTTTTACGCGCATCACGTAAGCGTTTTGCGGTGGGTTGTTCGGTTTTGTCGCCGCCGTTATTGGACATACCAAGCCTCTTTTATAGATTGAAATATATGTGGTAATTGCAAAAGCTCTTCTAAAAGTACGTGCTGTAAAATGCTGACATAAAAAAGCAATAAAATAAGCATAATAGCGCTTTTTATGGGCATGCTTAAAATATATACATTTAATTGCTGTGCAAAACGATTCACAAGCCCAAGAGAAAAATCTGTTAAAAAGAAAATGGCGATGATAGGAGCACTAAGAATAAGAAAAAGTGTAAAAAACACTGAAAGTTGCTCAAAGATAAATGCAGAAAGTACGGCCATATTACTAGGAGGTGTTAATGAAAAAACAGGCCACCAGAGATAACTTTCCAAAAAACCACCCAAAAAGAGAGTAAGAGCGCCGCTACTGCAAAAGAGCAGGGTAGTCCATTGGAAGAAAAAAGAACCTAGAGGCGAAGTTTGCTCTTGCGATAAAGGGTCTTGGGTATCACCTTGGCTGTTGCCTCGTTGATTGTCCATAATAAATCCCATGCTCATTACTGCCCAAAATATGAGGCTTGCTAAAAAAGCAAAGAGAAAACCAAGCAGCATTTCTTTTACAATCAGCGCTCCTCCAAGCAATACTCCCACAGGTTTTGAGGGCATAGAGTTCATAAATATGGGAAGAAGTAAGGGGGCAAAAGTAAAAGAAAAGGCCGTCACAAGAAGCGTTGGCATAACAGAGCTGCCCATGAAGGGCAAAACACGAATAAATACCAATAATCGTGCGAGTAAAAAGGGCGTAAGCCATATATTTTCTAAAATGGCGTTCATAAATATTACACTTTAAAATGCCAAAAAGTTACAAAAAGGTGTTGTGTAAAATGTAAGAGCTCACCACCAAGCCAAGCTGCCGTAAGCAATATAACAAACATAACACAAGCAAGCTTGATGCTGAAAGAAAGGGTTTGCTCTTGTAGTTGGGTGACAGCTTGGAAAAAACTGACCAAGAGCCCTACTACCGATGCCACCACAATGGGAGGCATAGATATTTTAAGCATAAGCAGTAATGCTTGCACTGTAAGGTCTAGTATTCCCGGTTGGGATAGAGCATCCATGGTATCTCCTCAATTGCTGGTCAGCAGGGGTTAATTGTAGCTAAGCACAAGGCCTTGCACCACAAGAGTCCAGCCGTCTACCAAAACAAAAACAAGTAATTTAAATGGTAGGGATATGGTGGTTGGTGATACCATCATCATGCCCATGGCCAATAAAATATTTGAAAAAATAATATCAATGGTAACAAAGGGTAGATAGAGCAAAAAGCCCATTTGAAATGCACGTGTAAGTTCTGAAACGGCAAAACTTGGAATAAGTATGGATAAATCTGTGGCTGAAAGTGTACTTGCGGCTTCTTCGGGCCATAGGCGTTTAGCTGTTTCTAGAAAGAAATAGGTGGTTTTAGGGTTTGCATGCTTAATAAGAAAATGTTGAAAGGGTTCTTTTACATCATCAGCGATGTGTACCATTTCCACAATATTCATTTTATCGTGTATGGTTTTTTCTTCAAGTAATGTATATGTTTGTATAGCTACAGGAGCCATAACAAATACAGAAAAAATAATAGCAATGCCATTGAGTACCATGGTTGGTGGCACTTGCTGCACGCCAAGGGCATTGCGCACCAAGGAAAGTACTACGACAATTTTTAAATACGAAGTACAAACCATGATGAGGAAGGGGGCTATAGAAAGTAGCAAAAGCCCCAAAACAAGCATGATGGGATCCATAGTTTGGATCATAGGACGTCCTTTGGTTATTTTTTAAAAATGTCAGTTATTTGAACGCCAATTCTGCCTTCAATATTCACTAAGGAGCCACGACCAATAGTGCTTTTGCCAACACAAATGGTTACAGGCGCTTCAAGGCTTTCTAGAGGGCCTAAAATCATGCCGGGAGAAAGCTTGCTTATGGCATCAATACTTAAGGAAACAGAACCTAATTGGCAATGTACAGGAATGGGGCATTGCAAAGGATCAACATAACTTGCTGTTTGAGAATTTTCGTCTAAGGTGTCATAGGCTTCGTTGGTATATTCATCATCGTTTTTTTGGTGTTCATACATGTCATCTTGCATATAACTCTCCAATAGTATTTCTTTTGTGCTAAGGTTTATTTGTGCGTGTGTGTAGCGTGTGCTTTGTGGTACGTATACGCGAACGTGTATATATGGCTCTTGTGCCGGTAACAACAAACAATCGCCTGGGGCAAGATTTTGAATTTCTTGTAATGGCATTGGTGTTGATTGCCATATAATGGGCAGTGTTATGTGGGTATGCGTTATAGAAAATATATGCTCAGCCCGCTCATGAGTTAATTCACTAGCCAGTTCACTGGCCTGATGTTCAGTGAGCTGTGCCGTCTTTTGCATAAAAATATCAGCACATATATCCACAAGCTCAAGAGGAAAATTTGTTAAATATCCGTGTACTGTGCTGCTTGTATCGGTATTTTTGAATGTAAAACCAAGTCCAGGTTGGTTTTTGGCCTGCAAAAATATCTCAGTAGATGCATGCGCAGGTAGTGCTACTGTACAGTCCACAAATTCAAAGGCATAACCTGTAGTGTGCGTAAGTTTTTGTAATATATCTGCGCTTGTGCTTTGCACAATGATTTGCACAAGCTGAGGTGGTAAGGAAGAAAGATCTTGCATTGTCAAGGAATCTATACTGCATAGCTCAAGGCTGTCCATATACCAATCACAAATATGTCCTGCAATGCGAATACGCAAAAGGCATAGCCATTGCTGTGGCAATGTTTTGGGTTGTGTTATTTGGCATGTCCATGCACGTTGGTGAGTATGTATGTTTGGCAAAAAAGTGTTGGCAAAAGCCGCATTATACAGGTTCACCCAGCGCTCTGAAATATTGGGGAGTTCTAAGGTGTGCACCTTGCTGTGTTGCCATGTGGTGTTTTTTAAGATACTATCTTCCATTATTAAGCCTATCTATGGGGTTATTATGGATATTACTATTTCTCATTCTGCTGATGCATTGGTGGTCACTGTGGTTGGCTCTCTCGATGCTTTGACTGCGCCGCGCATGGATATTGTTATGCAAGAAGCGTTTGCTAAAGCTGTTCCGGCTACATGCATCTTTTGCATGGACGCAGTGGATTATATTAGTTCTGCCGGCCTTCGCTCTGTTCTTGGCGTTGCAAAAGCCTTGCGTAAGGTAAAGGGACAACTTATCTTTGTGGGGCTTGCTCCTGCTGTTAAGGAAGTTTTTGAGATGTCTGGATTTTCTTCGTATTTTAAAGAGTTTGACACACTTGAAAATGCCTTGGCCTAGTCTTGTTTTTGTGTGCAATGCATCATGCATAAGGCTAACCAAGGAGGATATGAGCGTATGCAAAACCCTATACAAATACGAGTTTGTGCACAGTTGCCGCAATTGTCCACATTGCAAGAGCATATCCTTGATGCTGTAACGACTTTTTGTATAAGCCAAGAGCAATATGCGCGTTTGCGATTGTTGGTAGAAGAGCTTTTTGTTAATGTCTGTCAGCATGGAGAACGTGCCACCTTTGTATCTTGGGTTTTGCAAAAAACAATTTCAGCCAAGGGTGATTTTGTGCTTTGTACTGTTATTGATGACGGTAAGCCATTTAATCCTTTAGTACAAAATAGTGCTGCAATGCCTATGCAAACCAGCTCATTGTCTGCCTGCCCCCCTTCGGTAGAAGACAGAGAGTTTGGCGGGCTTGGCATATATTTTTTTCTCAACCTTGCGCATAATAGTCACTATGCATATGCCCAAGGTGAAAATAGGCTTTCGTTTGAACTTAGCTTGCAAAATTCTTGAAAAATGTGTTTAAAAGTCACCAATAAGAATTTATGCATCAGTCTCCCACAGAAAATGCCCGCGCGATTGACCTTGATTTTCACCTTGTTTGCTTTGTCCGCCAGTGTTATTTTTTTGTTCAATAACTTTTACGTCTACTTCCATATCTTTGCAAAGGTTATGCAAACGTGCTTGTAAATTGTCTGCATTTTGATGCATGGTGAGGGCGCTATCGGCATTGCTTGTTTGTAATTGTACAGTAAGTTTGCCTTCTTCCATGCAGAGCTGAATAGTCGTGTCAGCCAATACTGCAGTCTGTATTTTTATATGCACTTCTTGTTTATTTTCAGCCGTACCCACAAGGATACTATCCACTAATTTATTAAGAATTTCCTCAGAAGGCAACGCTTTGTTCAACGGTGTTGTGGCTTCAGCTTGGGCAGCGGAACGTGTTTCGGTGCTGAGTAAGCCGGAAAGTATGCTATCGCCTGGAGATGCCTTATGCTCCTTATGGTCTTTATCTTTGAGTCGAGCCTCTTTGTGCGCTTCGCTGGTATTAGGAAATTGCTTTTTTTCGCCCTTATCTATTTGAGTATCATCTTTTTTTTCAAGCTGTTTTTCAAATTCTTGCGCATCCTCTGCGTGGACGTGCTGTGTGTGTTCTGAAGATGTACTTTGCACAGCACGTGAAGATTGTTGTGTATAAATGTTATTCACTCGCCCTCCATTTCTGCTTCTTCTGCTTTTTCTTGTATGCGCTTTTGTGTATTATTCCATATGGCATGGTGTTCTGTAATTTTAGCATGTTCTTTGGTCGCTTCTTGCCAATGTGCTTGTGCAGTTTCTTCTTGTGCCTGCATTTGACGCACATAATTTGCCGCATCGGCCTCAGCTTTTGCCAAGTCAAGTTCTTCATTAAGCAATGCTTTTACATCAAGGTGAAATGCATCTAGGCGTTTTTGTGAAATAGCGTCACCCTTAATGGCTGCAAAAAGCTCCTTTTCTTTAGTTGGCCGTATTTTTTTACAATGCTCATGTTTTTTTTGGGCTCTTTGTAATTCTTGTATGGCTGCTACCGTAGCTGCGCGGGCCTTTGCTAAATCTCTTTGAGATTGCTCTTCGCGCATTTTACACACGCGTAAAAAAGCTTGCAGAGGGTATTTTTTCACGCAATGCAGTCCTGAAGCATTTGCAAACATTCATCAAAGGAACATTTTTCATGTTGTCCTTGACGTAAGAAATTACGCATGGCCTCCATATGGCTAATGGCTCTATCAGCTGCAGGATCACTACCTTTTTTATATTCACCAATTTGAATAAGTAGGGATATTTCTTCATATTTTGCATACATAGCTCGAAAATCTTGAGCAAAAGCTCTATGCTCCTTGCTGGTAACTGCACCCATAACGCGGCTTATGGACGCAAGAATGTCAATGGCCGGATAGTGGTTGGCTGAAGCTAATGCACGAGAAAGGATAATATGCCCGTCTAAGATTGATCGTGTTTCGTCGGCAATGGGTTCGGTCATATCATCTCCTTCCACAAGTACGGTATAAAGAGCAGTAATGGAACCCTTATCTGAATTACCTGCACGCTCCATAAGCCTTGGCAAGGACGAAAATACCGAAGGGGGAAAGCCTCGCCTTGTGGGCGGTTCGCCTGCTGCAAGGCCAATTTCGCGCAAGGCTCTAGCAAAGCGTGTTACAGAATCCATAAGGAGAAGCACGCTTTTACCTTCATCACGAAAATATTCAGCAATGGCTGTGGCCACATAGGCTGCTTTGAGTCTTTCCATAGATGATCTGTCAGAGGTTGATACTACAAGCACTGATTTGGCAAGCCCTTCTTCGCCAAGGTCATGTTCTATAAATTCACGTACTTCACGTCCGCGTTCTCCCACAAGGGCAAGTACAGTAACGTCTACTTCTGCACCGCGTACCAAGGAAGAAAGTAGTGTGCTCTTACCCCCGCCGGCGGCGGCAAAAATGCCCATACGTTGCCCTTGTCCGCAGGTAAGCAAACCGTCAAGAGCGCGTATGCCTAAGTTTAGCGGTTGAGAAATGATTTTTCGTTTCATGGGAGAAGGCGGGTCGGCATAAACAGGGTAATGACTTACGGCTTCAATGGCTGGGCCTCCGTCCATGGGGTTACCAAGACCATCAAGCACACGCCCCATGAGGCTTGGGCCCACAGATACAGAGTGGGTTGTGCCTGAAGGGATAACTTCAGTGGCAGTGGAAATGCCTTGCATTTCTCCAAGAGGAGTAAGAATAGCA
The DNA here is from genome assembly GCA_964371825.1 of uncultured Desulfovibrionaceae bacterium. Lineage (GTDB taxonomy): Bacteria > Desulfobacterota > Desulfovibrionia > Desulfovibrionales > Desulfovibrionaceae > CAYJAD01. The sequence continues at coordinate 12,579 of CAYJOQ010000013.1, forward strand.
GCTTCGTTGGAAAAACCTACAACTTCCGCATAAAGCTGTAATTCATCCCAAGGATTACGCAAAAGGCAGATTTCTCCAATGCGAACACCAGGAACAATAGCCTTAATGATGGTTCCTACAACTTCCTTAACCTGCCCGCGAACTTCTACAGATACTGAAGTTTTAAGGGCAGTTTGTAATGTGTCGCTGATATAGGAAAGACGCATACTTAAGCCTTTTGTAAGTGTTCTTCAAAGACTCTTCGCAAAGCAGTCATTTGTATGGTTAGTGAGGCATCAATGATGCCTAAATCGCTTTCTAAAATACATGCTCCTGCTGAAAGCATTTTGTCAGGAACAACACGAATGGTATCTATCCCAAAAACTTGGCTACCCATGCTGGCTATTTCATTTTGTACCCATGATAATTCCTGCGGACATACGCGAATAATAACGGTTTTTTGTCCGCGAACATAGGCAAGAGCACGGCGCACAATACGCATAATTCTGTCTTCAGGCGGAATATCGTCTAAAATGCGTTGTAAGGATTTCATTATGATATCAACGGTGGTTTTTTCTAAATTTTCAATGAAATCTATACCCTTCGCTATGGCTTCAAAGGTGCGTTCGGCCATTTCCATGCGCCCTTCTTCTAAGCCTTCTTCATAGCCACGCTCTTTTTCTTCCTGATAGGCCTTTTTTGCTTCTTCCTTGATGCGTGCAGCTTCATGTTCTGCTGCTTGCACAATATCATTGGCCTGTATAAGTGCCAAATGCTCGTGCGCTTTGATGACAGTTGCCGTAGGGCTTATCTGGATTCCATGTTTTTTTACGCAAAAAGTGTTGTCCATCCATCCTCCCAAGGGCATATAATTTCTTTACACAATAAAACACGAATGAGTGGCCAGGCTAAAGCTTCAGTAGCGTATGTATGCTGTAGCCTTGGCTGTGTATTTTGCTGTGATTCTGGTAGATGTTGTGAAAATTCTGCGATATTTGGTACGCGTTCACAAAAGGGATCAAGGGTAACAAGGGTACGCAGAACAAGACTTTGTCCGCCAAGTTGCACACAAGAAAGCACGCTCCATAAGCCCCAAGCAATAATTTGTGTATCTAGAGGCAGTTGCGCAAATTGTTGTGTATATGATTCCTTTGCTGCAGCTCGTAAAACTACGTCGCTGTGCCCTTTATACATGTGCGCCTTTTGAACAGCAAAAGCATGTGGGCTCATATTCTTTTCAGGAATAATATTTTGAAGGTTACGAATTTTTTCTACTTCTTGTCGCGAAACTGTTTTTACAATGTGCTCACGGCATAAGGTCATGCCTGCTATAAGCACAAGAGTGTATAATTGCGTTCTTGGTAGCAAGGCAATGCGCGAAGGGTGCGTTGTGAAATCTTCATCCTTGGTAGTATCAATGCCAAAGCATTGGGTGAAATAGGCTTCATGTGCTGCAAGAGCTTGAGTTTGTATGAGCGCATCATATATTTTTATGGCGATGGTATCCGAAACCTTGGGTATATGCAAAAGCCTTTGTGGTATTTGATATACAAATCTTTTATAAAAATTGGTCAAAAGATGTAAGAACAAAGGATTTTGAATAATACTTTGCCCATACAAATTCTTTTGTTCCAAAGTCTCATGCATTATGCGGCATCCTTATGCGTGTTTTTAATGTATCGTGGCCAAAGCCAAATACCTATAGCTGTACAGATAGAGGCTAAGCATATGGCAAGAAGAGTCCAAATAGCGCTGGCAGAAGAAGGAGCCACCCTAAGGCCAAGAATATTCACCAATGTGGGAGTTTCTGTTCTTTGTAAAGGGGGCGCAGCAAATAAGAATACTGAAATATGTTCGTATGTTAATCCTTGAATGCTGTTTTCCACCAATTGTTTAATACGTGAAACCTCACTTTCAATGGGTACGCCAAAGCGGTGTTTAATAAACACAGCTGCCGAAGAGGGTTGTTTGGTTGTGCCAAAAACATCGGCTGTGGGCAAAACCACATGCACGCGGGCTGCTAAAACACCGTCAATAAGCGCTATACTACCTGCAACTTCTTGTGATAGTGCATAAATAAGTCGAGCATTTTCTTCCAAGGGTGTTGAAACAACGCCTTCTTTTTTGAAAACATTTCCCATGGAATCGTAATGTTCGCGCGGTAAACCTTCGGCAGCAAGCACCTCAATGCTGCGTGCAAGATCCACTTCGTCCACAAAGACAGAAAAGGAGTCTTTTTGTCCCGCTTTTTTTTGTGCAATAATGCCTTGGCTTGAAAGATATGCCACCATATCGTTAGCTGAACTTTCAGATATATCGGTAAACACAATTGTTTCACAACCGTACAGACCAAGGGTTATGCAAAGTAAGAGGGTCAGTAGGCTGGTACGAGCATATTTTTTTATCATTATTGACCCTTAAGCAGTGTTTGTATTCCTTGACTTGTTTTTGAGCCTACTTGACCAATAACATGTTGACTTGTGGCAAGTTGACTTACTTGTAATTGTAATTCGTACATTTTGTTTATAGTATTGTCGCCTTGTAAATCTGTAGCCATTTTATCTTTTGCCGTTTGTATATCATTTTGTGTATTTTCGAGACCTTGTAAAATGCGATCTCCAAGAGATTGTTTGGGCTTAACGGCATTGGTGTCCATGGTATTTTGGGCAAGTGTGGGATCTTGCATATTGTCCATGGGTGCTTGTGTGTTTTGCGACATTTCAATAGGTTGTGAGGCAGTAATTTCACCAGTACCATTGACCATATCGTTAAATGCCACGGCATCATCTGTAGAAACCGTGCTTGGCTCAACAGGGCTTTGGCTAACAGATTTATTGCCAATTTCTTGAATGATTTGTTGGCTAATGGGATCAACCATATGTTATCCTTATGTAATGTTTTGTAATGCGGCCTCCGCCATATGGCGTGCATCTTCTGGAATTTCTTGATTTTGTAATAACTTTTCCAAAACAGCTCTTCCACGACTACTATTTTTATTCATGCAAAGCATAAAACCATACCATGCTTGCACATGCGGATCTTCTTCATGCGCGGGAAAGGCTTGTTTTTCTATAATTTCAATGCCTTTTGCATGATCACCCCTGTGTGCATAGCACATGGCTAATCCTAATATAGGTCCGCTATTTCCTTCACGCAAGGGAATGATATTGTTAAAAATTGTTTCACTTAAACGAATATTTCCTGCCCAAAGCCCGTCCATGGCGATTTTACCGAGAAGAGTAGCTATTTCTTGACTAACTTGCATGTATTATATCTCCTACATTTTTTGAGCGACGCTTTGTTCAGCCTCGGTAAGTGTTTTAACAAGGCCACTGGCAAGACTCATCATAGTAGAATATTCGGTAGCGAGCATATTAAATTCAATCATATCTGTTTCACTTAAGGTGTCTTTATTGGCAAATTCTGCAATTTGTGCAGAAAGGTCTTCAATGCTTCCCGTCATGCTATTAAAAGCTAATTGTGCGGTTTCACTCATGATATACTCCTTAAAAAATGTGGATAATACAAAAAATACTTGCCAGAAAAATATATCTGACGTGCGCAACATTTTTTTATTCAAAAAAAACAGCGCGGTACTACTGTTCGTAGCGTATTGTGGTAACTATGTTGTAAGTGCGTGATGGCGTAAGGCTACAATGCTATGGGCAGCCATGAGTGCTACGCGATATTGCTGTGCCTTGGCATAATCCTTGGGAGATAGACCTTTTTTTATGGCAGCATCTACCTGCGCCACTTGTTCGCTAAGAACTGCACTTATTTCTTTAATTGCTTCGTCGCCATGTTCTTTAATGGCTGTACTTAATGAGAAATTTTCAGCAAAAACGTTCATACTTGCTCCTTTAAGGTTACATCGCTTATATATTAGCGTGGGCAATATAACAAGCGGTCGCCACGAGTAAAGGTGGTATACTTTTCTCGTATTTCTTGCACTTGTAAACCATTTGGTAAGTGCGCACCACGTGCATATTGTTTGTTTTGATAGGTAACATACAATTGTGCGCCTGCACCGCCAATGCGTAAACTGGCGCAAAAATCTATTTCTTGCACAGCTGGTGCCTTCAGGCTTGGTTGCGCAGTTTTTTGGGGTACTTGAGGTTTTGGCGCAGCCTTAATAAAAGGATTAATTCCTCGTGTCATATCTGTGGCTTCTCGCACAAATGTTTGTAATTGTGCTGCTTTTTCCTTCGATAAGGCATTTGCCTCTAATACAATTGCATAAGGGCCTGGGCTTATATGCACCATATTTTGCAAGCCAAGGTTGCTAAGGCTTTCTTGTAAATTTCTTTCAATGTGTGCGTAATAGCTGATGTCTTTTTGTAGGTATATATATTCAAGATCTTTTTGTAAGGGGGCTAGCAACGTATCTAGGATGCTTTCGTCATAGATATATCCAGAAATACGTAAGCCCTGTTGTATTGTGCGTACAGCAAGCAATGCGCCTTCTGCCTTGATGCGTGCTTCAATATCTTGGATAATTTCTTGTAGGGAAAGCACATTGACGCGCACTGTAAAGGGGAGACCTTGCAAGGACTGTGTAAGGTTTTGTTGTGTTTTGTTGTCACGCACGCCACCTGTTACATGCCAAATGTGTTCTTCATCTTGAGTGACAGCAAGGTCTAAGCTATTTTGGCTACGCAAAATGGCATCTATATCTTGCTTTTGTATTTCTGCTTCTGTAGGTCCGCTGAGAGTCCAAATGCCACCAAGGCATAGGGCAAGCAAGAGTACTAGGAGCAACAATCGTAAAATTACGCGAGAGCCTTTTGATTCTTTTGGGTATGAATCCTTGGGGACGAAGCTCTGTTCGGTGCTTCCTTGAACTTTTTCTCTAACAACTGCTTCTTTTAAGGTGAGAGTTTGAACTTCTTCAGTTTGGGATTCAGTCTGCTCAATAGAATTTTTGGGCAATGTATGTTGTTCTTCTTGTGGAATGACAACGTCTTGCCATGCTTTTTCTGTTGCTGTGTGTGCATCTCCAAAAGCTGCATGCACCTGCCCAAGACTTATGCACGTATACAGTGGTACTTCAATGCCCTGCGCAGGAATACTTTCGCCTTGTAAGAAGTTTTCGGCTTGATTTGCGTCTATAGTCGTATTTTGTGGCGGTAATAAGATAACGGTGCCGTCGTCACGAATGCGCAAGGTTGCTTGTTGCGCTGCTATATCGTTAAGAAGAATATCGCACAGAGCGTCACTGCCTATGTGCCAATCTCCGGCAGCAAGCTCCATTTGTGCTCCTGCGTGGAGCCCTGATAAAATGCGTAATATTCTACTCACAACATATCCTTTTTGTGTATCTATACGGCCTAAAGCGTATTTGCTGTAGGGCTTGTGTGCATGGGCATGGCTGCCGGTGCAGGTTGTCCCATGGGAGTATTCACGGGCATGGGTTTATCGTATATGCTTGGTGCGTTTACAGGTGACTCTACGCGCGCCTTAGGCGTCATGGTTGTTCGCTTAGAGCATCCTCCAGAAGGCGGCGGCGGTGCCACTTGTGGGTGCATGGTTTTGTCAAAGGCTGTTGAAAGACTTGGAGGTAAATTGGGAATATTTCGGGGGTCAATAATTCGCGGTGAAATAATAAAGAGGCGCTCTTGTTTACCCACCAAATCATCTTCTGTTTTAAACAAATGTCCAAGAATAGGAATATTCATAAGCACTGGCACACCATTGGCCTGCACTTCCTTTGTTTCGTAGTAGTAGCCGCCAATAACGAGGGCTTGTTGATTGCCGACAACAGCTTGGGTGCTTATGGTTGTTTTTCCCACTTGGGGCAAGTTTAAGCCTGAGCCTGAGGCAGGGGGGGTGCTTATGCCGTCTTCAACATTAATAACTAGTTTTACCAGAGGTTTGCCATCTTCTTGATGTACTATTTGTGGCGTTACTCGCAGCACTGTGCCGTAGGTAACGTCAAAAAGATCTACCGTTTGATACCCCTGCACCTGCACATAGAAGGTATTGGTATTTTCAAGAACAGCTTCAAGATTATCTGAAGTGAGCACCGTTGGCCTAGAAAGTACCGACGCATCTCCCTTTGTTTCTAGAGCTTCAATGCGCGCCATGAGGGAATCTATACCATTGGTGAATATACTCGTAACCTGCAAGCCTTGCCCTATGGTGCTGGCAAAATCTATAGGGTTAGATACTGTGCCTGTGTTTACGCCACCAAGTATGGTTGTATTATTGGTTCCGCCATTATATTGGTAGGAAAGCCCCAAGGAACGCATGCTGTTTACATTCACATCAGCAATGGCTGCGCGTATTTCCACAAGAAATACTGATTTATCAAGTTCTTCAATGACTGTTTCATAAAAAGACATTAAATGTTCTTCATCCCAAACAATGACAGCATTAAGGCGAGGATCAGCTAAGATGCGCGCGCCCGTGGATGCGGCAGGAGCTGCTATGGCCGAAGCGCTTTTGCCTTCAGCATCTTGTTGGGTAGGAACATGACCTTGGGTTCCGCTTGAGCGCGCTAAGCCTTGGCCCATGCGCCTATTCACTTGTCCTTGGTATGGAGCTTCTTGATTTTTGGCATCATCAATGTTTTGTGTGCCAACCAATTGGCGTAGCAGCGAAGCTACCCCCGGAAGTGTTTTGCTTTGTTGCCCAAGATTTACGCTTACATCATCGGCAAAAGCGTGTTGTAAACGAAAAACTCGCGTAACCTTAGGCGGTGGCGGACTCATTTGGATGAGGGTGTCGGCAATGGATCGTAAAATATCAACGTATGCCTTAGGTGCTGTGACCATAAGAAGCATGCCATCATTACCAGAGCGTAGAGGGTAGTGTGCATCATAAACGCCCATTTGGCGTAAATTTTCTTTAAGGCCTGATATGCCTGTATATCCAAGAGGAATGACTTCATTTTTCAGTGTATTCTTGCTTTCATAGTGTACGCTTGAGGAGTTTATATAGGCGGCGATATTTTTTGAGCGCTCAATAAAACCTCTAAATTCTTGAGGGGTGTCAAATGAAAACTCGCCGGTGATGCTTCCTTGTAAGCCTTCGGCCACATCGCAAGATTTATCTAAATGTGTGGCGTAGGCGCAAAGAAATTCTGCCAAGGGAGTATTTTCTGCACTGTAATAAAAGGTAGCTGCTGTGCCTTTGAGGGGAAGAACAAGAATAAATAGAGCACAGAGGCATGAAAAAATAATGCGCTGAAACATGAGGTATATACTCCCTTAAGGGCTATAGATGTCAATACTCTCTATACAGTGCCATAAACCCCATAAAATTTCAAGTCGTTAGGGCTTTATAGAGTAAGGACAAAAACAATCAAATTATGGCAAAATATGCTTTATTTTGCGGTGGTGAGCAAAATGCCTAAAATAAACACATGCAAAGCGCATTGTAGATGGTTGTATTCAGTTGTATATTATCATTTTTTTTACTAAAGGCCCTTGCGTATGCGCAAGTAAACATAGGCTTGCGCACGTATTTCAGCTAGGGCCTTTAATTGTGTATGATTACTTCGTTTGTGATGCGGTTTTTCTAGCGTCAGAAGCTTCTTGTAAGAGGCTTTGGGCCAATTGCAAAATGGTAGAGCGCTTACTTGCAGCATCATTAGTAAGGAGCATTTGTTGTTCATTTTGGCTTGATACCGTAGATTGCGCTGACCGTAAGTTTTCCATGATAGTATCAAGTTCTGACTTATAAAAGACACCGTCACTACCAATGCCCATTACGCTGGAGCTGCCGTCACCGTCTTGTACTATGCCTGAGAGCACAAGTTCTGGATAGTATACGTTTAGCCATGCGTCCATATCTTCGGAATTAAGTGTAGTGGTGCCTGAGTCATCCATTCCGCTATACGTATTAAGCATTTGCATGCAGTCATTAATCATAGTGAGAGTGTTTACTTGCGCTTGTGCTTCTTCAAATTGCGTTGCAAATACTTCATCTTGTGCATTCAGAGAAGTAAGAGAAAAAATCATACAAAGTGTTGTGAAGTTAACGCTTTGTGTAGTGGTTTCTCCGGTGGTTGAAGTGCTTGTAATTTCAAAAAAGCCAGTATTGGAATTATATGATGTTCCAGTAACGTAATTAGACATAATATACCTCTTTGTTATAAAAAGTTATACTTTGGCAGCAGCACTTGCAGCATTTATTTCTGCTTCAAGAAAACTTGCTAAAATACTGTTGAATTTTGACATCAATTCTTGGAATTGTTGCATATTACCTACAGACAGTTGTCTGTCTGCTTCTGTTTCTTCTGCTGAAGCTTGCAATGTGTCAGCTTCAGAGCTAATGATGGCAGAGCCTCCTTGTCCGGATGCCGAAATGGCTTCTTTTAAAGAGTTGAACACCATGGTTTTCGCATTGGTTCTTGCGGTTGTGTTTTCAATAACGCCCATGTCAAAGCGTTGATTTTGTGCAATATGATTTTCGGCCGCGGTTGCATGGTCATCCTTTAATGCCGCAGCTTGTTCTTTTTCTGCATAATTGCCTTCAGCTTGCGTTGCTTTTTCTTTCAAGGTTTTGGCGTCAGCTTTTTTTAAGGCCACATCTTTTTCAGCAAGAGCCACATCCTCTTGAGCTAAGTTTTGCTTTTCTCTAGCTGCATCAAGTTCTTTTTGTGCTGCATCAGTATCTTTATCCTTGGCAGAGGCACGTTTTTTTTCTGCAGTTTGTACATCACCTTGCGCTTTTTCAAGATCACTTTTTTTCAAGGCAAGTGTGTCTTGTGCCTTGGTCAAATTGCTTTCAGCCATGGTGGCGTCATCTCTTTTGATCTTGGCTGTATTTTTTAATTCAGGCAATTGTTCACTTAATTTTGTAGCGTCGTTGCGAGCCATGGTAGCACCCTTGGTTGCGTCGCGTAATTCATTAAGTTTTCCCAAGTTTTTGGTGGTTGACTTCATGCCTGAAATGCCGCCGGCAATGCCCACTGCAGAGCTGATAACTCCAAAGGCAAGGCCTACAATAGCCGCAGTCATACGTTTTTTGGCCGCGCTTTCCAATTGTCCGATGCGTACATCCATTTGCGTTTGAGCTACTTCTCTATTGGCTTCATAGCTATCACGGTTCACTTCGCACATAAGTACAATAAGCTCTGTGTATGCGGCTGCAAAACTTTGAGCAGCGGCAAAATCTGTATTACCTGGAGCCAAAAGTAAGGGTTTTGTACTGCTTGCAGCATCGCTTGTAGTTGGCACGTCTTGACTTGCGCTAGTGCCTTTAAGTGTGTTTGTGCTTTGTATATTGTCAACACCGGTAGTGGAATACATGTCAGAAACGGTAGCGTTTTTATTCCCAGTTCCTTGAATACCGCTCATTGCTTTTCTCCTTAGGCTGATATAGAGGCAGCACTTTGAGCTCCCTCAGCTGTTTTTTGGATCATATCAGCCGTACTCTGAATCATAGATGCATAACTTTCCAAAATTACATTTAAGTCACTCAAATCTGAATCAAATTCAGCTTGCGCTTCATCAATTTCTCTTTGAATGCTTTGATGTCTGTCTTCTGCCTTTGTTGCCTTAAAGTTTATGCTACTGCTTGCCACATCAAGTGAGGCAGAAATAATGCCTGTAGCAAGAGTCACCAGTTGTGAAGTATGAGCAAAGTATTGATTGCGTGTACGCAAGTTTTGAATTTCTTCATTGGCCTTAGCTTCATCTTGCAGTAGGTCGTGTTCGCGATCCTTTTTATCCTTGGCATCAATATCTTTATCCATGGTATTTTTAGGCTTCTTATTGATGGCATCGGGCTTTTGCACATCTATATCTACTTTTTTAGCTATATCTGCCACGTCTGCCACATCATCGGCATGGCTGGCAGCTTTTGCAGCTTTGCCGGCTTTTTTGGCACCCTTTGCCACATCAACCACCTCATCAGCATGGTTGATGGTGGCCTTTGCAGCGCCCTTTGCTGCGGTGGCACCAGCCTTTACGGCAAAGCCGCCGCAAACAGCACCAAGAATACCGGCAGCTATGGTAATGCTTGTCAGTACAATAGATATGATTTGCGATGCTTTATCACTCATACTTTCTTGTATAGCAGGCACACTCATAATGGAGTTAGCAAGCGTTGCGGCAGCAGCTACACATGCAGCTACACCTGCCACCAAGGCTAAGGTACTGGCGCCGCCTGTGGCAACAGTCATGGCAATGGCTCCTACTAGGAATAATGCCGAAATAAATACATTGGCAATGGCCATGGCCCCGTTAACATCTTCTTGTTGACGCATGGTTTCATAATAGCCAAGGGCATCATTGGCCAAGGCTTCATTTTGTTCAGCTACAGCTACTTGGTCAGTTTTTGCTCCTTCAAGACCTATAGATACAGCTTCGTTATGCGCCTTTGTTTGTAGACCCATTAGGGCAATCATCATGGCGCGCGGACTGATGCTAGGCTTGCTAAGCGTTGGAGCAGATGATGTTGGTTGCTGCGTTATTGTAGGTGTATCTGCACTAAGATTGTCTGCTTTTTTTGTAGCACTTGCACTAATGCTTTGCACAGCAGCAAAGGCTGCATTTTGTAATTCACCCACATTTTCAAGCATTTTTGCCATATTACTTGGCAAATTTGTCATATTTTGCAATTGGGGTGGTACGTGTATATTGCTCATAGATAACCTCTATGCGTTTGTTAAATTAGCCAACATAACTTCAACCTTATTGCGCATGGCTGTATAATCATGATTGGTGGCATCAATGCGCTTTAATGTATAGGTTAAAGCAGATTTTGCAGCCGGAATATCCTTCATGGCCATATAGCATTCAGCGCTATGATACATGGGGTTTGGGTCTTGTTGGTCTATGCCACACGCCCATTGATAAAAAAGAGCTGCATTTTCATAATTTTTTTGCATTTGCAAGCTGGCGGCAAATCCCATGTATACTCGAGCATCAAAGGGCTGAATAGACATAAGAATACCAAAAAAACTTGCTGCATCTTCATATTTGCCGGCAACATAGGTATTATACGCCACTGCATATAATGCTTCAAATTGCTCTTGGCTCATTTGTAATGCTTCCATAAGGCTTTTTTCGCCTTGCAAAAGGTCATCTACTGTTTTGTGTAGTAACTCTATGCTTTCTTTCGTCATAGTTCCGTCATCGTTAAGCTCAAAAGAAATCATATATGCTCCTATACCATATTTTTGGGTTTACGTGATTTTTGACGCGAAACTGTAGTGCTTGTCTTTGTGAGCATGTGCGTGATGTCGTCAATATCGTGCAGTGTATCGTTAAGCTGCTTTTGATATTCAGGCGGTAGATCAGCAGGAGCTTGGCTATCTTCATATTGAGGAACCAATTCCTTAGCCATGCGGCGTAAATTACGCAAGGTTGCGCGTTGCGCTTCAAGTTTATTACCAAGAGCTTCTAATTTTTTACGGCAACGATCGACCAATTGTTGGGATTCTTCACACATTTTGTTCATGCTTGCCTCACTTAAGGTTTAGGATTTCAAAAAGTCTAATTTTTATTGTGTGCATAGTAAAAATGTTATAAGTAGTGCTGTATTGCCAATGGTTTAAGCTCATTTGTTGAGTTCTTTATACCACTACCTAAAAAACACGCAAAGAAAAATACACTTTTTTTAAAAGAAAAAAATTATCTATTTAATTTTATTGGCAAAAATTTTTCAGCTTTTGGAGTCATTCCACAAAAAATTTAGCAAAGTGATGTCGTCGTACTGGGGTGTTTTGTCGCTAAATATTTGAATTTTATGTAAGATGTCCTCGTTTAATGCTTGTGGAGAAAGGTTTTGGCCTTGTTGCACATATGTATGTAGGGCTGCATCGCCAAGTCGTTGGCCTTGTGTATTAAGAGCTTCATTTACACCGTCAGTGTAACAAAAAATGCGATCTCCTGATTGTAGGGTATAGTGGATATTTGTATATGTAATGTCATCAAAGCTAGCTACAACCATTTCTTTGTGGGTTGGCAGTATTTCTAAATCTCCATGATGTTTTAGGCATAAAGGCGGCGTGTGCCCAGCATTGGCAAAGGTTATGGTGCCACTTTTGCAATGTAAAATGCCCACAATAAGGGTTACAAACATATTGCTTGTATTGTCTTGACATAATGCATTGTTTATATGTCCCAAGACTTTTGCAGGATTATTTTTGCTTTCATCATTGCGCATGAGTGAACGTATGAGGGTTAAGGTTATGCTCATAAAAAGGGCTGCTGGAACGCCTTTGTCTGAAACATCGCCAATGGCAAAACAAAAATGTTCTTCATCAAGCCAAAATGCGTCAAAAAGGTCGCCGCCTACTTCTCGTGCCGGAAGCACAAGGCCGTGTACTTGTGGTATGGGGTTAGCCTTTGTAGGGGTGAATTGTGGTGTAAAATCTTTAGGTAAAATACTTTGTTGTATTGTGTGGGCAAGACGCAATTCATTTGCCACCTTTTCTTTTGCTACTGTAAGCTCAAGAGTTTGAGCAAGGTTTTTTTGTAGCTTTTCAACCATATAGTGAAAAGAATGAGCAAGAGTGCCGATTTCATCCTTACGCTCTAAGGGAAGAGGAGGAAGATCTTTCCAAATATTTTCTGTTTGTAAATCTGTGTTTGGAATCATTGTAGCTGCAGTACTCAATCGTTGTATGGGATTTGCCAAATGTTTACTTAAAAGTAAGGCCAACAAAATACCAAAGGTTACAATGCCGATTGTTATTTGTATGAGCAATACTTGGCGTTGCCATAATACATCCTTGAGATTGTCATGTAGGTAATAGATGCTCAGATAGTATTTGTTTGGCAAGAGGGTACGAGTCATGCCAGTTATGCGCCCCTTATCAGAATTTGCCACAAGAGCGCCCTTATCTGCAGCGGCAATGGCTCTTTGGCGCATTGCTTGTGTAATGTCATTTTTCATATGTTTTGGTGCTAAGATATTTCCCTCAGCATCAAGAATGAGCGCCTCAAGATTTTGTGGTAAGTTAGTGAGGGTATTTTCTACAACGCCTAACCAAAAATCCTCACCAAGCTGTGCATCTTTTTGGTTAAATTTTGATTTTATTTTTTGATATTCAACATAATTTTTCTTGAGGTTTTCATGCATATGCACAGACATAGCTGTTAGAAATTCGGTGCTGGTTTTTTCTGTGGATTTTGTTATTTCACTCCCAAGAATAAGAACAAGCAACAATGCTGTGCTTATGCTCAAAAGAGTTATGGTGCCGGCAATTTTTTGGGCAAGATGTAAAGAAGGAAATTGCATATATGGATCTCATTCTTATAGTTGCAGCTAACATAAGCATATGCGCGTAACAGTATGTACAGGGAGGACATAAACATTTGTGTAATGGCATTGTGAATTACGAGACACCTTAAAGCGTATGTTGTATTTTTGAAAAAAAAACACATATTGTCAATATCATTAAGATAAAAATATTTTATTATACTAATTGAAGAATCCTGCACAATTCATTGTGCGGAGTCTTATGGAGCGTTGACAGCAG
>CAYJOQ010000014.1:0-25589 GCA_964371825.1 uncultured Desulfovibrionaceae bacterium
TAAATGTACTCAAGTACATGCGCAAAGGAAAAATCTTTTCTGACGATGGCAGCGTAAAAAAGATGAAGACGCCAAAAGCGTCTTAAAGAAGTGCGCAGTCCACTATGATTTATTTTGTATTTACAATATACTGTAATAATGTATAAAATTTATTTATTTCATATTTGTACCAACTAAAATACCAACACAAATAAAATATTTTATAGGGGCATATAGTACTACATTGGACAGGGGCAATAGTAAGGAAAAAGGGTGTGACCTTGGCTATGAGTCTTACATGTTGACAATGTAAGGAATAATCCTTACTTTTATTGAAAGGAGTATGTATGCAAAATATTCAAAATATCGCAACCGTCACCAGTAAAGGGCAAGTTACCTTACCCAAGGTGGTACGGCAAGCATTAGATTTAGATGTGGGTAGTCAGATTGCTTTTACCTTCACAGGAAGTTCCATTATTGTAAGCCGCCTTGAGGATGAAGAGCATCACGACCCTGCCATTCAAGGATTTTTGAGCGTCCTTGAGAGCGATATAAAGCAAGGGCAGCATGTTCAAGCTTTGCCAGCTGATTTGATGGCGTCTATGCAAAACGCTATCATTGATGAGGATATCGAAAATCTAGAAATTGATGGCGAGGTGTGCTTGTAATGGCAAAAACAAGCTCACACACGAAGGGAGCAGAAAATCAAGCCGGTAAGGTTAATGGCTGGACATTGCTTGCGCATGATTGTTTTCTGGAGCAATTACATAAACTCAAAGCAGCCGCTGACCGTGCCTATGAAACTAACCCTGCAGAGGCGGAAAGCAATGCTAGTGTAAAACTCTTTCAAGCAGTCAGTACGCTTGTGATGAAAAATATCCCAGACGACCCTTCACATGCAAAATATCGGCAAGGCAAAACACTCGGTAAAAAACATATCCTCTGGCGTCGGGCTAAAATTGGACGACGCTTTCGCCTTTTCTTCCGTTATGATTCCACCTCAAAAATAATCATCTATGCTTGGCTAAATGATGAATCAAGCCTACGCTCTGCAGGTAGTAATACTGACCCTTATGCCATCTTCCAGAAAATGCTGAATCGGGGCAATCCTCCAAGTAGTTGGGATGAACTGCTTGCCGAGGCTAAGAAAAACATGCTTTTTTGATAAGTCCTCTATGCCTTAATATCAGCCAACAAACATGCCTGATGCTAACACTCAGAGGACAACATACAAACGTTGTGTGCTACTATGCCTACACCATACCTACACCTAACATGCACTTATATGGTCACTATGAAAATATTTGCGTAGCTGAAACTGCACAATTTCATGTACCATACTCAGAATGCAAACTGCACAATCGTTTATGTTATACTGACACAGCGCCTTCATCAAATGCACCAGAACTACACACCAAATGACACAACGATGTAATTCAAACGAACACGCCACGTACACCATGCTGACGCCAAACGACCCAAATCTTGTAAGCAAACATATCCATTTAACCAGCCTTCAGTCCGAAGGCCAGCCTACGTTTTGTATAGACGCTTCGCTTTTTATACTGCACGGCTGGTGAGGGGCAAGCCCCTTCAACCCCCGAATATCATCAAAGCCGCTATGTTGTGAAATTACCACAAGTCGCTTGCATCACAAAATGCACGGCACTTTTGAAAGCGTGAGATAAGACACATCCCCCGCCCATCCGCTACGCAGTTCAGCGCAACGTGGCAAACATTCTCTCTACAACAAGGGGATTATGGGAGTGCTACGGCGCAAGCTTCTTGCACTCTGCAAGGGTACTTGTGAACGGCGTAGTAACGGTATTGGGGAAAGGCATTGCTCTTTTGCTTTTTAAGCGTGAGAAGCGCAGCGCCGAATGCTTCGGGTGTCCAGAGGCCATCATCAGATATGGGCCCTCTGGCAAGATGTTAGAAGTTGTGTTACAACTTCCATCTTGCCAAGAAGAACCCTGCAGACTGCAGGACAAAGCAAGGAAGGTAAAGTGCATAGTGTTGCATTAAAAATATTCTCTTCAATACGAATATTCAGTTAATGCTTAGTCTTGGTCGCTTCCAGCGAGGGCCATAAGACTCCTGCACAATTCATTGTGCGGAGTCTTATGGCCCTACGCAATTAATTGCGCAGAGGTCTCTACTGGGCAGGAAAAGCCAAGGTCTTTTCCTGCGGCAGCGTCACGGGCAAATATACGCTGCGCATAGGCTTTTTATTAATTTTATATATTTCATAGCGCATACCATATTTACCGTAGGCAAGCAAAGGCTTGCTTCCTTCCCTCCTTCTGCCCTGTGAAACATGGGGCTGTATGAAAAAGATGAAGACGCCAAAAACGTTTTAAAATGTAGATAGAAAACAAAAGGCCCCGTGCTATATACACAGAGCCTTATTTAAAGTGTATTATTTAGAGTAACTACTCTTCATTCTCCTATGCTTACCCTCTAAACAGAGTAAACATCTCACGTCTAGTCATATTCGTAGCCACAGGTTTTACCATTTTTCCATCCACAGCAGAAACAGCCTTGGGGAAAATTTCTGCTGGCTTATACGGGAAGAGATAAATCACGCGAACAGTATCAGGATCTCCAAGTTCCGCTTGCGGATACTTGGGCAACACTTCCTTTAAACGAGCTTGCGCTAAAGCATATATTTCTTCCATATCACCAAAGGTCATGGCTCCAGTGGGACACGTTTGCACACATGAAGGTAGCTTACCTTCAAGTACACGATCATTACACATATCACACTTAGTTACTACCAAATCTTCCCTTTGACGTGGTATATCATAGGGGCAAGATTCACGAATATATTCAAAATCAGCATCTTTTGTCTTTTCTGTAAAGACTACAGCACCGGTTTCTTCATCATGAAGAATAGCTCCTTCCACATCTTCAGCCGCATAAAAACACGGAGGGTCCGTACAATGACGGCATTGTTCAGGAAAAAACACCCAATTTATTTTATCATCTTCCACAGGAATTTCTTTAAAATGTACAAGCTTTAATGTTGTTCCCGTAAGCTCCTTGGGATTTTGATGAGAACCCCAATTGTGTGTTTCTTCTGCTGGAAGATCCTTCCATTGTTTACAAGCCACTTGGCAACCACGACACGCAGTGCATAAAGTTAGGTCTACAAAAAACGCTTTCATATTACACCACCTTTTCGATATTTACCATAAAGGCTTTACTTTCGGGTATACCCACATTGGGATCTCCAACGGCAGGAGTGAGCAAATTAGCAGAGTCACCACCATCTTTAGGATTAAGCCATCCAAAATGCCATGGGAAACCTACCATATGCACAGGCTTACCATCAATCATAAAGGGCTTTACACGCTTTGTTACAATGGCAACACCAATAAGTTCGCCGCGAATGGACGAAATTTTTACCTTATCACCATTTTCAATACCTTGCATCTTGGCAAGTTCTGGACTGATTTCTGCAAAAAGTTGCGGTTCACACTCCAAAAGCCAAGACATACGACGTGTCATAAGACCTGTTTGCCAATGCTCAGTCACGCGATAGGTCGTTCCCACAAAGGGGAAGTCCTTGGTATTTTTCGACAGTTTTACACCTTCAGTAATAAATGCTACAGGGCTGTTAAACTGCTTTGAAAACGCATGCTTTGTTAAGGGGCTTTCAATGGGTTCATAATATTCAGGCATAGGGCCATCAGCAAGGCCTTGCCCAAAAAGAGTGCCTACACCATTTTTAAGCATAATAAACGGATGCTTAGTACCAGGAGCACCGCCACCATCAATGACATCTCCAATCCATTTACCCTCTTGCCAAGCCACAACGGCCTTTTCTTTGTTATATGGCTGCCCTTTAGCATCCACAGAAGCACGGTTATACACTATACGCCTGTTTACGGGCCAAGCAAACGACCAATTAGGATACAGGTTGATTTTTGCCTGCATATCTGTTTGCTTACTATCGCGCCGAGCCATCATATTACCGGCTTCTGTCCATGAACCTGCATGTAGCCAGTTACCGCTAGCGGTAGAACCATCATTTTGCAAGACCACAAAACTTGGAACTTGCGTTCCGGCTTTATACACTTTATCGCCAATTTTAACATCTTTGACAAAGTAACCATTCATGAGCTTTGCAACCTTAGAGGCAGAGAAGAGATGATTTTCTGCCCACATATCAATGGCAAGCTTGGTAATGGGTTCAGGATATGCACCGCCCTCAGCCTTATAAAGCTTTTGCAACTCTTCAGCAATCCAGTAAATAAGCTCACCGTCTGGCTGTGTGCCGTGTAAGGGTTTTGCACCTGCATAGCGCCATTGCATCCAGCGCCCAGAGTTAACCACAGAACCTTCTTTTTCATTAAAGGCCGCACAAGGTAAGAAGAACACTTCTGTGCCAATTTCTTCAGGCTTCATGCCGGGCCCCTTCCAAAAAGAAGAGGTTTCATTTTCATAAAGGTTTACATTTACAAGCCAATCAAGCTTAGTAAGACCATTACGTGCTACATTTACATCTGGGCCACCACAAGTGGGATTCATACCCCAAGCAAACAGCCCTTTGATATTACCTTTAGAGAGCTGGGAGATGATGTTCATCCAATAATAGTCTGTCATCTTCACACCTGCATCAACTTTTGGGAAGTACGTGAAGGCTTCTTCTACACTTTGAGCAGGATACAAACTCTTAATAAAACTTGCAGCATACTTACCACGGTTTTGCCACCAGTTAACACTCATGGGATCACCGGAGACAGGGGTTGTTGCCTTCATATAGCTTGGGAAATCTTGCTGTGATGAATTTACCACGGGCAAGTATCCTGGATAAATATGCGAAAGCAGGCCTTGGTCGGTGGATCCTTGTACATTAGATTCACCACGTAAGGCATTTACACCGCCGCCAGCCACACCTATATTACCAAGAAGTAATTGTACAATAGACATGGTGCGAATGTTTTGCACTCCATATGTATGCTGTGTCCAACCCATGGCATACATAATGGTACCGGCCTTATCAGGCTTACCTGTGGCAGCATAGAGTTTGTAGATAGATTCAATATCCTTAGTAGAAACGCCTGTCATGCTAGAAACTTTATCTAAATCATAGCGGGCGTAATGCTTTTTCATGATATTGATAACGCAGTTAGGATCTTTTAACGTGTCATCACGTAAAGGCACGTTTTTATCATCCACCTGGAAAGACCATTTTGATTTATCATAGGCGCGTTTTTTAGCATCATATCCCACAAAAAGCCCTTCATTAAAAGAATAGTCTTTGTTTACGAGATAGGCTGCGTTGGTATAATTACGCACATACTCATCAAAATAGAGGTTATTATCCAAGATATACTTAATAAGCCCGCCAAGGAAGGCTATATCTGAACCAGAGCGAATGTGTGCATGTTTATCACAGCGTGCTGAGGTACGGGTAAAGCGCGGGTCTACGTGAATAACCTTGGCGCCTTTTTTTTGTGCTTTAACTACCCATTTAAAAGAAATGGGATGATTTTCTGCAGCATTAGAGCCCATAATAAGCACACAATCTGCATTTTCAAGATCTGCCCAGTGATTGGTCATACAACCACGTCCAAACGACTCTGCCAGAGCCGCTACAGTTGAGCTGTGTCAAAGTCGTGCTTGGTGCTCGATATACACAAGCCCAAGCGAGCGCATAAGCGCCTGTAATGCCCAGCATTCTTCCGTATCAAGGGCAGCAGATCCAAAGGATGCCATGGCAAGGGTACGGTTTACCACATCTCCTTTGTCATTTTTTACCATAAAGCTCGCATCACGGGTTTTTTTAATCCGTTGAGCAATTTCTTTAATCATCCACTCCCAGCTCACCTCCTTCCACTCTGTGGAATTGGGCGCGCGGTATAAGGGAGTTTTTGGGCGAGCATCATTTTCTGCCACCTGAATGGAGGCTGCACCCTTAGCACAAAGACTACCCTGGTTAATTGGATGATCTGGATCGCCCTCGATATTCACAGTTCTGTCGGTGGCGTTTCCTTTGGCCTTGTCACCTGTATGTACGAGCAAGCCACAACCTACTGCGCAAAAACAGCATACGGAAGTGGTAAGCTTTGTCCATTGCAACTTAGCTTCGGCGGCTCTGGCAACTATAGGCTTTAATGTAAAGCCAAGGCCAGAAACACCAAGTGCAGTAGCAACAGAACCTAACTTTAAAAAACTACGTCTTGAAATACTCATAAGTTTTTCCTTTAAAAATACTTACGTTTTGTCAAAAATGACCAACAAAATGCTTGCCGCAAGCCCTCCAAAGGAACGAGAGACAAACTTTTTGCACCAATTTGCATACAAGTTGGCACACAAAGAATACGCTAAATTCCATAAACTTGCAAAGAAAAAGGACGTTTTAATATTTTTTGCGGACTTTTAAGGGCATTTTTTCACAAAAAGCGAAAAAATAAAGGACTCATACATCGGCAGAGTATTTTTTTGCAAAATATATTTTTTCTGCCTGCTGTATATCGTGGGGATAATTGACATTAAAAAAAGATTCTTCATCCTTAGTGATGATGTGGTGGCGCTTTTCTTCAGGAATAGCCTTCATCAAACTATATCTTTCTTGCTCAAGAGCTGTGCGTAACACAGTGCACGCCTCATACTCATAGATGGCCACAAGGGATTCGATGAAGTGTGTTCCTTCTTTACGATACGTCGTCATAAGCACATCTTCTCTTTCTTGCACAACTGCATTTCTCGTGGCAATAAGCTCTTGAATTACAACGTCATTTATAAAGGGCAAATCACATGAAAGCACTAACACAGGTCCTTGATAGTATACAAGCGCACTATACACGCCAGCCATAGGCGCATAGCACACATACTCATCATAAATATGTGGATACCCATAAATTTTCTTTTCGTCACGACAAGAAACACGCACCTTAACACAATGCCTGCTTAAAAGCGCATACATATTTTTTAACACACTTTCACTGGCTACATGTAATTGTGACTTGCACGAACCAAAACGAGAAGAAAGCCCTCCCGCAAGAATAACACCATAGATATCCATAAGCTATTCACAAAGAGTTTGCATGCCATTGACAAAAAGGGTTATTCTCTCCCCTTCTGGTCGGCAAAATGCCGCCAATGTACATTGCTCAGCTTGAGCACGAGCATACGCCGTTGAGGTTATGGCAGAACGACTTATGATAGTGCTTATGCCGCTTCTGCGAATTTTTGCATATAGCGAAGAAGTAATGCGCGCAGTAATGAAAAGAAAATATTCTCGTATATCTATGCCATGCATAAGTGTGTGCCCTTTAAGCCTATCCACACAATTATGCCTTCCTATATCTTCGGCCATAAGCATATGCCCCGTCACAGGGTGATACAAGACAGCACGATGAAAACAACCTG
This sequence comes from uncultured Desulfovibrionaceae bacterium, assembly GCA_964371825.1. Taxonomy (GTDB): domain Bacteria; phylum Desulfobacterota; class Desulfovibrionia; order Desulfovibrionales; family Desulfovibrionaceae; genus CAYJAD01. The sequence continues at coordinate 7,360 of CAYJOQ010000014.1, forward strand.
TGCCATCCCATTTTCCTTGTGCGTTTAGCACCTCACCCATAATCTGCACAGCACGGTGCAAGGGTAACGTTGCTCTTATGGGCTCAATAACTGGCGAAAATACATCTTTAGCCACAAGATTTACCGTAAAGTGCGGCATAGAGGTTGCTTCCTCCGCGTGTATGGCATAGGTAAAGGACGCATCATAACAGGGGAGCTGATCTAAAATCACATGCCCAAGAACCAGTTCTGGCAAAGATTCAGGGTATGCATATAGTTGCCCCTCGCCTTGCCAAAGATGCTCTTGCCCTGCACTTTTTTGATGCGTGCATACATAGGTGAAAGAAAGCGGAATTTCAGCGCTAATGACTTCGTTGATGGTACACAATCGTCCATTTTTATATTGCAAAGGCTCACAGCGCAAAAGCTCCATATGTTTTACATCCATAGCGAAAGAGCCGCTCTTGTGAACTTTTTTTGCTGGCATATAATATCAAGGGTTATGCTGAGTAAATCATCAATCAAGGGCGCGGGGATAAATTTTTCTTGTTCTCTACAGTCCAGTATTTTTATATAATTATTACATTTTTTACAGTGACATACTTGCCATTCTTTATCTGTATCGGCAGTAAAATAGCTCAACATATCTTGTTGCTCTTCAAGACACACAGGACATTGAATACGAGGAGACCTATACAAACTAAGACATTGTGCACAAGCATGCATGCGCATACCTTCTTTATTTTTTAGATAAGAGACAAGAGCCGCACCGCCACAATAGGGGCAGTGGCCAAAATTCCATACGGTTTCAGCGTATTTTTCTGCAAATTGAGCTGTTGTATGTGCAAAGAAAGGCATAAATGTCATATAGGCCAGAAAATAACACACAAAGGAAAAGCTTTCATCATACTCAGCTTGCGCATGGTAAAAACGTTCATCCTCATCTAAAAACGCTTGTAATACATTTTTCGCAAAAAATTTTTCTTGAGAGATTTTTTCTCGCATATGCATGATGGATAGCACAAAATCTGTTTTTTGTTGCCTTTGGGTAAAGTCAATATGGCATAACATCCTTAACCGCTCTTGTGCCTTCGTTAAATGCACATAGGGAAAAAGATCTTTGCGTTCAAGCAAACTTTTGCCCGCCATATGCGCCTTTGCGTCAATGGTAATGGTACATTTTTTTTTAATGTTCGGCATTTCAATGGCGTACATTTTTTCTAGAAAATATAGAATTTCTTCAGGAATAAAATCTTTGCTTTGTAGCTTTTTAAGCATTTTTTGGCTCTGGCTATGTGTCATATATAAGCTCTCAAGTAAAAATTGTATCAACAATGGAAATAGTAAACAAACCATCCTTACCTTAGCCAACTTTTTACGTCAAGCCATTTTATAAAAATGCTATAAACACAAAGCATTACACAAAGATCATGACCCCTCAGCATGGCAGGAACGCTGCCAAATTGAGGGGCCATTACATATTTTGTGCTAAACTATGATTGAACTTTAGCTATAATTTCTTGTAATTCTTGAGCTTGTAAAGAAAGCTCACGAATGGCTTCAGCCGACTGCAAAATGGCATCTGCATTACCATTCACAACTTCAGTAATGTCGCTCATAGCTTGTGAAACTTCATTGGACACCGTTGTTTGTTCATTGGCCGCAGAAGCAATAGCTGCTATCATTTCAGAAGTTTGCTGCGTTACTTGTACAATTTCGTTTAATGAATTTTCTGAATTTTGTACAAGGCCTGCCATACTTGTAATGCGCTCCACAACAGTGTTCACTTCTTTTTGGTTAGAAAGATTTGATTCTTGGATGGCACGAATATTTTCGCCCACTTCACGAGTAGCGTCCATGGTTTTTTCTGCCAATTTGCGCACCTCATCAGCAACCACAGCAAAACCACGCCCTGCCTCTCCTGCTCGTGCAGCTTCAATGGCAGCATTAAGAGCTAACAAGTTCGTTTGGTCAGCGATATCAGAAATCACATTAATAACATTACCAATACCTTCAGACAACGAATCAAAACGTTCCATATTAGTTTGTAAATTTTCAGAAGAAGAGCTTAAAAGGCGCATTGAACTTGCTAAATCATTAATAATTTCAATACCTTCATGTGCTTTTTCACGTACGTTGTCACTTTGTTCTGCAGTATTACCAGCATGCCCTGCCACCTCAATAACCGAGGCATTCATTTCAGTCATGGCTGTGGAAGTAGATTCAATACGATCTCTTTGTAAGTTTGAACCTGCAACAATTTGTTCCGTTTGTGCTGAAAGCTCTTCAGCGGCAGAAGCTACACGTATAGCCACTTCATTGGCTTCCACAGACATTTGCTGCACCATTTCAGCTTGCTGTTTAACAGAAGTAATATCCATGACTATTTCCATATAGGCCACAGTGTTATTATCAAGGTCATGCAAGGGTACAGCAGAAACAGAAGCATCAAGCCTTACGCCATTGGCCATACACACTGCTTCACCTGTATGCAAACTATTTATTTTTATAGCATTTAAGCCCATACAAGTATCAGGGCTCTTGCACGTATTGGCATTAAATAATTGTGAACAGGTTTTACCGGCCACCTCGGTCACACCCAAAGCAGCTTTATTGATAGTATTCATATATATAATTGTGTTATCAGGCCTTGCAGTAAATACGCCCACAGGAAGCCTTTCTATGTGTGAAAGAAATGAATTGGCCACAGTATTAATGCTTGAAGCCAACTCTTTATAGCCTCCGCTAAATTCTTCAAGTGCCATACGCTTTTCAAAATAGCCGCTCGAAATATCATTAGCAACCGTGCGACAGTGATTGGTAGTATGCATAATTGATGCGACAATACCGCCAATACTCTCATTGACGCGCCCAATTTCACCTTTTTCACGAATGGGAGAAGTAAAAGTAAGGTTGCCTTCAGCAATGGATTGTGCATAGGTAGCCATTTGCCCAAGAACCTTTGCTAACGAAGTAACGATAAACAATGCAATGACAATGCTCATAATAACAACTACAGACGAAATTAGTAATGTTTGCCTAGATGAAGTATCCACAATACCTTGTACAGCACTCAAGGAAGCACCGGCTCCTTCAGCAGCCTTAATACTCATACGAGACACACCCTCGGAAACCTCATGAGTTTCTTTTTCCAGTGAACTGTTATCAGTATATATTTTTGAAAGATGTGTGCGTAGTGAAGTTAAATGTTCTTTAAAGGGGGTGTATTCCTCTTTAATTTTTTGTAATGCAGCTGAAGAAGCAAAGGCAGGGTTTTGTTCAAGCGCAAAAAGAAATTCCATGTCTTGTTGGAGAGTTTTACATCCTTCAGTAATAGCATCCATAAATTTACTGTTTTGCGAAAGAGTAAAGGAAAGAACATTTTCGCTTAGTAATATCAAGCCAATACGCATATCGCTAGTTTTATGAAGCGCCTCACTTGCATTAAGTCTAAAAGCTTCTTCACCAAGTTCACGTAATGCAGCTTGCAAGCGTTCATTTCCTGGAACTATAACATCTTCGTATTCTTTAATCATTACTATGGAATTTTGTACAAAATTTCCTAATGCTCCAATAAGTTCCTTCATATCCTTAATAGCTTCAGTGAGATGTGTATTTTCAGACGAAGGTAATAGGCCTTGCAATTTTTCCAGTGCCTCAAGCGCACTACGTGCTGAAGATTGGGCTTCTGCACTAAACTTATTATCATGCTGCACATTAAATTGCGACAAGCTATGCGCCATATGCGCAATGTGCACTTCTACCTGAAAGGTCAATGAATCTGCCGTATCAAGCTTAACAAAGTCTTGCAAATTAACAGCTGATGACCTTGAAGAAGTATAGCTTGTAATTCCCAGCACAAGACACATGGCCGTTACAAGAAAAAAACCCAAAAATATTTTTACTTTAGTGGTCATAAAATCTCCCTGCGCATGTACATACATGGTGTATTAATCAAAATTCGCTCCAACAACACAAATACCATCAGAATACCTTATGTGAAGGTAACCATTCTTCTTTAAAAAGGCTAGAGGAAAATATTTTGCATCATGTGTAAATGTAACTATCATTTCAATAAATTGAATATTTAGAAGCATGCCACATACGCTTTTCCCATATAAAAAGCCCTAAAAAATGAATTTTTAATACTACTATGCACTTTGCTCAAAATAGCACGAGAACATCAAAAGCAATAAAAAATTTTAAAATTAAACAGCAACACATAAAAATATTGCATACAACACTTGACATAGTTCAATAAATGTTGAATTATCAATATATGGAAACGAAACACGCCAGTAAGCTTTTTGAAGCTCTTTCATCTGAATATCGTTTAGATATTTTTCGTCAATTGGTTATCAGCGCCCCTCAAGGGTTAGTAGCCGGTGAAATAGCAAAAATTTTACATATTCCATCCACTAATCTTTCTTTTCACCTTAAAAATCTTGTGCAAAGCGATCTTGTACATGTGGAAAGAGAAGGACGCTATATGCGCTACAAAGCAAATATCAGCCTGATGCTTGAGGTAGTGAGATTTCTCACCGAAAAATGCTGTGATGATGACCCTGCAGAATGCCAGCGATTACGTGCAGCTGCACAAATTACGCTGGGCCTTTTACCTGAGCGCTGTAATACAACAAAATAAATATTTTTTTACATAAACACATCAACTCTTCAACAAGTTTAAATCTATCGAGGTATTTTATGCAAGCGAGCAATTGGAACACTAAATATTTAACAACATTTGCTGTTATTACTGTTTTTTGGTGGTTTATATATATACACATTTTAGATGTATCACATGCTCTTGTAAAAGCCATGGGCCTTGATACAGAAAAGCACCTTGGTGCAGCGCTGCAATTCTTTTTTTACGATACAGTAAAAATACTTATGCTACTTGTGGCACTTATTTATATTTTGGCAGCGCTGCGCGCTTCACTTAATGCTGAAAGAGTACGTGACTATTTAGCCGGTAAGGGACGTAGTGTAGGATACTTTCTAGGTTCACTTTTTGGATCCATAACGCCTTTTTGCTCTTGTTCAAGTATCCCACTTTTTTTAGGGTTTACTATGGCGCGCATACCCGTTGGCATAACCATGTCATTTCTTATCACCTCGCCACTTATTAACGAAATTGCCATTGTGCTTCTTTGGGGCTTACTTGGCTGGAAATTCACAATAATATATGTGATTGTGGGAATGTTGGCAGGAATTTTTGGTGGCTTTATCATGGATACCATCAAGGCTGAACGATGGTTACAACCATTTGTTAAGGAGGCTATGGAAAATGCACCTGCTCACGTAACACAAACGAATCAAGGCTCTGTAACTAAGCTAACTCTTAAAGAACGCCACCATTTTGCGTATGCTGAAACCATGACCATTTTTAAAAGAGTATGGAAGTGGGTATTTATAGGTGTGGGCCTTGGTGCAGCCTTACATGGCTATGTGCCGGAAAATTGGTTTGCAGAAAACCTTGGTGCAGGAGAGTGGTGGTCTGTACCTGCATCAGTACTTGTGGGCATACCCTTATATTCTAGCGTAACGGGTATTATTCCTATCATGGAAAGCCTATTACTTAAGGGACTTCCCCTTGGCACTACCCTAGCCTTTTGTATGAGCTCTGTGGCAGCATCCTTACCAGAACTTATTCTTTTGCGTCAAATAATGACATGGAAATTACAAGCGGCATTTTTATGCTATTTGTGGATAATGTTTACCATTGTGGGCTGGACTTTTAACTATCTTAGCCCCTACCTTTAATCAACTATAAGGAGTATATTATGGAAATCAAAGTATTTGGACCTGGTTGTGCCAGGTGCAGCGAAGTAGAACAACTCGTTCGTGAAGTGGTAGAAGCAAGAGGATGCAATACCACCGTTACCAAGGTAACGGATTTAAAAGAAATGATGGCTGCCGGCATTTTATCTACCCCTGCCGTTACGCTTAATGGTGAAATTAAAAGCCTTGGAAAAGTACCAAGCAAAACAGAAATTGCATCTTGGTTTGACGGTGGCGGTGAGCCCCTTACTGATAAACCTAAGGGTTGTGGCTGCTGCTAACAATGCCTTGAACCTGAACAGCGAATTTTCTACGCTGTTCAGGTTCAGCTTAAATAGTTTTTCAGTGCTAACTACATTAATTTGTTTTTCGGCATCGACTCAATAGGGTTTTCTACAAAAATATGTAACAATGCAATTATTCATCTATTCGTCATAAATCGCTGGATTAATCACATTACGAGGCCTTTTTCCCTCTGCTACACGAAGAATATCATCTACTGCTGTATTACCCACAGCAAATTGTGCTTCGTATGTTGTTGCCCCATAATGCGGCAATACAATAGCTCGAGGCTCAGCAAGCAAAGGATTATTTGCCTGTACAGGCTCTTCATCCAAAACATCAGTAATATAGCAAGCAAGGCGCTCTTCACGTAAAGCTACCAGCATATCTTGTTCATCTACAATGCCCCCACGAGCAACATTCACAATGCATGCTGTAGGTTTAAGCAAAGATAATTTTTGTGCATTTAGCAGTTTTTCCGTCTCTTGAGAAAATGGTGTATGAATGGAAATCACATCACTTTGAGCAAGTAATTCTTCAAGACTTACAAGCTCAAGGGGAAGATCTGCAAGTTTTTTTGCCGAAGGCCGCGGATGATAGGCAATAACCTTCATACCAAGAGCATGCACCCGCTTTACAACCTCACGCCCAATATGTCCAACCCCAATAATACCAAAGGTTTTTCCTTGTAGTTCCATGCCTCTCAAGGCTAAGCGATCAATATTTCCGCTATAACAAGCCCTGTTAGCTTGCACAATTTTACGCGCAGCAACAAACATGAGACCTAGGGTATATTCTGCCATACTTACGGCATTCACACCTATAGTTGCTGTGACAGGAATACCTTTTTTTGTAGCGTATTCCACATCAACATTATTAAATCCAGTTCCATGGCGCGCAATAAGCCGTAAACGTGGCATGGCGTCAATAACTTCCGCATCTATAATTAATGTTGGAAATTTATTAAACAAAACATCATAATCTTTTATAATGCTTAATACTTCACTACGAGGCATATCACCTGTACCTACAGTTACTTGCGTTGCAGAAGCTAAACGCTCATAGGCTACAGGGTCTATAGGTTCGGTCAAAAATACTTTCACATCCTTGGTCATGATAACACCTCCGTACATATATTACCAAATCACACTAAGAGAATAAAAAGGCATGGGAAAATGGCATAAAAAAGGCGCATTTCCCCATGCTCAAATGAGTATCTATACGTGTCCGCCAATGCGAGGTAACATCTCGCCTTCTTCGGTAAAGCTTACTGGAATAAGATCGCTTAAAATTTCAATATTAGGATTCTCTTTAAGTTCTGCTAGCAAACCTTCTGAAACATAGCATTCTGCAAGAAAGAGTGTATTTGGAATAGCCACAATACGCATATTTTCCACTGAAACTCCGCCTTCTAAGCATTTTAGCATGGCGTCAAATACTTCTTTTTCAGTATCAAAGTACACTGGAATTTTTGCACGTCTTGGGAAAGTAGACGTAAGAGCATTTAAATATGTTTTCTTTCTATCTATTTTTTCTACAAGCTTGGTGGTGGTAAAGTCTGCAAGACCTATACCCAAAGCATTGCCGTGTGAAACTTCGCTTATGTCCCATATAGCTAAATAGCGCATATTGGGCTTTAAGGGTTCAAGCTCTCCTTGAATACGTAAGCGTCCGATAATATTAGTATCAACACCTGTTCCGCTAAAGTTTTTGCCCATTTCTTCCACAAGCAAAACATCCATATCATCCACAGGCAAACTTGGCATAAGGCTTTTGGAGTAGGTTAAAAGCTCTGATTCTTCCACAAGAATATTTTCACCTAACATACCTTGAATCGCAGCTGTTTCTTCATAGGCATTTTCCACAATACCAACACCGCCAATAATAGGCATTTTTTCCAAAATAATTTTAGCAACATCGCGTAGAAGTATGGGCAGCATGCTTACCTTACCAAGGCTGTGGAATTGACGCGCTCCTTGCGGCCCGCCAAGGCCCACCACGAGCATTTTTACAAGACCACTTTCAAATTCACCCTTAAAGGAGGTATGTGTTTTTACGCGATTAAAAGGAATAATGGCATCTACGTCAAAAGCTGAATTAAGCATATATGCATGTAGGCCTGTTTCGGTAACGCCAATTTCTTGTCCCTCAGCACAAGGAATAATAGGAGCGCCCATGGCTTCTTCGGTAATACCAAAACCTGTGAGCATTTCTATTTGCCCTTCCTCTGTACCACCGCCATGACTACCCATGGCAGATAAAAGCACAGGGTTACAGCCACAATCGCGCACAGTCTGCACAGCAGCCTGTATCATAGGCACAATATTTTGTATACCGCGACTGCCAACGGTTATACCAACCTTACTTCCTGGCGCCAGGTTTGCGTGACGCATAATTTTTTCCATTTCTGCAACAACGCTAGCAGACACATCTTCCACCTTAGGACGTGGAAAATTTTGACGAATCCTAACAAACCTAGGGTAAGCAACAGTAGACATAAATTCCTCCAAATAATATTGCATTAGATATATGCTCATTTCACCCTTAAGCGTACCCATAAAACAAATATAAAGTCAATGCATAATCACAAAAAGCACATTAAGTCGACATTTAAAAAAATCATTTTACATACCGACACTATGCGTATTTGTATGCATATATTTTTTTCAGGTGCATTGACTAATTTTTTATAATGCTCTACTCTTGTGAAATATAAAACTACCCAAGAGTACTTACACATATGTTTCAAGCGCAAAATAAATTATCAGGAACAATATTCAACATTCAATCCTTTTCTCTTGACGATGGACCAGGAATTCGTGACGTGGTTTTTCTTAAAGGCTGTTCCTTGTCATGCGCATGGTGCTCTAATCCTGAATCCATAAATAATACCCCTGAAATTTGTCACAAAGCACAACATTGCATTGGCACAGAAGAATGCGGCTTATGCGTGAAAGCGTGCCAAGTGCAAGCCATAAGCGTTAAAGGAACTCTTCCCCTATGGGATAGAAATCGATGTAATGCTTGCGGCGCTTGTAGTCAGGCCTGCCCTGCTAAAGCTGTACACCTTATGGGATATACCATCAGCGTTGATGCGCTTTGCGAGCGCTTACACAGTAACGACAATTTATTTCGCAACGCAGAAGGGGGCATCACACTCAGCGGTGGAGAACCCTTATTACAACCTACTTTTGCCACAGCCATTGTGCAGCGTATGCAACATGAAGGCATACATTGTGCCATAGAAACAGCCGGCTTTATACCTCAAGCTGCTTTAGACATGATTTGCCCACATTTGGACTTACTCATCTTTGACCTTAAACACGTGGATGAACAAGCCTTTTTACAAAATTGCAAGGGTAAAGCCTCACATATTCTTCAAAATTTGCAATATATTGCAAACAAGTACCCACACCTTCCCCTTTGGGTTCGCACACCTGTTATTCCTCAATTTAATGACGATGAAGCATCCATTACACGTATCGCCACGGTCATTGGCAATCTTGCCCATGTGGAAAAACACCAATTATTGCCATACCATAGATTTGGCGAAGGAAAATACACTCAATTAGGTAGACCATACGCACTTGCGCATATTCCTTCTCTTACAGAAGAGCGTGTGCAGTATTTGCAAAATGTGGCAGACACTGCCCGTAACCGTGTTTCAAAAAAACGAGAAGCATGAATAGGAGCTACACATGGAAGTTGAATCATTATCCCCACAAGAGATACGCCTCTTAGCAAACCAAGGAGATATTCTTTTCTCCAAAGAAGCCCAAGAAAAACGGCCTCGCATTCAAAAAATCTTACAAAGTTTTCGCAAAGAAAAACCCCGCATGTCATTACAAAGAGCCATGCTCATGACAGAATTTTGGCAACAAAGCGAAGGCATGCCCCTTTCTTTGCGTTGGGGTAAAGCTGTGCGCCATATGCTTGAAAACATAGATGTATGCATTGAACCGCATGAACTTATTGTAGGCCGTTGCGGCCCTTCAGGACGTTATGGCATTCTTTATCCGGAAGTACGTAGCAAGTGGCTTGAGCAAGTTATTGAAGCATATGAAGCAGGCGATGCTCTATCATACACCATCACTGAAGAAGAAGCCAAACAATTAAAGGAAGTTATCATACCCTTCTGGAAGGGGCGCACTCTTTTTGATCGCCACTTTGAAATGCTTCCTGAGGCCACCAAGGAAATTCTTTACGATGAAGACAATTTTGGCCCATCCTTTGTGGTTGTAGAATCATCCACAGAACGTCACGCATTGCAATGGATTTTAGACTTTAAAAAAGTGCTACAATACGGCACCGATGCCATTAAAGCCAAAGCCCAAGCGCGCCTTGAAGCTTTAGATCCTCTAAATCCCCATGAAAGCATGGATAAAGCACCGTTTTTACGCGGCGTGATAGAAGTATGCACCGGCATAGAAAACTTTGCTCTTCGCTATTCGCAAAAAGCCTTTGAACTTGCACAAACAGAAACAGATGCAGCGCGCAAAGAAGAACTCTTAACCATGGCTGCAATGTGTACACGCGTACCCATGAAGCCTGCAGGCTCATTTTGGGAAGCAGTGCAATCTCAATGGTTTGCGCAAATAATATTTCGTGTAGAGCATTATACAGCCGGCGGGCAAGGTCAAGGCCGCATTGATCAATACCTCTATGAATATTACAAAAAAGATAAGGATGCAGGAATTATAGATGACAACCGCACCTTAGAATTACTTGAATGCTTGTGGCTTAAAGTTGCAGAATCTATGACCATGCGTCAGGCTTTTGCCTCGCCTCATAAGCAAGGTAATGCGCACTATGAGGCTACAACCATTGGAGGACAATGCCCCGATGGCACCGATGCGACCAATGAGCTTTCCTATCTCATTTTAGAATCAAAGTATAATTTCCCCCTTGATTATCCTGATCTTTCAGCGCGTATTCACGCACGTACTCCAGAAAAGTTTTTGGCAGCAGTGTGTGAAGTTGTGCGTGAAGGAACCGGATTTCCAAAACTCTTTAATGATGAAGAAATTATTCCTTACTTTTTAGAACGCGGAATCCCCCTTGCTGAAGCTCGGGAATATTGCGTTTCAGGCTGTACAGAAGTACGTTTGCCAAATCGTGATGTGTATCTTACAGGGCATTGCCAAATTAATATGGGAGCGGTGCTTGAAATGACTATGTCTCGCGGAAAACTTGCCCTTAAGGGTGGCAAGAAATTTGGCATAGACACGGGAAATCCTTGTGATTTTACATCATTTGAAGATCTTTGGGAAGCATTTACTGCACAACTAAATCACTGTATCAAACACGTTTTCATCCAAAATCAAACCTTTGATAATCTTAAGGCCGACTATTTAGCTGCCCCCTTCATGTCTATGCTGCACGATCTTTGTATGGATCAATGCCGTGATATTCACAAGGGAGACCAACAAGGAGCCTTAAAAATCGGTTTTTGGGAGCCCACAGGCTTTGCCACTGTTGTTGACACCTTAGCTGCCATAAAAAAACTCGTATTTGACGAAGCAAGCGTAAGTATGGAGCAATTGCTTCAAGCTCTAGATAATAATTTTGAAAATGCCACGATTATTCGCCAACGTTGCATCAATGCGCCAAAATTTGGCAATAATGATGCTTATGCCGATGATATAGGCAGACGCTTTGAAAGTTATTGCCGTGAGCTTTCACATAGTTTTAAAACTCTTACCGGCGGACAACTTGACGTGCGCTATGTGCCTGTAACTGCACACGTTCCTTTTGGACGTATGGTAGGAGCCACCGCCAATGGGCGCCTAGCTAAAGAACCCCTTTCTGACGGTATTGCGCCGCAACAAGGCTCAGACATGCAAGGCCCCACAGCGGTATTACTCTCAGTGGCGCACACAAAACAATCCATTTACTCCGAAGGCGCTGCGCGACTATTTAATATGAAACTGAGTCCGCAAGCAGTTAATGGCCCCGCCGGTCTTAAGCGCCTTATGGCACTTATCAGAACATGGTGCGATTTAAAGTTATGGCACATTCAGTTTAACGTAGTGAACAACGAAACTCTAAGGGCGGCTGCAAAAGATCCTCAAAAGTTTCGTAATCTTATTGTCAGGGTAGCTGGGTATAGCGCGTATTTTGTAGATTTATCTGAAGATTTACGCGAAGAAATCATTAAACGTACCGAGCATGGATTTAATTAACCTTAACTTTGCACTCAAAGCGTGTTTCCTGAGGAGAGATTGTCATGATGAAACGTTGTTTATTTGCCTTACTCGCACTTTGCTTAACTTTACCAAATGTTGCATTAGCCGCTGAGAATTACCCTGCAAAGCCCATTAAAGTGATTGTGCCCTTTGCTGCTGGTGGTGCCACAGACATTATCGCACGCACCCTTGCGCCCTACCTTGAAAAAGCCCTTGGACAAAAACTTGGTATTGTTAATATTGCCGGCGCTTCAGGAAGCACTGGAGCCATGCAAGTATATCAAGCTGCCCCAGACGGCTACACCCTTCTTGTCACCCATACAAGCATGCTCACAAGCTATCATGTGGGTGTTGGCAAGTTCACTTGGGACGAACTTACCCCTGTGTGCAACGTAGCAGACTTTGACCTTATTCTTACGGTAAATGCCGATTCTCCTTACAAAACTGTTGAAGACCTACTTGCCGACGCCAAAAAAAGACCAGGCAAGGTTAAATTTGGTGTGAATATGGGTGCAGGCGCTCACTTTGCCGCCATTTCCCTTGGTCTTGCAGGCGATGTAAAGTTCCACATGGTAGCTTCAGGTGGTGATGCCAAACGCACCACAGCCCTACTTGGCAACCACGTAGATGTTTCTCACCCCGGCAGTGGCGCCATTGTGCAATACGTAAAAACTGGCAAATTACGTCCTTTAGCCTCCTTTGGTTTAAAGCGTACTCCCGGCTTTGAAGACGTAAAAACCCTTTCTGAACTCGGTTATGAAGCAGCTACTCCATTTTTAAATGGTATTTTTGGCCCACCTAATTTACCTGCAGAAATTGTAGCAAAGCTTAACGAAGCTGTAAAAAAAGCTGTGGCTGAGCCTGAGTTTGTAAAGGTGCTAACCAATGCTGCCATGTATCCTGATTATATGGATCAAGAAGCCTACACAAAGGCGCTTTTAAATCTTGATGCCAATACCTATCGCGAGGCTCGCGCTGGTGGACTTATTCCTTCACGTATGCCCAAGAAATAATTAACGTATCCACATGGAATTTAGGTAGCGTCTTATACATTTGTGCGCTACCTAAATTCCACTACCACTGTCATTATTTGTGTATGAACTACATTTAGAAAATATTACGTGCAGTGCACACTTAAGGATACATCACATGAGAGAGACCTTTCAAAACTTTGTAGTACCTTGTCTTATGTTACTACTTTGTGCCCTTTTTTGGCGTGAAACAAATACCATTCCCCCCCCTAATTTTGATCCCTTGGGGGCTTCTTTCTTTCCTCGCATGAATATTTCCATTATTGCTCTATGTAGCATCTTACTTCTTGCGAGCAACATCTATAATAAGCATAAGGGAAAAGCCTCCACTGAAGAACTTCCCGTAAGCATTAGTGCCATAGAATATATGCGCATGGCCATTACTCTTGGCATGCTCCTCATCTATGTGCTAGCTATTATGTACACAGAAATACATTTTATTTGGCTCACATTTAGCTATTTAAGTGTTTTTGGCATGTTTCTAACTCAATGGGATCTTCGCAAACTCCCTGGCATTATACTTTCTGCAACCATTGTCTCCGCTGTTATTTACGGTATCTTTGGTATGTTTTTAGAAATATTCTTCCCATAGGTAACATTACGACAAGAATATTTTTAAGAAAATATGTTTATTCTCTTGGCAAAATCTTGTTTGACATGAACATCAGCTAGCGGAGTATATATGGAAATATTGCAAAATATCGGCCTTGGCATAGGACACATAAGTGATCCTTATATCCTTGGCATGATTGTACTTGGAGTGGCCATTGGCATAGTTGTAGGCTCCATTCCTGGCCTTACAGCAACCATGGCTGTGGGTCTTGCCATACCTATTACCTTTGGCATGGAAGCCATGCCCGGCCTTGCCTTGTTAATTTCTCTTTATGTTGGAGGTCTTACTGGCGGACTTATTTCTGCCATATTGCTTAATATTCCCGGTACGCCATCATCAATTTGTACCACCTTTGACGGGTATCCCATGGCGAGAAAAAACCCCGGTAAAGCTCTTGGCTATGGTGTTGTCTCTTCCTTCCTTGGCGGAGGATTAAGCTACATTGTGCTCCTCACCTTAGCCCCCTTGTGTGCAGATCTTACTGTAAAAATGGGGAGCTTTGAGTTTTTCTCTCTTGTCATGTGTGCTATGGTGATGATTGCTGATTCTACCGAAGGCTCATTCTTAAAGGCAGCCATTGCAGGCTTTATAGGCATGCTCATTTCTACCGTTGGCATAGCCCCCATTGACGGAACTACGCGCTTTACCTTTGGCTTTTTTGAACTTTCCAGCGGATTTGATATGACAGCCATGCTACTTGGTCTTTTTGCCTTGCCGCAATTGCTTCTAGATGTGCGCCGTCCACAATCAGTTGCAGCTGATTATCCTTTAGATTTTAAAGACGTATTACCTTCTTGGAAGGAAATAAAAGAATCAGGATGGAACATTTTCCGCTCTTCTGCCATTGGCACAGGCGTTGGTATTTTGCCAGGTGCCGGTGCTGTTACAGCTAGCATTGTGGCATACAATCAAGCAAAAAATGCTTCCGATGAACCTGAAACATTTGGCAAGGGTAATAAAGACGGTATCATTGCCTCTGAAGCTGCCAATAACGCTGTTTCCGGTGGCTCTATGGTTCCACTACTTACCCTTGGCATTCCCGGAAGCCCTGTGGCGGCTTTACTCTTAAGTGGCCTTATCATTAAAGATTTACAACCAGGTCCGTCACTTTTTATTGTGAATCCGGGTATTGTTTATGGTTTGTTTATGTCCTTTATTATGGCAAATATTGTTATGTTCATCCTTATGATTGGATTGCTCAGACCTTTTGCCCTACTCTTAAAAGTACGATTGTGTTACCTTGTGCCCTTTATTTTGTCCATGTGCGTCATCGGTTCTTTTGTAATCAATAACCGTATTTTTGATATTTGGGTGCTCATAGGCTTTGGCTTACTTGGATTTGCCCTGCTACGCTCAGGCTTTCCGCTAGGGCCATTAGTCTTAGGACTTATTCTTGGCCCTATTGCCGAATTACATTTACGCGAAGGCCTTACCAATAGCTACGGAAGCTTTTCTCCCCTATGGGAAAGACCAGTTTCATTGGCATTTTTAATTTTAGCTGTTATCGTTTTTGTCTATCCACGCATCAGCGCTTATAGACGTAAGAAAAAAAGAGCACAATTGGCAAATACACAAGCATTATAATGTAACGCAGCCACATACAGCATACATCAATATACTGCAACAATTGCCAGAAAGAGCATTTTCTTTGCGACTTTCTGGCAATTTTGCTAATGTACCATCTTCATTATCACTCTTTTAAAGAACTGCGTTTTTTGCTTGTCACTAAAGGAAAATCATGTACGAATTGATACAATTAACTGAGTATTGTTATTATATTGAATGCCCGTCTAAAATAGGCCTCATACGCATTGATGATTCTCGCGTATGTCTTATTGATAGCGGAAGCGACAAAGAAGTTGGCCGCAAAATTCGCCAAATATTAGATGCAAATAATTGGCACTTAACAGCCATTTACAACACTCATGCCCATGCAGATCACATTGGTGGGAACAAGTATTTACAAAGCCAAACAAAATGCAACATCTACGCTCCTGGCATTCAAGCAGCCTTTACCAAGTATCCCCTACTCGAACCTTCCTTTCTATATGGCGCTAATCCTCCTAAAGAATTGCGGCATAAATTTTTTCTCGCTGCAGAAAGTGATGCCCTTGAACTTAGCTGTGAAACATTACCAAAAGGATTACAAGCCATTGCCTTGCCAGGGCACTTTTTTGACATGGTAGGATATGCCTATCATGATGAAGTTATTTTCTTAGCCGATAGCCTTCTTAGCCGTGAAATTTTAGATAAATATCAAATGAATGTACTGTATAATGTCGAACAATATCTTGCCACCTTAGAAAAGATACAGCAACTTCGAGCGAAATTTTTTGTACCGTCCCATGCTAAGGTAACAGAAGATATTATTCCTTTAGCGCAGTATAATATAGCAAAGGTGCATGATGTCGCGGACACTATTTGTACCTTAAGCCGCGAACCTATACATTTTGAGCTATTATTACAAAAACTTTTTACCCATTATGATTTAAAAATGAATGTGGACCAATATGTACTTGTGGGCACTAGCCTTCGCTCCTTACTGACTTGGCTTAAAAATACAGCACGAGTAGAGATGTTTTTTGAGAAAAACATGATGCTTTGGAAAAGCATAGAGTAAGCAATACCGAACAGCAAATGTACTTGACAGCATAGAAAAATACCAGACATTAAATCATGCTCTTTGGCAAAAAGAAGAACGAGTTTTTAACAATATTTCAAAAGAAAGCATTAATCAATTCAATAGCATCTATGAACAGATTGTTCATGAGATACGTGTACAATTTTAGAAGGATGCATAGGTTTTAGCATGAGTCAATCAACACATACCTCCATAGATTTTTCTGATAGACATATTCGCCAAGCTGCACGGTTATCCTTTATTTTTGTGGGTATGGGCATGGCCATATGGGGAGCGCTCATTCCATTTTTAAAGGTAAATCTTAACGTAAATGAAGCTGTTTTAGGTTTATTGCTTTTGTGCGTTGGTCTTGGCGGCCTTATAGCCATGCCTTTTGCTGGTGCCATGGCGTCTCGTTTTGGCTGCAAGCACACATTGCAAATTGTTATTCCCCTAGAATTTTTGGTGCTTGTAGGAGTGACCTTTATAGAAAATATATGGCTTGCGGCCATAGCTTGTTTACTTAAGGGTATAGCTGTAGGAATAGCTGATGTTGTTATTAACATTCAGGCGGTTTTTATAGAAAAATGGAGCTCTCGAAAACTTATGTCTAATATGCACGCCATGTTTAGTGCCGGAAGCATTATTGGCGCACTTGGCATGGTAGGTTTATTAAGTATTGGCATAACACCAAGTTACGCTGTAGGTGCGCTTGCGTGCATTGTCTGTGCTATAGTATACGTATATTGTAGGCGTTATTTTTTGCCCTTTGGCAGTGAAGAAGGAGAAAATAATAAAAACAGCAATGGGAAAGCACAAAAAAAACACGGAATAACCTTACCCAAGGGTATTGTAATTTTCATAGGATCCTTATGTTTTTTACTCTACATGAACGAAGGGGTTCTTTTAGATTGGGCCGCCTTGTTTTTAGTTGAAGAACACAATACCCCTATAGCTCAAGCAACACTTGCCTTTGCTATTTTTTCTGCTGCCACCGTAGTGGGGCGTCTTTTGGGTGACAGAATAGTGCAAATATTTGGAGTGCTAAAAGTGCTTGTGCTAGGAGCTCTTATGTCTGCACTTGGCCATGGCATCGTATTATACGCCCCATCTACCATGGGAGCTTTTGTAGGCTTTGCCTTAGTGGGCTTAGGGGCGGCAAATCTTGTTCCGCAGCTCTTTTCATTTTCTGCCAAACAGCAAACCATGCCCACACATATGGCAATTGCTGCCATTACAATGCTCGGATTTTTAGGCGTACTTGTGGGACCTGCCATGATGGGTTTTGTTGCTGAATCATGTACCCTACCGGCTGTTTTTGGGCTTATGTCATTTTTTCTCTGCATCATTGCTGCAGTGGCTCCCTTACTTGTAAAGAAGCTCTCTTAAGCAAGCCTAAAACGTGCTTCTAGGTAGTCGGCACTAAAAGACCAAACAACTACTTGTAATTGCACATTTAATACACAAGGGTTGGCCTATAAAAATTGCCAAAAACCAAGCATGAAATGCGACTTTTTCGGCAAGTTTTTGCCACTAGCGCACTTACTTTTTAAGTGCTGACTAACGAAATTTTTCTGTAAGAAAAATTTTGCGCCACGTAAAATAAGCCAGAACTTGCTTCTGGCGGCCCTAAAGGGGTATTTGGAGTGAGCGTGCCTTTCTGAAACACGCATGGAAATGCGTTTTTCAGCATCGACTAGGTATTTTCCAAAGGAAGGCTCATTGACAATATTGCCTGA
>CAYJOQ010000015.1:0-25562 GCA_964371825.1 uncultured Desulfovibrionaceae bacterium
GAGTAGGCGTGCCTTTCTGAAACACGCATGGAAATGCGTTTTTCAGCATCGACTACGCTATAGACACATTGATGTTTATTGTGCGTGTATCGCCTTAAAAACAAGTTTTATGTTTCACAAGCAAAGGTTACAGTTGTATAATAATTATCCTTATGGTACAGTAGTACAGTTATATCTATTTTTAGCAAAAAAATTGTACTGCTCAAAATAGAGTAATTTTTGATTTCATCAACGTGCACAATCTATGTTTTTTGATGAACCCACTACCCTCTAACCAGCTTTAGGAGATTGATCCCTCACAACAGAGTAACTTATTCCTTACAATTTGCTTGTGCAAGGGCATAGACTCTATGCCATAACTAACGACACGACGTTTAGCGTTCAAAACAATATGGAGGTTTACATGTCTCAAAAAGCCAGCAGCCTTGAAGAAAAATCTTTACACAAAATTTCTACCATGAGGGTGCCACACACTTGTGTTATTATTTTTAGCATTCTTATTCTTTGTTTCATTTTGACCTATATTCTTCCTGCAGGGCAATACACATTTGTAGCTAATGAAGCTGGTCGAAAAGTGGTTGACCCTACCTCCTTTAAGTATATTGAAAGTACACCAGTATCTGTATATCAATTTTTTAATGCCATTCCTCAGGGCCTTGTAAAAATGGCTCAATTAATTTTCTTTGTATTTATTGCCGGTGGTACCTTCTCCATTATCAATGAAACAAAAACCCTGCTCATAGGCATCAATAAAATTGTTCAAAAACTTCAAGGTAAAGAACGCTTGATGATTTTTAGCATCATGGCTATTTTTTCTATGCTTGGCGCCCTTATGGGTTTTTCAGCAGAAGCTATTATATTCATTCCTTTAGCCTTAGCGCTGGCACGATCGGCAGGATATGACAGTATGGTAGGCGTAGGCATGATTTTGCTTGGTTCATATTCTGGCTTTGCCGCAGGAACCTTTAACCCCTACACCACAGCCGTTGCTCAAGGCATCGTTGGTTTACCTTTATTTTCCGGCCTTGGCTTGCGTATTTGTTTACAAGTGGTCACACTCATAGTGTCTGCATGTTATGTTATTTGGTATGCCGAAAAAGTAAAAAAAGATGCTACCAAAAGCTATGTATACGAACTTGAAATGCAAACCCAAAAAGAACAACGTGGCACCATGTCTTTAACAGACGAAAACTTCACCATTCGCCACTATTTAATTTTGCTTACTGTTGCCATTGGTTTTGCCATTGTAGTTTACGGTTCCTTAGCGTTAAAATGGAATACCACTAAGATGGCTCCAGTATTCTTTGGCATGGGTATTGTGTCTGGCATTATTGGTGGCCTTAACGGCACACAAATTTCCAATGCATGGCTCAATGGTGCTCGTACCATGGTCTTTTCTGCCCTTATAATTGGCATGGGGCGCGGTGTTCTTGTTATCATGGAAGAAGGTATGATTTTGCATACCATCATTCATGGCCTTGCCACAGTACTGCAAGCATTACCTTCATCTATGATTGCTGTTGGCATGCTTATATCTAATATTTTCATTAACTTCTTTGTACCTTCAGGCAGTGGACAAGCCACCTTAGTTATGCCGATTATGAGCCCATTAGCTGAAATTACCGGTGTTAGCCAACAAACAGCCATTCTTGCCTATCAATGTGGTGACGGTTTTACCAATATTGTTGTGCCCACAAGCGCTGTAACAAATAGTTGTATCGGTATTGCTGGCATGCATTTTATTCAATGGCTGCGTTTCTCCTTCCCCATAACGCTTATGTTGTGGGGCATTAGTATTTGCTTCGTCATTATTGCAGATTTTATTAACTACTAAGATGCAATAACCTTGTGCCAAGATACAATCATTTTGTGTCTTGGCACTATAACAACACCCATTTTTCAAGGAGCCTTGCTGTGAGTACATCAACCATTATCAAATGTGGAAAGCTTTATGACGGTATTAACGACACTTTACAAGAAAACATGCAAATTCTTGTTGAAGACAATAAAATTAAAGAAGTAGACAAGCAAGTTACGCAAGTTAAAGGTGCTGAAGTCATTGACCTTAGTCAAGCAACAGTCACACCTGGATTGAGCGATGCCCACGTGCATTTTGGTTTTATTGAATGGAAAAATCGTCGCAATGAGTTTCTTTTTGAGCCCCCATCATGGAAGGGCATGGCTGTATTGTATAATGCTAAAAAAGCTTTACGCCGTGGTTTTACCACCGTTCGTCATATGGGCAATAACGGCGATGACGATTATGGTTGTATTACTGCTAAACGCTTGATTGATGCCGGCTATTTTGAAGGTTCACGTTTGGTTGTTGCACCGCACTATGTAAGCACCACACGCAGCCATGGCGACTCAACTCAAGGCATTGCATATAATCATAAGGTTGCAGCCTTTATTTGGAATTCTTACCCCGGACGCGGCTGTGGCGTTGATATGTTTACTGAGGTTGTGCGCACACAAATTAAATGCGGCGCTGACTTCATTAAAATGTTTGCCACCGGTGGTTTTTCTACTCAATTTGACGGCCCCGAAGAACAACAGCTTTCTGATGACGAAATGCGCGCCATTATTGATACCGCACATCAATTAGATAAAACCGTAACCTCGCATTCATATGACCCCATATTAGTACGTAAACAAGTAGATATGGGCATTGACTGCATTGAACACGGTGCACTTATTGATGACCCTGAATTGCTTAAGCTTATGCAAGAAAAAGGTGTGCATCTTGTGCCTACCTTCTCACCCTATGACAGCGTTATTTTCCAAGATGAAAAAAACCTTGCTAATCAAACTCCTGAAATGCAAATTAAATTAAGAAAATACGCTGCATGGCTACAACGTGCAAGAAAGGTTATTGTAGAAAGCTCTATGGATCTTGGCTATGGAACAGATTTTGTTGCTCACCATAATCCTTATGATTCAGGCTTTGAATACGAAACCATGATTAAAAGTGGCCTAGAGCCCATGCGTGCCCTCAAGGCTTGTACTCGTGTTAATGCAAAGATTCTTGGCCTTGAAGGTAAGGTTGGCGGCATTGCCCCTGGCTATTTTGCCGACATTGCAGCATGGAAAAAAGATTTGCTCAGTGAACCTCGTGCATTACTTGATTGTCACTTTGTTATGAAAAATGGCGTAGTGTATCCTACAGAATCCAGCGAATACTAACAAAAACATCTAATACCTATGGCCCTGAAAAACATCTATGGTGTATTTCAGGGCTTTTTTATGTCACAAATTTCTCTTTTTCAACGCACTGTCGGGAGTTCATTCCAAGAAGTGGTAAACCTTGGTGATCTATACTGCTGACGCATACGCCACGGCGCATGCGCATCAAGACCTTCACCAGCATAACGCAAAGCATGCCTTCCATGTCGAGCATTCACGGCATCAAGAGTTCGCATAAGCTCATGAGATTTTTTTTGTGCAGCTTCCTTAGTGGGATCCATAAGATCTAATAAACTTGCTTGTTGCTTTGATGCCGCAGACAAATCAAAAAGCATAATGCCGGCTTTAGCATAGGCAACCCCCTCTTTAAACAATGCATCAAGACCTTGCATACTCGCCTTAATCATCATTTGTGTATCTGCAGTAGGAAAAGGAAATTTGAGAGATAGAGTTTTATTATATATATAATCCCCTTTCCCCTGCCCTTGTTTTTCTCCGTAAGGATGTTTAGAAGAGCGAATATGCACAGCTATACCTTGAGCAAGCAATGCTTCTTTACGCAACCTTGCACCAGCCTTGACAGCAAAGGAAGTAAGCGCTTCAGCTAAGTGTGTTTGTAAAAAAATTCGCTGCCCAAAAGAACGAGAAGATACAAGGGTATGGCGTATTGCACAACTAGGAGAAGTATCTTCATCAATACAAGGTATGCCGCGCAGCTCCATGGCAGTGCGCACACCCGTTACTGTAAGCTTTTGGCGTAGCCACACAGCATCAAGATCACGTAAGGCCTTGGCAGAATGAATATTATATTTTGTTAATGTTGTAGTTTGCCTGCGCCCTATGCCCCAAATGGCATTTACAGGCACAGCACTTAATAGGGCATCTTGCTCTTGGCGATCTTTAGGAAAAACATATATGCCATCGCCTTTTTTTGCTAAATAGTTTGCAAGCTTAGCTAAGGTTCGCGTAGGGCCAAGCCCTATAGACACGGCAATACCCGTATAGCGATAAATACGCTCTCTAAGAGCTCTTGCAGCTTCTAAGGCATTACATTCTAACGCTTTAGTAAAACGCAGAAAAGCCTCATCAATGGAATATTGTTCTACATAGGGTATGCTCGCTTCAGTAACTTCCATAACCCTTCGCGACATATCTCCATACAATGCATAGTTAGAAGAAAAAACAGCCACATTATGCTTTTTCAAAAAAGCTCTGGCTTTAAATTCTGGCTCTCCCATGGGTATGCCTAAGGCTTTAGCCTCAGCAGAGCGTGCCACAATACAGCCATCATTATTAGATAGCACCACTATGGGACGCCCCATAAGGTCAGGCCTAAAAAGCCGCTCACATGATGCATAAAAATTATTGCAATCCATGAGTGCCCATAAACCCTGTACTGAATCTTGTATTGAACAGGATTCTGCATTATAATTTGTGGATAACATAACTTACTACACCCCAAATATACACATATTCTCGTTCAGTAATATCTACAGCTTCATAATCAGGGTTTTCCGGCATAAGTAATACCCGCCCTACGTGTCCATTTTTTGCAGGTCGGCGCACTATGCGTTTTACAGTAAGCTCTCCATCAAGTGCCGCAATAACCACACGATTATGCGCAGCTTCTAATGAGCGATCTACTATGAGCAAATCACCATGATGAATACCGGCGTAAATCATAGAGTCACCTTGCGCACGTAAAAAAAATGTTGCGGCCGGATTACGCACAAGATGTGTATGCAAATCTAATTGTTGATCAATATAATCATCTGCCGGCGAAGGAAATCCTGCCGCCACCGGTGTTGCATACAATGGAAGACCTTCGCGTTCTGTAGTATTTGCATCTTGCAGAGCGCTACCCACAAAGGATAAGCCCCTAGCTAAGGGAAGTGTGTTCATAACATATATATACGCCTTAGTGTGCCTAAGCGCAATACTGTCTATAGCAGGTTGATACGCGCATACATCTTATGTCTACGTATAACAATATGCAGGGCATGGTAATAGTGGAAAAGTGAATACTTTACATAAAAATAAAAATATTTCATACTGCCCTCGAAAATATCCAATATAAGGTATCACGCATTCAATGAAAATAGTATTTTTTTCCATTATTTCTTTATATATGCTTTGTACATACGCTCAAGCTACGCAATCTTTTTATGTACAAAGCCCCTATATGGAAAATCCCTTGGGTGAAGGCGAGCAAGCCCCCTATACCCCGCAACCTTTATGGCGTACCGATGGCTTTGATTGCACAACCTACGTGGAAACAATTTTAGCAGAACACGCACAAAATCGACATAGCCACACATTTCAGCAAAACATCTTACAGCTTCGCTACGCAACAAAAAATATTGACTTTTTTAATCGCACCCACCTTATGGAATATCATTGGATACCCAATGCAATAAAAAAAGGTTTCATACTCCCCTATGAACTTAGCAACACAAAAGATTCTCGTTTTACATTAAATTTACAAGAATGGTTTGCCAAAAATCCTACAGTTAAAAATAAGGATGCTGCATACTTTACTAAGGTGCAACAACAACCAAGCATTGTGCAAGCCTCCGTGCCCTATCTTTTACGCAAAGATATTACCCAAAAGCTTGTTACCAATCTACCCGATTTTATGGTGGTGTTTTTTCTTAAAGAAATAAAAGAACATTCATGGCCTGGCCAAGATGAAAAAGAAATATTTATTACTCATATGGGCATACTTAACAAGCATATACTCTACCATGCAAGTAGTACACGTAAAAAAGTGCAAAAAATTGATCTTATGGAATATATGCGGTCACATCCAAAAATTGTAGGCGTTAGCTTTTACATCGCCCCATAAATAATAAGCGTAAAACAATACGTGTCCACGTATTGCTCAGCAAGGCATATGGGCTCCAAATACCATTACAGAATACCCAAGAACACGCTGGCTACATGTTATCTCACAACTATGCGCACGCAAATATAACATACCAAAAACACAAATACATAGCCCATATGTACTTGTGTAAAGGGTATTGTATATAACGTAATTCCTTCAAAACGTAATGAAAGCCACGCAAGAGCAAAAGGCACAGGCACAAGAGATGCCATACTCACACTGGCGCGAGCAAAAAAATGTTTTCCAAAGTGTTCGTGAGCAAGCTTATTGGCGGCAAAATATACTTCTTTATTACCTGCATGCAAAGCATGCATACTCACCTTATGATAATGCTGTACATCATTGTGCATAGTGCCATAGTACTTACCGTGTACATTCCAAAAAAGTGTATATATACCCTTTCCTAATAGCGCGCAGTATAAGGCAAGCATACCACATCCAAGCCAAAATCCCAGATGAGCCTCATTTGGCCAACGAAAAGGGGCAATCAAAATAACATCAAGCCAATTTGGAATAGCATAAGAAAATAATTGCATATATCACCATGCACACTCTTGCGCATATAAAGACAACATATGCGCAAGAGCCGTAAAAATATTACCAAATACGCATATCAAAAAAACCGCGCAATACGTAATTTATGCCTACGGCAAAGGCCAAAACAATAAACAAACGTTTAAGCCATACATCTGGTAAATATTTAGCTGTAATAGGGCCTATCCATGAGCCAAGAACAATACCCGCAAGTTCCACTCCAATAAGTGGCCAATACACTGGTGTTCCACCAAACATAAAGGTAGAGATGGAAACAATCATACCCACAAGCACAGCAAAGGCCGATGTGCCTGCTGCCAAATACATGGGTAATTGCGAAATGCTTGTTAAAAAGGGTACCAACAAAAAACCACCGCCAACACCCAAGAAAGAGGCTATGGCTGCAATAAGAAAACCACCCATCACAGGAACAAAGGTGCTAAATGAAAACTCTACACCACAAAAGGTAAATACCACCCGTGATGGACTTATACTTACAACATTCACCCGAGCTTGTTCATTTCCTGCATCATGGTTTTGGGCTGACTCTTCAAAGGCTTTAGCTGCAGCAGCTGCTTTTTGTTTTTTTGCCTTGGCAGCAGGGGTCGTTTCATAAAAAAGATAACATCCAAGCCCCAATACAAAAAGACCAAAAAAGCCCACATAGCTTGAAAAGTCCACCTTACCACGAGTAAGCATGGGAATAAGGGTTGCCCCAGCAAGGGACCCCACACCAAGAGCAATGCCAAGAGGCAAAACTATGCGACCAATGGTCCAATATTTAAATGAAGAAATACATGCCGAACACCCCACAAGCCATTGATTAGAAACTCGAATAGAATCTGTAATACCTTTATTTAGGGCCATATCCTTACCAAAAGACGCAGCATAATCTCCAAGCCCAAACACATTAATATGCCCAACTGACGCCATTACACCGCCAAAAGCGCCAATGGTAGAAAAAATCCACCCTACCCATACGGCCCAAATAAAGGCAAGCAAAGGATTAATACTTGGTGCACCTGGAATACCCAAAAAACCCGTGGCAGCCTTAGGGTCGATTTTTCCTGCTGTAATCGCTGCATTGATTGCCATTTGCAATGAATCTTCCTTAACAGGCACTTGTGTAACCTGTGTAGAAGAGGATGCATCCTTAGCAGCATAGACGCATGTAGGCACAGTTATAGACAGAAAAATCGCTAACGCAACAGAAAGAACTGTTATATTTTTCATAAAAATTCCTTTATTCTCCACAGGTTATTTTTTACACTCTTTGCAAACATCAGTGGAGCCATTTTTGAAAACAATAAGTGGACAGTTCTTACAAATATCGCCACCAGGAAAATGATCTCCCGGACGAGTAATAGAGCTTGAGCCGCGGTTTTGTTCCATGCGCTGCATAAGACGCTTCACTGTAGATTCAAGATGCCCTAAGGGAAAAAACACATTCACTTCCCCGCGTTCAGTTTTACCTGCATTATAACTACCAGAACACGCTGGGCAACAGTTAAAAGTATTTTCTTGATACGAATACACGGTACCACCACATGCCGAAGAGCTCATAGTTATCATGGGGTGTAATGGGTGCGTGTCTGTAGCAGCCATATAATCCACGGCAAGATGATATGATTGAATATTGTCGCAATAAAAATGGATTACATCCGGTGGAATGACAGCCTTGCCAAGAGGGCCTACGCCAATGGCTTTTAAAGCGCCCATGGGCATTTTAGGTTTAGAAAGCAAAAAACGTTCTGCTTGTTCAAGGTCAACACAATATTTCCCTTGGCTTTTAATTTCTTGTGCATCAATTTCTTTCCAGCCAAAACTTACCTTGGAGTTGGTGCAGGCAAGAGTTTGTGCAGTACCAAGCACAGTTAGCCCTTGCATACGTGCCGATACTTCCCATTGACAGTACGTTAAAGGCTTCACAGGAACCACATGAGGCGTAGATTCAGTGAATTTTTTCACATCATCGTCGGTAAATAATAACGTTATTGCTATGGGGTAATGATACAAGCGCAAAGCATCCATTAAAATACTTTGCATTTCAATGTAACTTAAAGACATAAAACCTCCTAAAATCCATTACGGAAAAAGATCAATGTATAAATGCCACAAAAATCTTACCATCAAACGCCAATAAATATACACTAAGAGCTCAAACATCTTCACTCGTGAAAAAAGCACACAAGCTCATAATAACCTATGCCAATAGACATCCTTGGTCAATAAAGAACAAAACATAGCAAATCAATATTATTAAATAGTTAACACAGTTTATGCATGCTTAAAAGTAGTAAAAGAATCATTTTTAGCTGCTTTGCAAGCATAAAAATGCACTTTAATCTTCGTAGTAAAAAATTTCAAAATGCGTTTTTTATTTCCTTAAGCAATGTACAAAGGGAATGAACTCTTTTGGTACTCAGCTAGAGCAAAAAAAAGAGCCTGACGGCGTAAATTATAATTTTTCAATTCCAACAAATCATAAAATTTTTCTGAAATTTTTATACATTTTTATTGACTTTATGCTTATAAATCTTCTAATTTCCGCCTACACAATAATGCGGCTATGGTTGAAATAATTTTACCTATTAAAAAGTGCGTAAACGCGACGAGAAAGTAATGTCAACAGAAACTCAAGTTAAAGCAAATCCTGCTCCCATTGGCCTTGCAGCCTTTGGTATGACCACAATTTTATTAAACATCCATAATGCTGGCTTTTTTGAATTAAATGTCATGATTATGGCCATGGGCATTTTTTATGGTGGCCTTAGCCAAATTATTGCCGGCTGTATGGAATGGGCTAGGGGCAATACCTTTGGTAGTACAGCTTTTACCTCCTACGGTGCTTTTTGGCTCACGCTAGTATTTATATGGATTGCCCCTCACGCAGGTTTACCCGCAGCAACTCCCATTGCTCTTGCTTGGTACTTAACCATGTGGGGCGTATTTACAGCACTATTGACCATAGCCACTTGGAAGGGAAAGCTTATTGGCCGCTTGGTTTTTGTAAGTCTAACTATTCTTTTTGCCCTACTTGCTGCAGCAAACTTTACCGGCTCACACGCCATACACGTTTTTGCAGGCTATGTGGGCATTGT
This sequence comes from uncultured Desulfovibrionaceae bacterium, assembly GCA_964371825.1. GTDB lineage: Bacteria > Desulfobacterota > Desulfovibrionia > Desulfovibrionales > Desulfovibrionaceae > CAYJAD01. The sequence continues at coordinate 9,706 of CAYJOQ010000015.1, forward strand.
TTGCGGTAGTTTTGCACTCTATGAAGCTGCAGCCCTAGTTATTAATGAAAAACACGGAAAACAACTATTACCCATGTAATTCATTAATATATCACCTTCATATTACCATGAGCAGTAAAATTACACTCACAAAATAGTTGATAAATCAAAAGTAGGCGTAATTTATTTGCGCCGTTAAACGATTGATTTTCGTGCCTTTCCGCTTGGCAGCTTTGCTGACAATAGCGGCGCAAACGCCACAAAGTGGAGTTTGTCATCAGTCTGAACAACACATTTTCATGTGTTGTTCAGCAAGGCACCTTACCTCCAAATGCCGATTTGCTGCCACCAGAAGCAAGTTCTGGCTCATTTTAGGGCACGCAAAATTTTTCTTACAGAAAAATTTCGTTAGTCAAAAAGTAAGATACATCACCATTCCTCCTAAAAATACTACTCTTTTTCTATACAGCCACATATATGCACAGCGCTATATGACTTTGAACATTACTTTCAATATAGACAAGCAACTTTTTTAAGACTTAAGAAGTACAATACATTATTACCGTAATGTCCGTTTATATATATTTTCTGCGCAAAATTTTTTCTAAATATTCCTTTGCAAATATAAATGCTTCCTAGTTGACACAAAATAAAACCTTTGATATTTTATAAGTAATATTAAACACACACAATTTTATTAAGAATATAAAATACTTAACATAAATATTGTGTTGCTACTACATAAACAACAAAGGAATACTACTTTTATGCTTTATCGATGCTTTTTGTAGTCAATTGTGCCTTAGCCTTTTTGAAAATGAGCTTCACATGAAAAACTCTATAAAATTTACATGCTGTTTTAGGTCTTTAACGTTTATTCGTTGTATAGTTTTTTGTTCACTTATTAACTATGCCGTATACGAAAACATCTCTTTTGCTGCTTCTACCTCCACTGAGCTTACTATGCGTATAGCCTATATTGCAAATAAAGGAGAATTTAACGAAAGTTATGATGCGCAAAATTATTTAAAAGAACTTTTTTCTATTCTAGCAAAATACACTCCTTTGCAACCTACGTTCATTCCCTATTCTGTTTCTGAATATATAAGCCTTTCTACTGCTCAAACAAAAAATGATATTTTAGCCTTTGCTGGTAAATCAGCAGACCGTTTATACTCACTAAAATATTCAAAAGAACCTGCTGCACATACGAAAATTCTTTTAGTAACTAATAAAAATGAAAATATTATGTATGATGACATACAAGCGATGAATGGTAAAAGCGTAGCCATTTATACTAAAAATAATTTTGCAATAAATTTACTTGATGATTATATTGTTAAAAATAATATCACTATGAAATATCAATTGTATCCTAATTATAATGAATATTTAAAAAGTGATGCAGATTATCATTTAATTAATTCTTTTTACTATATACGAGACAAGCAACTTGCTGCTACACTAGGCGAGCAAGATTTATTTTTTGCTGCTGCCCCAAAAAATGCGCCTATGTTAGATGCTCTTGATGCTGCTATAAAACAAGCACGCATACATGACATTGCGCAAATGCAAAAGCTAGATCGAATTTATGTGGATAAAACTTCTGAGGGATTAGGCTATACAGAAGGTTCTGAACGTCAACAAATGCTTGATAAACCTCGAAAACACGCAGAGGTACTTTTTTCAAAAGATCATTTTCCCATTCAATATGTCAATGAACAAAACATTCCTTCCGGCATTACCATCAATATTTTAGATTTTTTTAAGCAAATACACAAAAATCCCACTACTCTTATACCCTATGGTGCTGATGATACAAAAGATTTTCAAAAATTCGACATGCTGTTTTCAGTAGTAGGTAATAAAGATATTAAGGAACAATTCTTTTATGCCTCTAAGCCCTATGCGTATTTATCCATGGTGCTTTTTGAAAGAAAAAAAACCTCACATACAGAAAAAAAGCCACAATACGGCATGTTAGATTATTCAGTACTAGACCATGCTCAAGTAAGGGCGCACTTTCCCTATTGGGATATGCACATATTCCCAGATATAACAAGCATGTTGACCGCCTACAAGGAAAAGAAGATTCAAAGTATGTTATTTTCTAATCCTGAAGCAGAATATGCCATTTCACAATTGGGCCTCTTTGGCAACAAAATTACCTTTACAGCGTTGGAGCTTCCTCTGTGTTTTTATCTTTCTAAAACGTATCCTCCCCAAGCACTTTCAGTGCTGAATGGTTTTGTGGATAAACTCACCCCAGCAGTGGTGCGTGGTGCAGTTATTGATGCAGAAAATGCCCTTCGAGCCCCCAGCACAGCACAAGAATTTTTTGTAGAGTATAAAACACCTCTAATTATAGCTGTTGTTGTGAGCATACTTTTTTTAATTATGCTCTATATACTTAAAGTTCGTGCCGACAAAAATACTTTGAAAAAAATTATCAACACTGACCCTTTAACTGGCCTTGGTACAAAAAGTTATGCGTATAATTTAATGCAGCGTACTCTAAAAAAAGCCCTTCCCGATGAATATATGATTATATGCCTAGATATAGATAAATTCAGCTTACTTAATCAAGTTTATGGCAGTGAAAAGGCTGATGAAGTGCTGCGCCTTATGGCCGCCACTATCAAAGAGCAATACCCCATTAAGGAAAAAAATGAATGTATAGCGCACCTTCGTGACGATGTATTTCTTATTTTTATGAAGGCAAAGCAGTGGGATGGGGAATATGTTCCCTTTGATTGCAAGCTGAATTTTACATATGGTGTAAAAGAAATTTTACAAAGTGATTATAATATATCGTTATCCTTAGGGGTGTACCTTATTGACGACATAACCCTACCTGTTGAAACTATTATAGATTATTGTAATGCCGCTCGATATAAATGTAAGCATGAACATGGTATTTCTATAACACTATTTACTGAAAGCATGAAAAACAAAATAGATGCTGAAAAAAGAATTATTTATCGCATGGAAAAGGCTTTAGAGAGTGATGAATTTATCTTACATTTTCAGCCTAAGGTAGAGTTAAATAGCACACATATTTGCGGTGCAGAGGTGCTGGTGCGTTGGCAACCGCAAAATGCTCCTGCCATTTACCCTGACGATTTTATTTCTGTTTTTGAAAACAATGCTTTTATTGCCCATTTAGACATGTATGTTTTTGAAAAAGCATGCCATTTTATACATACACATAGAAATCGTATTTCCTTACCCCCTCTAGCTGTAAACTTATCAGGCATTAGTATTTTGCACGATACTACCTACGGTAATATACAACGCATTTTACAGCAGTACTCTATTCATCCTCAAGAAATTGAAATTGAAATAACAGAAAGTGCCTTGGTTGCAGAATCTTTAGATTTTTTAAAGGCCATTGACAGCATTCGCGCACTTGGTTTTTCCATTGCCATTGATGACTTTGGCACCGGCGTATCATCATTACATAGGCTAAGTTCTTTGCGTGTGGATGTGGTAAAGCTTGATAAAGCCTTCCTTGATGATAAGCTTACTACCAAGAAAGGCATTTTGCTGGTGGCAAGTATGATTTCCATGTTGCACCGTTTAGACATGAAGGTAATTGCAGAAGGTGTAGAAACTGAAAGGCACGTGCATATGCTGAAAAAAATGCATTGTGATATAGCGCAAGGGTATTATTTTTATAAGCCACTCCCTGAAAATGATTTTTTACGCACTCTTATGCATATGAATACAAAACAAATATAACACAATACACCTCAAATACAAACATAGCGTGGCAACACATAAAGTCTTAGCCTTAAAAAAGTGAGAAAAATATGAACCGACCATTAAAAAAGTATGTCATCGTTGCAACGATTATCACTCTGACGTGGTTGAGCATCTTAGTATATTTCTATGTACGCTATACAAGTTTTACTGATATTGTGGCAGAAGAAATTTATGAGCATTCACAAACAATAAGTAAGCAAATTTTTGCCACATTTGAGTGGTTCGAACAAAGAGAACATGTATATGTAACAAAGCCAAGCACTGAAGAATTTACATTACCTGAAGCTGCGTATAATACCACCTTTGGAGGGCAAATCTTAACCCACGCCATACCTATTAACTTAATGAAAAAACTTGAAAAAGACTTAAAGCCTGGCGTTACTATGCGTTTTGTAAGTAATGTTCCTTTCAATATGAAAAACCTTCCAAGTGAAGATGAGAGTATTGCCATTACAAACATGGCAAGTGAAGGCCTCCGAGAAGCATTTGTGAAATATAAAGACGATGCTAATTATCATTATATTAGCCCAATATTTGCCACAAAGAGCTGTATTTCTTGCCACACTGATGTGGCAGAAGGCGGATTTATGGGAGCTGCTATCATTGACACAAATTCTGATGCATTTTTAATCTTAAATAGATCACAAAATCATACTCTCATTGGTTTATATTTTGCCGGTAGTATGTTTACCATCTTACTTTTTTACTTCTTTGTACTACGCTTTTGGCGCAAGTATAATACCCAAGGAGACGATTTGGCCTATAACAATGCCATGATTGAAAGTATGAGTCATAGCGCTGAAGTTATTTTTGATAATGTTACGGGCATTATTAAAGAATTGCAGCAAGAAAAAAATTCTGCAGAAAGTGCTGAATTATTACGTACATTACAATATATAAGTGAAGATTTACTGCATAACTCAAGGTCATTGCAAAATAATACAGGCAAAACACAGATTCACAATCAAGAAGAACTCATTCATATTGACACATTCTTCAGGCAATGTGTACAAATTTTCCTCCCAGCATCTATCGAAAAAGGCATTGAACTTACATTAAAAATCAACAACATAGTCCCTGTCCATGTGCTTGGAAATGCCTTTTGCTTGCGCCAAATCATAGGTTTTTTAATAAAAAATGCTGTAGAACACACAAACTCTGGCTATGTATGCGTTTCTGTAAACTCTGCGCATACTCTTGCCACAAAATTTTCTACCAAGGATTTAGCTCATCCTCCCATTCACCTGGTTATAGAAGTAGAAGACTCAAGTGCTGGTTATATCATTGCTGATAAAAAGAAATATTTACCTAACGCTTCAGCTAAAAAACAGCAAATCACCTTTGAAGGACGACAGCTTTTAGATTTGTCACCTGTTAATGAGCTTGCTTTCCAAGTTAATGGCGGTGTGCGTGTATTACATAATAGCAAAACAGGTGCTACATTTGCGGCGACAGTACAAGTTAAATTGATTGATGAAGACACTGTCACAGCTCCAGCAGTTGGCCCAAACATGACTCCTGTGCGTACTGAAGAGGATTTCCCTCTTGCAGCCACCAATGCACAAACGCAAAATCTGCCGCAACATGCCAAACCCGCAGCGTCTATAGCGTCAGTAGCGTCCGCACAGCTAGCAGATCAAAGGTACATTATTGCTCCCCAAAACCATAAGGCGCAAGGCGCAGCGAATACAAAAATCACAACGAATACATCGACACAAGCAACACCCACTACGCAAGGCACACAGCAAAGCGCGCAGCAAAACATACCACAAGTAAAGCATGCACCAACAAACACTGCAGCATCGACCATAACAGCACAAGCCAAGCCTATTGTGTCCCCTACAGCAACATCTGCACCCACACAATTGTCTGCAGCATCGTCATCTGCACAACCGCAGATGAAAAAAAATGTGCGTGTAAGCATAGCAGATCTTCCAGAACAAGGCATAGCTGCGCCTCTTCCACAAGGACCCATTTCTATTATTATAGGTGATTGCGGGATTCCAAACCTTACAAGCGAGCACCTTGCGATTTTTAAAGAACATGATTTTAATGCTCAGCTCATGTCTAGCGCCGATGAAATTTTTAAAACGTTAGACAGCACAGATCACGGCTATTCAGTGGTCTTATTACGCGAACTCTCTGATTTTGATATTATTTATACTGCCACGCGCATTCGCTACTTAGAGCGCCTTGGCTCTACTCCTGTGGCTATCGTCCTCATTGCAGAAGATATGCTAGAAGAGGATATGGATGTGTTACGCTTCTTTAATATTTCTACAGTAGACAATTTTCCACGAGATTCACACATTGCTGTAAAAGTATCGCGCCTTGCCCTACAGACTAAGGGTAATAAAATTTTCCAAGGTGGAAAACTCTTAGACCAAACAACAATTGATGGTGATGTTTCAAAATTGTTTGACATAGATAAAGCCTTAGAAAACACGAAAAGAGATAAAAAGCTTATTCAATCCATTTGTTCCATGTGGATACGTTTTTACCCTGAGCAAATAAGCAGATTACGAGCAATCATTAAGGATGGCAATAATGAAGATAAATTACGCCTGCTTCGCTCCATTAAAAATTCTGCAGGCACAGTAAGCTTACCCATGTTGGGAGAAGAAACCAATAGGCTCATAGAAAAAATTTCACAAGAAGAAGATGTGCGCTTTGAAAAACTCCTTGCAATTTATGAAAATACCTATGAATACCTAAAAAAATATATGCAAGAAAATAGCTAATTAACAATGATAAAACTTTAGGAAATATAATCATCGAACCTGAAAAATGCGTAAAAACGCGTTTTTCAGGTTCAGCTATGCAACCAGTTATATGGCAATAAAATACCCCATACACAAGGCAACAGTGCATAAAATATAAAAATATGCCTGTATATATTGCTTATTTTTTATACTCCATACACAATTTAAACCTCCAGCAAGCATGGTTGCTATAACAGCAAGTAGCCATGTAAACATGCCTCTAATAAAGATATATTCAAAAACAGTTAATGTTCCTATGAGTAAAAAAAATATTTGTAAAATAAAAGTAATTTTCATTGGCATACATGTACTCCCATACATTTTTCCCCAAAACTCTTGGTACAATGTGCATTTAATGCACATTTCATAATATCTTTTCACATAAAATTCATTTATTTTAAGCGATTACTGCATTTTTCAACATTACCTAATATACATACATTTTCAAATAAGTAGTATACTCCAAAATACCGTATACTACAGTTATATTCAAATATAAATTTTCGCATGTAATTATACTTTCGTCTTATTGAAACCATCTGAAATTATTTCTCATATTACATGACACACATGGCATAGTTTACAAAACAATCTTTACCTCTTGATTTTTTGCATAAAATATATTAACGTACGTGTTTAGGAAAATTCATCATGCACTGATGAATACTACACAATTGTGGACGGGATATTTGTACATACAATATTCTATTGTGATAAAAAGCAAATATTCAAATGTCTATTCACGTAACATGGAGATATTGACACATGAGAAAGACCTTATTAATGCTCTTGGTTATGGCACTTTTTGGCAGCTTTATGGTGCCAGCAGCTCAAGCTAAAACAGTTTTACGCGTAGCGCACACACTAGACCCAACCTCACATTACCACCAAGGACTTTTGCACTTTAAAAAACTTTTAGAAGAACGTTCTAAAGGTGATATCACTGTAGATATTTATCACTCTTCCCAGCTTGGTGGCGAACGTGATGCCATTGAAGGCGTAACCATGGGCACCATAGAAATGGCTCTTCCCTCTACTGGTCCACTACCTAACTTTAACAAAGCCTTCATGGTTTTTGACCTTCCCTTTATCGTAACGGACAGACAAAAAGCCTATGCTTGGATGGACGGTCCCGAAGGTCGCAAAATGCTTGATTCACTTAAAAAACAAGACATTATTGGCCTTGCTATTTTTGAAAATGGATTCCGCAACATCACCAACTCTGTTCGTCCTATCAAAAACCCAGAAGACGTAAAAGGCCTTAAAATTCGTCTTATGGAAAATCAAGTACACATGGCTTCTTTTAAAGAACTTGGCGCATACCCAACCCCCATGCCCATGGGTGAAGTGTTCACAGCCTTACAACAAAAGACTGTTGATGGCCAAGAAAACCCACTTGTAAATATCTACACTTCTAAATTAAATGAAGTACAAAAGCACCTTGCATTGACTGGTCACGTATATTCTCCTGCAGTACTTATGATTAACAAAGGCGTTTGGGATGCTTTCAGCCAAGAGCAACGCGACATGGTACAAAAAGCTGCCAATGACGCTCGTGATTTTGAACGTCAATTCTGCATTGACGGTGAAACTAAATTCTTAGAACTTCTTAAGAAAGATCTTGCTGTTACCGAAGTTGACAAAGCTGCTTGGGCTAAAGCATTGGCTCCTATTTACAAGCAATTTGAAAACGAAATTGGTAAAGAAGTCATTGAAAGTTTAGTAAACGCACAAAAATAATTACCCTTTTGGGGCGAAAGATACTTTCGCCCCTATTTTTTTGCCCAGTTAGGAGTTTTCATGCGGAAATTTTTTGATAATTTTGAAGAGTATGCCATGCTGGTGTTGTTTCCAGCCATGGTATCTATTGTATTAATTGCAACCTTTGCCAGATATTCACAGCTTTTTTCTATTTTTTGGGGCGAAGAACTTGCTCGTTATATTATGATTTTTATGGCGTATATTGGCATTGCTCTTGCCATGAAACGCCACGCACACGTTGGTGTTACAGCATTGGTTGAAAAATTTCCGAGTCCTGCTGGAAAAAAATTCTTTTTAATTATACAAACACTTGCAATTCTTATTTTTTGCATCATTATCACATGGTTATTAGCTGGCCTTATTATAAAACAAGCAAGCATTGGGCAAACATCGCCTGCATTAGAAATTCCTATGTGGATTCCTTATGCAAGTGTGCCCCTTGGTATGTTTTTGCTTGTCATACGTACCATTCAAAGTTTTTTACAAAGCTGGCGAGCCATTGAGGAGGTAAAATAATGGGTTATGCAATGTTTGGGACCTTATTTGGTCTATTGGCTTTTGGTGTACCCATTGCTGTATGTATTGGCTTTGCTGCTATTGTGGGTATTATGGCCGGTCATTTGCCGCTCAACCCCATTGTGGTTGGGCAGCGTATGTTTACCGCATTAGACTCCTTTCCATTCATGGCTATTCCTTTCTTCATGCTTGCCGGTGGTCTTATGGAGCACGGCGGTATTTCGCAAAGACTTATTAAGCTTGCCTCAGCACTTGTAGGATCTTTTAGAGGCGGCCTTGGCCTTATTACTGTTGTAGCTTCAGCTTTTTTTGGAGCTATCAGCGGCTCTAACCCTGCCACTGTGGCAGCCATTGGCGGTATTATGGTACCTTCCATGGTTAAAGAAGGCTATAAACCTCCCTTTGCTGCTGCTAGCGCTGCAGCTGCCGGAACTCTTGGAGTTATCATTCCACCATCTATCCCCATGATTACCTATGGCGTTGTGGCTGGTGTTTCTATTGGGGATTTGTTTATTGTAGGTATTGTTCCAGGATTAGTTCTTGCTATCGCCCTTTGCTGCTGCGTTTCTACCATGGCCTATGTTATGAATGTACCTGTGCAAGGAGCTTTTAACTTTGAAGAATTAGGTAAAGCATTTGTAAATGCCATACTCGCATTATTTATGCCTGTTATTATTCTTGGTGGCATTTATGGTGGTATTTTTACTCCCACTGAAGCAGGTGCTGTAGCAACCTTATACAGTTTGCTTATATCCACCTTTATTTATAAAGAAATGAGCCTTGAAAAGCTTAAAACTATTATTTTAAATGCCAGCGTAAGCACAGCTATTGTGTTTTTTGTACTATCTACATCTCAATCTTTTGGTTGGCTTTTGAACGTAGGTAAGATTTCTGAAGCCATCGTATTAACTATGCTTGGCATTACAAGTGACCCTATTTTCCTTATTTTACTTATGAACGCCCTCTTGCTGTTTTTAGGAGTATTCCTTGAAACACAAGCTATTATCTTACTTGTAGCGCCTATCTTACTTCCTATTGCAGCAAAAATTGGAATGGATCCCTTAGTTCTTGGTATTGTTATCATTGCCAACACATCCCTTGGCATGATTACACCGCCTATGGCAGTAAATATTTTTGTTGCTCAAGGGCTTGTACGCAAATATGGTACTACCTTAGAACAAATCAGTCGCTATATTATTCCTTTCTTCTTTATGGAACTTGGTATTGTGTTATTGTTAAGCTACTTCCCTTCCATATCCACAAGTTTATTAACCTTATTAAAGTAATACATATGTATTACAAAAAATTACACATTGTATAATACTCTAGGGAAAAGCTTTTCTACATAAGCTTTTCCCTTTCTATCTAACAAATAAAGAACAGCATGTACTGTGTCAGGAGAATTATTATGAAAATAGGTTTTATTGGACTTGGCATTATGGGCAAACCCATGGCAAAAAACATGATCAAAGCAGGGGTATCCTTACTTGTTAGCGACCTTTCTGAACCTGCCTTAGCTGAACTTGAAAGCCTTGGTGCAAAGCGCGCAAGCTATGCAGAAATAGGCGAACATTGCGATATAGTTTTTACCATTCTCCCCAACGGTCCTATTGTGCAATCAGTTCTTTTTAGCGAAGATGGTGTTGCTTCAACCCTTAAAAAGGGCGCACTTGTCGTTGATATGAGTTCTGTTACTCCAAGTGAAGCACAAGCTTGCGGTGAAAAACTTGCAGCCCTTGGTGCAGGATTTTTAGATTCTCCTGTAAGTGGTGGAGAACCTAAGGCCATTGACGGAACTCTTTCCTTCATGGTAGGCGGCAGCGAAGCAGACTTTGAAAAAGCACAACCATATTTTGCACATATGGGTGCATCTTCTGTGTTAGTTGGACCTGTTGGTAGTGGCTGCGTAACTAAGCTTACTAATCAAGTTATCGTGAACTTAACCATTGCTGCAGTTTCTGAAGGTTTTGTTCTTGCAGCCAAAGCCGGTGCTGACCCTGTAAAGGTTTTTGAAGCCATTCGCGGTGGACTTGCAGGAAGTGCAGTGCTTGATGCCAAAATTCCTATGATTGTTGAGCGCAATTTTAAACCTGGTGGCACCATTGCCATCAATCACAAAGATATAAAAAATGTGTTAGCAACAGCTCATGAAATAGATGTGCCTATGCCTATGACAAGTCAACTCTTTGAATTGCAGCAAGCTCTTAAAGTCGCTGGTCATTTTAATGATGACCACGGCGGCTATGTGCAATATTTTGAAAAACTTGCTGGCGTAGAAGTTAAGAAAAAGTAGGAGTAAATTGTGCCAAATACAGTTAGAAAAGGCATACATGCCTTACACGCTTTTCCTGAAGTGGACGAAAGCACAGTACACGTACTTTTAGCAGATTTGCTCAAGGGTCTAAATAAAAAAATTGTTGTTCTTGACGATGACCCTACAGGTGTACAGACAGTACATGGAATTTCAGTATACACCGATTGGAAAATCGAAAGCCTTGAAAATGCGTTTAATGCTCAAGAGAGTATGTTTTTTGTGCTCACCAATTCGCGTGGATTTACCGCACAGCAAACAGAACAAGCGCATAATGAAATAGCTAAAAATTTAGCAACCGTTGCCAAAAAAACAGGTAAGGATTTTATAGTTATTAGCCGCGGAGATTCTACCTTACGTGGGCACTACCCACTTGAAACCGATGTTTTGCGCTCTGCCCTTGAAAAAGAACTTAACATGGAATTTGACGGCGAAATTATTTGCCCATTCTTTAAAGAAGGTGGACGCTTCACCCTAGAAAACACCCACTATGTTCGTGAAGGTGAAGAGCTTGTTCCGGCAGGGCAAACAGAATTTGCTAAGGATAAAACCTTTGGCTATGTTTCCTCTCTGTTGCCCGCTTGGTGCGAAGAAAAAAGCCAAGGCCGCTACCCTGCAGACGGTGTTGTATGCATTAGCCTTGAAATGCTTCGTAGCCTTGACTATGATGGCATAGAAAAAGCCCTTTTAAGCACTTCAGGCTTTGGTAAAGTTATTGTGAACGCCATTGATTATGTTGACATCATGGCCTTTGCTGTAGGTTTTTGTCGTGCTGTTCAAAAAGGTCATACCTTTCTCTTTCGCAGTGCTGCTGCCATTCCCAAAGTGCTTGGCGGCATAACAAATAAACCCTTGCTCACAGCCAAGGATCTTCTTGACCCTACAAATACCCATGGCGGTATTGTTGTTGTTGGCTCACACATAAAAAAGAGCACTGATCAATTAGAAGAATTGCATAACAGCACTTCAAATCTTGAATTTATTGAGTTTAAAGCTGCACGTGTAGCTGAAGAAGGCGGTCTTGAAGATGAAGTAACGCGCATTGTTGACCAAGCACAAACATGCATTAAAGCCGGTACAAGCGTTGTTGTTTTCACTTCTCGCAATCTCTATGTACCAAATACCGCCGATAAAGATGTTATCTTATCAGCTTCGGTACGTATTTCTGAAGCAGTCACCAGCATTATTGGCAAACTAACAGTGCAGCCAAGTTTTATTATTGCCAAGGGCGGCATTACCTCTAGTGATGTTGGTACTAAAGCCCTACAAGTAAAATGCGCTGAAGTTATGGGGCAAATTAAGCCTGGTATTCCTGTATGGAAAACCGGTAGCGACAGCAAGTTTCCTCATATGCCTTATGTTATTTTTCCCGGTAATGTAGGTGAAAATTCAACACTACGTGAAGTTGTTGATATTTTAGCACAAAAATAAGGAATAGAAATGCTCGTAAATAGTTCTGCCCTCTTAGCCAAGGCCAGAAAACAAAAAACATGCATAGCTGCCTTTAATATTTACAACCTAGAAACCTTACAAGCTGCCTTAGGGGCGGCTTGTAAGGTAGGTGTTCCTGTTATGGTGGCCCTTGGCGAAAGTTATCTTGAAGATGTGTCCTTAAATACCATTGTAGCCATGACCAAGGCCCTCAGTATGGATTCTACTCAAGAAGTGGTCTTACACCTTGATCATTGCAAAAACATAGATACGGTTTTTGCTGCCATTGATGCAGGGTTTACCTCAGTTATGTTTGATGGTTCTCGCCTAAGCGTTGATGAAAATGCCAAAGCAAGTCGCAAAGTATGCGAATTTGCCCATGCCAGAGGCGTTACCGTTGAAGGGGAACTAGGCGGCCTTAACGAAGAAGATGGTTCAGGTGACGCACCAGAAAAAGCACAATTTACCACCATTGAAGCTGCAAAGCGTTATGTAGAAATATCTCAGGTAGACAGTTTAGCTGTATCTGTTGGCAATATGCACGGTCTTTACAAGGGCGAACCAAATCTTGAAATCCATCGCATTGAAGCCATCTATAAAGCCATTGGCATTCCTCTTGTTCTACACGGTTGTTCAGGTATTCCAGAATCACAATTACGCAAAGCTATTGCCGCAGGCGTAGCCAAAATTAACGTCAATACAGAAATAGCCTTAGCAGGTGGTGCCTGTTTAAAAAATGCCACTGCATCTGAAACAAAACCCATTCGTTTAGAAAAACTCATGCGTTTAGCAAAACACGATATGCAAAATGTTATGGAAAAATTCCTGCAATTGGCTGTTACCCCATCTGTGTAAACATAACCTTTGAAAGAATACTATACTATGCCTTTAAAAAATAAAATTATTACCATCGCCGATGATTTAACAGGTGCCAACGTAAACTCTGCTCTACTTGCTTCACACGGTTTCACAGCAGCCACATGTATCACCAGTTCTAAATGGATTGTACCGCAATTTGAACAATTTGACGCTGTCAGTATCAACACAGGCAGTAGGCAACTTTCACCAGAAAAAGCCAAAGAAGTCACCTATGCATGTATCAAAAAGGCCGTTGCCTTAAATCCTGTAGTACTGGCAAAGCGTATCGACAGCACCCTACGCGGGCACATAGGTTATGAAATAGAAGCAGCTCTTGAAGCCATGCCAAGCAATACCATAGTACTGCTTTGTCCATCCTTTCCTGCCTCAGGACGCATTGCAGCGGGCGGACACCTTATTGTCGATGGCCTGCCCCTTGAGCGCACCGATGCAGCTAAAGACCCCGTAAATCCTATTGATACATCAAAAATTATTAGAATTTTTAAAAAACAAAGTTCTTTATCTACCGCACTCCTTCCTCTTGATGTAGTACTTAAAGGCGTAAGTGCCATTGAAGAACAATTACAAAAATTTTGCGCAGAAGGCATACGTGTCATTGTGTGCGATGCCCTTACCGATGAAGACATAACCCACATAGCTCATGCAGCAAAAATACTCACTGTACCTCTTTTATGCGCTGATCCAGGCCCCCTATGCATGGCCCTAGCTCTTGCTAACATTGGTACAGAAGCTGCAAAACTTGAAAATCGTGTACTTGCAGTAGTTGGCAGCGTTATGGACATTGTGCGACACCAATTAGATGCCCTTGTAGTACACATGCCCACACATCTTGTGAGTGTTAAAGGGTATGATCTCACCTATGCTCACGGTCATCCCATTCGTGAAGCTGAGCTTAATCGCCTAGAAAAAGCCCTATTGGCCGCTCCTCATTATGCGCAAGTGCTTGGTCTTTGCTCAGCCAGAAACGAAGATGAAATCATTGATATAGAAAGCGTAGCCAAGGAACATGGTGTAGAAATAAGTGAAATATCACTTCGTATTACCACCGCCCTTGCCGAAGTTGCCTCACGTGTATTTGACAATCCACAACTACAACTTGGCGGACTCTTTACCTCTGGCGGTGAAGTGGCCATGGCAGTATCTGAGCGCTTAGATGCACAAGGCTTTTCTGTACGTAGCGAAGTACTTTCAAGAGCCATGTACGGCCGCTTAATCGGTGGCAAATTCCCACATATGCCCATGGTAACTAAGGGCGGCCTTGTGGGAGATGCCATGGCCATCGTACATTGCGTAGAATTTCTTCTTACCAAAATTTCTTCACAAAGTACCGACTACGAAACATCATATAAAAAGCAATAGATCTCACAAGGAAATAAAATATGAAACCCGTTATTTGCGTCCCCATGGGTGACCCCGCCGGCGTTGGGCCAGAAATTAGCGCCGCTGCAGCTGCCGCATTTATTGAAGATGCCTCCCTAGCCCAAAGTGCTCACGTAGTCATTATAGGACATAAAGAAGCCCTTGAAGCTGCCTGTGCAGCCATGCATGTTAACACTCCCCTACACTGCGTTACTGATGATTTTTCAAACATTTCTGACACGTCCATTAATGTCTTACATCTAGCAGAAACAGTGCATATGCCAAGCCTGCGCATGGGCCAAGTGCAAGGAGCCTGCGGTAAGGCGGCCTTCACCTATATTGAAAAAGCCGTTACACTTTGTCTTGAAGGTAAAGGGCAAGCCCTTGCCACCACTCCCATCAATAAAGAATCTTTTAAAGCCGGCGGCATTGAACACATTGGACACACAGAAGCCCTTGCCGAACTGACCAAAAGTTACGACCCCTTAACCATGTTTCAAGTACACGATTTGCGAGTCTTTTTTCTCACTCGCCACCTCTCCCTCATAAAAGCCTGCGAAGCCGTACGCAAAGAACGCGTTCTTGACTATTTAGAACGTTGCCATAAAGCCCTACTACAGCTAGGCCTTAAAAATCCACGTATGGCTGTATCTGGCCTTAATCCACATTGTGGAGAACACGGACTCTTTGGCAATGAAGAAGATACTGAACTCGTACCCGCTATTCAAGAAGCCCAAAAACGAGGCATCAACGTAACCGGCCCCTATCCCGCTGATTCTGTCTTTCACTTTGCCCTTGAAGGACGCTGGGACGCAGTACTTTCTCTTTACCATGATCAAGGACATATAGCCACAAAAATGGTAGATTTTCACCGCACCATATCCCTAACCCTAGGCATGCCTATCCTACGCACATCTGTAGACCACGGCACTGCCTTTGATATCGCCGGTAAAGGCATTGTTAGCGCTGTGAGCATGATTGAAGCCATTCGACTTGCTGCCGTATACGCTCCTTATTATACAAAGATGTAGTTGTTTTGTTTTTTGTGGGGGGGGGGGGGGGGGGGGGGGGGGGGGGGGGGGGGGGGGGGGGGG
>CAYJOQ010000016.1:0-24998 GCA_964371825.1 uncultured Desulfovibrionaceae bacterium
GCTATCAGGTGATGATGTGCGTGAAGGCTTAACTGCTGTTATCAGTGTTAAATTGCCACAGCCTCAATTTGAAGGGCAAACAAAAACAAAACTTGGTAATAGTGAAATTGCCGGTATTGTGTCTGGCCTTGTGTATGAAAAACTCAACACACACTTTGAAGAAAATCCTAAAGATATTCGCCTTATTATTGATAAAGCCATCGATGCAGCTAGAGCACGTGATGCTGCCAGAAGAGCTAAAGAATTGGTACGTCGTAAAGGAGCTCTTTCTGACAATTCACTCCCTGGAAAATTGGCCGACTGCCAAAGTAAAGATCCGGCAGAATCTGAACTTTTTATAGTGGAAGGTGACTCTGCAGGAGGTTCTGCAAAGCAAGGGCGTAATCCTAAAAGTCAAGCTATCTTACCTTTGCGTGGTAAGATTTTAAATACCGAACGTACACGTTTTGATAAAATGCTTGCCAATAAAGAAGTTAAAGCACTCATTACTGCCATGGGTGCAGGAATTGGCAAGGATGACACAGACTTAACAAAATTGCGGTATCATAAAGTTGTTATAATGACTGACGCAGACGTGGATGGAGCGCATATTCGTACTCTTTTGCTCACCTTCTTCTTTAGGCAGTATCAAGAGCTTATTGAACATGGCTATTTGTATATAGCACAGCCGCCATTATACCGAGTGCATAATTCACGCATGGAAAAATTTATAAAAGATGATAATAATTTAAATAGTTTTTTATTGCAAAGAGTTAGCGAAGATGTACGTATTATAGCTAAAAATGAAAAAGCCTATGCCGGTCAAGAACTTATAGATCTTATGAAGCATATTGAAAAATTACAATCTAGGGTACAAGATGCTGAAAATACCGGTATACCAAGAGAATTATTTTTAAGCCTTATAGCTCAAGAGCGTTGCCTAACACCTGAAGATATGACTGAAGAATCAATAGCTTATGTGCATAATAACTTACAGGAAAAAGGCTTTAGTTTACATATGGAAAAAGATACTGACCTTGATGGCGAAGAAAGATTTTTTGCAGTATTTGAAGATGCAGATAATCATCGTATTCGCCGTGGTACAGAATTTTTTGCTTCTCGCTTATATAAGCAAGGCTGGCAACTATATGCACAATTACATGAAAATTATGGTGCGCAAGATTTTGTTTTAGAAACAAAAAATGAAAGTACACCCTTTGCTGATGCTTTTAGTCTTATGCATGCCACATTAGATGAAGCTCGACGCGGCATACACATTCAACGGTACAAAGGCCTTGGAGAAATGAACCCAGAACAATTATGGGTAACTACCATGAATCCTGAAAATAGAACCTTGCTACAAGTATCTATTGACGATGCAGAAGAAGCTTCTGATACCTTTGAAAAACTTATGGGTGATAGAGTAGAGCCACGTCGAGATTTTATTGTTCGTAATGCTTTAAGTGTGCAAGATTTAGATATTTAACTTTTATTTTCTATACCCGGTGTTGTTGTTGCTAAATTAAGGGTAAAGCGAGGCTACTGTGTCTGAGCGTGATAAAATGGGCCAAGAAGAAATGAATGAAGATACTATTAGTATTGAACAAGAATTGCGTAAATCTTATTTAGAATATTCGCTTTCTGTAATTATAGGACGTGCCATTCCTGATGCTCGTGATGGTTTAAAACCCGTTCACAGGCGAATAATGTTTGCTCAATATGAGCTAGCAAATGGGTATAACCGACCCCATAAAAAAAGTGCTCGTATTGTTGGTGACGTTATTGGTAAATACCATCCACATGGTGATTCCGCTGTTTATGATGCTCTTGTGCGTATGGCACAAGATTTTTCTATGCGTGATCCCTTGATAGATGGGCAAGGAAACTTTGGCTCCATAGATGGTGATGCTGCAGCGGCTATGCGTTATACAGAAGCGCGTATGTCTCGCCTTGCCGGTGAATTTTTGGGTGATTTAGATAAAGAAACAGTGGATTTTAGACCAAACTACGATAATACTTTGCAAGAACCTTCTGTATTACCATCAAAGGTTCCTAATTTATTATTAAATGGATCTTCTGGTATTGCTGTTGGTATGGCAACAAATATTCCGCCGCATAACCTAGGTGAACTGAGTGATGCTCTTTTACATCTTTTGCATCAACCTGATTGCACAGTAAAAGACCTTATGGAATATGTAAAAGGGCCAGACTTTCCTACCTATGGTTTTGTATATGCAGGTCAAGGTCTTTCTGATGCTTATCATACGGGTCGCGGCACTGTTAAAATGCGCGGAAAAATTGAAATTGAAGATCGTAAAAAAGGTTTTCAATCAATTATCATTAGAGAAATTCCTTATGGTTTAAATAAATCCAGTTTAGTTGAAAAAATAGCTGCTCTTGTTAATGATAGAAAAATTGACGGGATAGCAGATTTACGCGATGAGTCAGACCGTAAGGGTATACGCATTGTTATTGAGCTAAAACGTGGAATAATACCTGAAATTGTAGTAAATTCATTATATAAATTTACACCGCTTGAAACAAGCTTTGGCATTAATATGCTGGCTGTTGTAGATAATAGACCACAATTGCTTAATTTAAAAAGCGCTCTACGTTGCTTTATTGATCACCGTAGAGAAGTGGTTTTACGCCGCACACGCTTTGACCTTGCAAAGGCTGAAGCTCGTGCACACATCTTAGAAGGTTTACGCATAGCTCTTGATAATATTGACGCTATTGTAGCCTTAATACGTGCATCAGCAACGCCAGAAGAAGCTCGTATACGCCTTATGGAAAAATTTGCTTTAAGCGAAATTCAAGCTAAAGCAATTTTAGAAATGCGCTTACAAAGGCTCACAGGCTTACAACGTGATGAGCTAATGAATGAATATAAAGATATTTTGCAAAAAATTGAATATTTTAAATCAATCCTTGGTAATTCAGAAGTTTTACGTGGTGTTATTAATGATGAAATAACACATATTCGTGATACTTTTGCAACTAAGCGTCGTACTGAAGTTCTTTATGATGAACTTATAGGTATTGATATTGAAGATCTTATTCCTGATGAAGAAGTGGTTATTACCTTATCGCGTCGTGGATATATGAAACGTACAACTCTTGATAACTATCAACAGCAAAAACGTGGTGGTAAGGGCATTGCTGCTTTACACACCTCTGATGATGATTATGTACAAGAATTTTTAACAACTACTAATCATCAATATTTATTGTTATTTACCAATAAAGGACGTATGCATCAACTCAAGGTGCATCAAGTGCCAGAAGGTAGCAGGACTGCTAAAGGCATGCACATAGCAAACCTTTTACCTCTTGAAGATAATGAATGGGTAACCACTGTACTTACGGTACGTGAATTTTCCGAAGATAAATATTTTCTCTTCGTAACTAAGCGCGGCATGGTAAAACGTTCTTCTGCTTCTTTGTATGCTAAATGCCGTAAGAGTGGACTTATTGCTGTGGGTCTTCGTGATGACGATGAACTTGTAGTTGTAAGACCTATTCGTGAAGATACGCATATTGTGTTAGCTACATCAAGCGGACTTTCTATTCGTTTCTCTTGCATGGATGTACGCCCCATGGGTCGTGGAGCTACTGGTGTGAAGGGTGTTGCCTTACGCAAAACTGATACAGTAGTTGCGTGCGTTATTTTAAAAGCCGATGACCAAACTACAGAAATAATGTCTATTTCTGCAAATGGTTTTGGTAAGCGCACAAGAGTTGACCTGTATAGGGTTCAATCGCGCGGTGGTAAGGGAATTATCAATTTTAAAGTAACTCCAAAAACAGGTACTGTAGTTGGCGCCATGCCTGTGCGTGATGAAGATGGGCTTGTGCTTTTAACTTCAACAAACAAAATTGTACGCATTGGTGTTGATGAAGTTCGCAGTAAGGGTAGGGCGACCATGGGTGTTATGCTTGTGCGTCTTGATGAAGGTGCACGTGTAGTGGGCTTTGATAGAGTAGATGAAGGCGGACAAACTCTACCAAGCATTGATGATTTGGATGAACAAGAAACACAAAAAGTAATACCTGCAAATGTTCCTGCTTCAAATGAAGAACAAAATATATCATCTGAAGATACAGATATTGAAGATAACGGAGAATAGCGTTGTCGTCTAAAGCCATATTACTTTTGCTCAGCTTTGGCTTGTGCGCTTTGCTTATAGGATGTGAAGATTTTTTTAAACAAAAAGATCCACTTACTAAAGCACGCACAGCCATAGCTGAGCGAGATTGGCTTGGCGCTGAAATGGTGCTTGAACGATACTTGCGCTCAGAAGAAGATGCTACAAAACGCTTTGAAGCATGGCAGCAATTAATATTTGTCTGTTCGTATTCAGGAACACATCCAGGAACTGTTCTTTCATATCTTGAAACCATGTTGCAAGAATTTGCAGGCAAAGAACAAGAAAAATATGTTCTCAATAATTTGGCTCTATTTTATGAGCGATCCAATGACAATGCTAAAGCTATTTTAATCTGGAATGCATTTTTAGATTTGGCTACTCTTGATGATGTAGAACGACTTTTTGCGCATACTAAACTTATTTCTTTGTATTTTACGTCAGGGCAATTACATGCCTTAGAAGAAGCTTTAGAAGATAGTCTGAATTTACCCTTGCCACCTCGCGAAACTGCCTTATTTTTATATGACTTAGCGGAACTAAAAGTTGGTAAGGAAGAATTTGACGAAGCAGTAGAATATGCAAATGAAATTCTTTCTATGGATATTGATTCATTTGAACCTCCCATACCTCATTTGCGCGGGAGGGTATTATTTCTACTCGGTGATATTTTAGAACAACAAAAACTCTATAAAGATGCATTACAAGCATTTGAAATTGCACGTGATATATATCCTAACCCCAAGGCTGTAGATATGCGTATTGGGTATGTTAAGAAACTGATAAAATAATGGGGTATACCCCGGAGTGTAGAATGATTCATCACGATTGTGGCCTACTTGGCATTTCTCATCATTCAGAAGCTGCCAGACTTACCTATTTTGGTTTGTATGCGCAGCAACATCGTGGACAAGAAAGTGCAGGTATTGTTACGTGGGATGGCATGCAGCTGTATGAACATAAAGGTATGGGTCTTGTACCTGATGTTTTTAACGAAGAAGATTTTACAAATTTAAAAGGTACAATGGCCATTGGTCATGTGCGTTATTCAACTACAGGTGCTTCTTTTTTACGTAATGCACAACCCTTTGTAGTGCGCTTTCAAGGAAAAGAAATAGCTCTTGCCCATAATGGTAATATTGTTAATACCGAAGAACTTAGGGCAGAACTCGAAGAACTAGGCTCTATTTTCCACACAACTAATGATTCAGAAGTCTTCATGCATCTTTTAGTTAGATCTATGCGCAATAATTCACTGGAAGATGCCGTTCGCGAAACATGTAGTAAGGTTAAAGGTGCTTACTGCTTGCTTATTCTTTGTGGTGATAAAATGGTTGCTGTTCGCGATGGACATGGTTTTCACCCTTTATGTTTTGGAAAACTTGAAGAAAGCATTGTTTTTGCTTCAGAAACATGTGCACTAGATCTTCTTGAAGCAGAATATATACGCTCTGTTGAACCTGGTGAAATGCTTATTGTTTCCAATAAAAATGTGGTGCAAAGTTATGCTGCTTTTCCAGATAATTATGAAATGCCTCCAAAGCCACAGCAATGTATTTTCGAACTTGTATATTTTGCAAGGCCTGATTCATTTATTTTTGATGAACAAGTCTATTTGTGTCGTAAGCGTATGGGTTGGCAATTGGCTCATGAATCAGCACCAGATGTTGATTTTGTAATGCCATTTCCTGATTCTGGAGTATATCCTGCCGTTGGATTTGCCCAATGTGCAGAGTTACCTTACGAACATGCCATGATTCGTAATCACTATGTGGGCAGAACCTTTATTCAGCCAACACAAAGTATGCGCAATTTTGGTGTTCGTATGAAAATAAATCCTGTATTACCTATGATTGAAGGTAAACGTATTTGTATTGTTGATGATTCTATTGTACGCGGAACAACCATGAAAACACGTGTAAAAAAATTACGCGAACTCGGTGCTAAAGAGGTGCATATACGCATTTCTTCACCGCCAGTTAAATTTCCTTGTTTTTATGGAATTAATTTTTCATCAAAGGGTGAACTTATAGCGGCCCAACATTCAATTGCCGAAATAACCAAAATTCTTGATGTTGATTCTTTGCATTATTTATCAATTGAAGGTTTATTACGCTCTGTTAGTCACGAAGACCATTATTGTACTGCTTGTTTTACCGGTAATTACCCTGTACCTTGCTCAGATTCTATTGAACAATGTCAAGGAAGCTGTGCTAGTCGTTAATTGAATTTATTTTGCGAGTTAAGAGAGATAATTTATGAGTGTTCAAAGTATTAAGGGGTTTGCTGACCTTTTTGCTCCTCAAAGTAATAAATATGCTTTTATGGAACAAAAGGCTCGAGAAATTTTTTGGCGTTTTGGGTATGAAGAATTGCGTACGCCTATTATGGAATTTACAGAACTTTTTTGCCGTTCTATTGGTACTGAAACTGATGTTGTACAAAAAGAAATGTATACTTTTTCAGATCGAAAAGAACGTTCTTTGACTTTACGCCCGGAAGCTACAGCTGGGGTTATGCGTGCGTATATACAAGCCAAAAGACAAAATGTTGAAACTGTGAGTAAATTTTTTACTTATGGTCCCATGTTTAGATATGAACGACCCCAAAAAGGACGCATGCGTCAATTTCATCAATTAAATTGTGAATGCCTTGGTGCTGGACACGCCAGAACCGATGCTGAAGTAATTATTATGTTGGTGGATTTTTTAAAAGCCATAGGAATTAGTGATTTTGATGTACAGTTAAATTCTCTTGGTTGTTCTGAATGCAGACCACATTATCGTTCTGTACTCACACAATATCTTCGTGAACTTGATGCGGATGTATTATGTGAAGATTGCCAAAGGCGTATGGAAACTAATCCATTACGCGTTTTAGATTGCAAGGTTCCATCTTGTAAAGAACACACCGAAAATGCACCACAGTTACGTGAGCATATTTGCCCTGAATGCTCAGATAGTTTTGAAAGTGTGCTTTCTATGTTGCATCTTAAAGATGTTAAAATAGTCTTAAATCCTCGTCTTGTAAGAGGTTTAGATTATTATTGTAGAACAACTTTTGAAGTTGTCTCCAATGGCATTGGTGCACAAACATCTATTGCCGGAGGAGGCCGTTATGATGGTCTTGTGAAGCAATTGGGTGGTCCTGATGTGAGCGGTATTGGTTTTGCTTGTGGTATGGAGCGTCTTGCCATGCTTATGCCAGATGTACCAATGGCGCAAAAAGATTTTTATATTGTCTTTACTGATACTTCTGAAGCTTCTATGCAAGCTTTATCCATTGCAAGTGGTTTACGCGATGCTGGCTTTTGTGGAGATTTATCCCATGTGGGTGGATCTTTTAAAAGTCAAATGCGACAAGCAGGTAAAAGTGAAGCGCAATATGCCATTATATTAGGTGACGAAGAGATAAAAAATCGCACGGTTAGTATTAAAAATATGAGCACTGGTGAACAAGAAACCATAGCTCTTAGCGAAAGTATTTCTTTTTTTACAAATAACATACATAAGAGCTGTGGGAAGTAGCATGAGCCAACAAACAAATGATCAAAACTTAAACGTACAAGAAGAACATCAACAATATATTCAACCCATAGGCGATTGGCAACGTAGTCATAATTGCTCTGCTCTTAATATTTCTCACGATGGTGAAGATGTGTGTCTTATGGGATGGGCTCAATATCGGCGCGATCATGGTGGGTTAATTTTTGTTGATATGCGCGATCGCTTTGGTTTAACCCAAGTGGTTTTTAGCCCTGAAATTGCACCTAAAGCACATGAAACTGCTTATATTTTACGTTCTGAATATGTTTTTGCCATTAAGGGTAAGGTTCGCCCAAGACCTGAAGGTATGGCCAATGAACATATGAATACCGGTGAAATTGAAGTGGTTGTGTATGAATGGAAATTACTGAACACTTCAAAAACTCCAGCTTTTCCCATTGAAGATCGTTGCGAAGCTGGTGAAAATTTGCGTTTACAATGGCGTTATCTTGATTTGCGTCGTCCTAAAATGGCACAAATTTTTCAAACTCGACATAAAATTGTTCAAACTGTGCGTAACTATTTAGATGAACTTAATTTTCTTGAGGTTGAAACGCCAATACTTACTAAATCAACTCCTGAAGGTGCCCGAGACTTCTTGGTTCCTAGTCGTGTTAATACAGGAAACTTTTTTGCATTGCCGCAATCGCCTCAAATTTTTAAACAATTGCTCATGGTTTCCGGTATGGATAGATATTTCCAAATTGTACGTTGCTTTCGTGATGAAGATCTACGTGCTGACCGCCAGCCAGAATTTACTCAAATTGATATTGAAATGAGCTTCGTTGATGAAGAGCAAATTATGCAAATGGGTGAAGGTTTGATGGCTAGAGTGTTTAAAAAAATTAAAAACATTGATATTCCTTTGCCTTTTCAACGCATGCCCTATGATACTGCTATGGAACTTTATGGCGTTGATAAGCCTGATACGCGCTTTGGTTTAGAGCTTGTTGACATTACACAAGTGGTTAAAGGTTCAGGATTTAAATTGTTTGCTAGTGCTGCGCTTGTCAAGGGCATGAAGGTGCCTGGCGGTGAATCACTAAGTCGTAAAGAAATTGATGCATTTACTGAATTTGTAAAAATTTATGGCGCTCAAGGTCTTGCTTGGATTAAAGTTCGTGAAAACGAATGGCAATCACCCATTGCTAAGTTTTTATCTGAAGAAGAAAAAGAGGGTATTAAAAATGCTCTTGATTTACAGGTGGGTGATATAGCATTTTTTCAAGCCGGAGAAGCTTCTATGGTTAATGCAGCTCTTGGTAATTTGCGTGTTCATCTTGGCGAATATCTCTCACTTATTCCTGAAAATACATACAATTTCTTATGGGTTACAGATTTTCCTTTGTATGAATATGACGCTGAAGAACAGCGCTATACTGCATGTCATCACCCCTTTACTTCACCGGCAGTGGGGCATATGGATATAATGCGTGAACAGCCAAATAAGGCTCGTGCTCGTGCGTATGATATGGTGCTTAATGGTAGTGAAGTTGGTGGTGGCTCTATTCGAATTCATTCAGGTGAAATACAAAGAGCTATGTTTACTGCATTAGGTTTTAGTGAAAAAGAGGCTGAAGAGCAATTTGGCTTTCTTACAACAGCATTGGAGCATGGCGCGCCACCGCATGGCGGCATTGCTTTTGGTCTTGACAGGCTTGTGATGTTGCTTTGTAACGTTCCAAGTATTCGCGATGTTATTGCCTTTCCTAAAACACAAAAAGCAACTTGTCTTTTGACTAATGCACCAAGTACTGTTTCAAATATACAACTTCGTGATCTTGGATTACGTTTACGTGAAAAAGTTCAAGATACAACTTCAGATACAAAACAAAACTAAATTATTTTCCTTGAGAAGGGTTTATCCTTTCTCAGGGAAAATTTGTTGTACAATAACAGATATGAGTTTTCGGTGTTGAGGAATTTATGGCTCTTTTAGAACTATTGCAATATCCCGATCCACGTTTAGCGCAAGTTTGTGCACCTGTGGATGTTATTACTGATGAAATTAAGATGCTTGTGGCAAATATGGCAGATACCATGTATGAAGCACCCGGTGTTGGCTTAGCAGCACCACAAGTAGGTTCTTTTATTCGTCTTTTTATTATGGATGCCACTTTTAAAGATGAACCGCCAAATTTGCAAGTTTTTATTAATCCACAATTGGAATTATTGGGTGAGCTTGTTCCTAGTTTGCAAGAAGGTTGTTTATCAGTACCCCATAATTACAGAGCCGATCTAAAGCGATATGAAGCAGTTAAAATTCGTGCTTTAAATCTTGAAGGCCAAGAGTTTGAGCTTGAACTTGATGATTTTGCTGCTGTCATAGTGCAACATGAATATGATCATCTTGATGGTAAACTGTTTATTGATCATATTAGTCGGTTACGCCGTTCTCTTTTTGATAGTAAGGTAAAAAAATGTCTGAAACGCCAAGGTTAAAAATTGTTTTCATGGGCACTCCTCCTTTTGCTGCCCATATTTTAGAAACTCTTACAACTTGGCAAGGATGTGAAGTTGTTGCTGCTTATTGTCAACCAGATCGACCTGCTGGGCGTGGTAAAAAGCTTGTAGCGCCTGCTGTTAAAGTTTTGGCAGAAAAGCATCAAATTCCAGTACACCAACCTTTGAATTTTAAATCTCCCGAAGCAGTTAAAACTTTAGCAGATTATGCGCCAGATATTTTGGCTGTAGCAGCCTATGGTTTGCTATTACCTCAAGTTGTTCTTGATATTCCTCGTATTGCGCCTATTAATGTGCATGCGTCTATTTTGCCAAAATATCGTGGTGCTGCGCCCATACAGCGAGCCATTATGGATGGTGAAGACGAAACCGGTGTAAGTATTATGCATATGGAGGCAGGACTTGATTCTGGTCCTTTATACAGTATTTGGGCATTACCTATTAAAAGGCATACCTCCCAAAGTTTGCATGATGTACTTGCAGAGTTAGGTTCTATGGCTTTAGTTGAAATTTTGCAAAAAATGTCTAAAGGACCTTGTGTTTCCGTAGTGCAAGACCATTCTTTAGCTACCCATGCACCTAAATTGCAAAAGAGTGATGGAATTATTCTTTGGAATAGAGCAGTTAAACATATAGATGCGCATATCCGAGCTGTCACTTCATGGCCTGGGGCACAAACTTCAATTGTGCGGCCTGAAAAAGAAAATTGTGACATAGTTATCATAGAAGGTAGGATAGGGCCTAGTTTAGCTGATAGAGGCCGTATTTTTGATAATAATGAAGTAGCACTTTCAACTGGTGATGTGTGTATAACAAATGATGGTAATGTTGCTATTATTTGTGATGAGGGTTGTTATATTTTAGAAAGTGTTAAACCTAAGAATAAGTCTGTCATGTCAGCTAAGGATTTTGCTAGGGGATATCTTGCAAAAGGCCCTGGAGTTGTGGCTAGGGTTATCTAACTTTTTATTGCCTTGCTTTCTTTCAAGGGTATTCATGTCTATTTTTAAAAAAAATCCCAATTCTTTACCTCGTAATCATTATGGAGGTAATGGTAAAAGACTTTTCTTAAGCCTTATGGGTGGAACTAGTTTTTTATCGTGTCTTCTTATTCTTATTTTGTGGATAATTCCATCCATTGGTCTTTCTGCTATTCACGTGAGTTTACCATATATTTTAGGAATTCTAAGTGTCATACTTATTCTTGTTATTTCATGGGTGAGTATGTCATTAGGGTATCATGTTTATACAGGTAAGCCAGTTTTTGGAATTTCGCGCATTCGCGGCTTTGTTGTTAAATATATGTTTCCACTTATGGAATTACTTGCGCGAGTTTTAAAAATTCCTCGCGAGAATGTGCGACTTTCCTTTGTAAAAGTTAACAATGAAATGGTGCTTGCTGCAAAGCCACGTGTGGAAGCCAAAAATATTTTAGTATTGTTACCTCATTGTTTACAAAATTCAAAATGTAAACATAGGTTGACCTATAGCGTTGAGCATTGTCAAAGCTGTGGTCTTTGTACTATTGGCGATTTGCGTTCTTTACAAAAAACATGGGGTTTTAATCTTGTGGTGGCCACAGGAGGTACCATTGCACGGCGTATAGTTGTGCAAACACGACCTCGATTGATTTTGGCAGTTGCATGTGAACGTGACCTAACATCTGGTATTCAAGATACATATCCTATACCTGTATATGGAATTCTTAATGATAGACCCTTTGGCCCTTGTCTTGATACCTTGGTTAATGTGTCTTTGTTTGAAAATGCATTGCAGCTTTTTGCAGATAGTCCTAAACCTCAAGCAAAATAATGTCTAAGGATTTACAAAACATTTGTGGGAGAAACCTTGCCCTTCGTGTACTCAAAAGCCTTGATGCAAAAAATACCATTCAAGCTGTTTTACATGAGCATATTGTTGTGCACGCACCAGAAGCAAAGGAAGTTTCACTTTGCACAGAAATAGTCTATGGCTATTTACGATATGCTTTGCGTATTGAGTACATTCTTGATTCATTGTTAAAAAAACGCAAAAAATTGCCCATTGAATTACAATATATTTTAGGCATTGCCACTTATGAAATTCTCTTTTTAGATAAAATTCCTCATCATGCTTCAGTAAACTTTGCAGTTTCTAAAACTAAAAATCTCTTTGGTCATTCTCTTTCTAAAGTATGCAATGGTGTTTTACGATCTTTAATTCGCCTTGATGATGCGCCTATGCAGGCTGATTTTTATTCTTCACAACATCAGTACTATTCTATCAATGAATGGATGTATACTACATTGCATAGAGCCTATGGATTAGAAAATACCAAAAAAATTTTAGAGCGATTTTTGCAAAGACCAAGAGTAAGTTTTCGTCTTAATTCTTTGTATTCAGAATTTTCTCAGCTTAAGCAATGTTGTTCTCTTGAAAAAAAACTCATGCCTATTGGAAAATATGGCTTTGTTATTCTTGATGGTGGCAGCACAAATTTTATGGTTCATGGAAAAAGTCTTGCACAGTGGCATAACCTTGGTGCTCTTTCGTTTCAAGCAGCAGGTAGTCAAGAAGTGATGCACCAATGTTTACTTGCTGTTCCTGAACTTACTTGTGCTCCTATTTGGGATGCATGTGCAGGGCAGGGTGGTAAAACGCTTTTTTTACTAGAGCATGGTGTTGCTGTGAATCTTGTTTCTGACACATCTACAAAACGAATTGTGCAGTTTACAAAAAACTGTCTGCGTTTGCAGCATACATTGCCGGCAACCTGTATGATGTCTGCTGCGGCACCGGCCTTAAAAAAGTGGCATGGTAATATTTTGTTAGATGTGCCTTGTTCTGGTTTTGGTACCATTGCTCGCAGGCCAGAAATTCGTACTCGTCGAACCCAAAAAGAGATTGATGATTTATGCATTTTGCAAAAAGCAATATTAGAAAAAGCCTTTTCTTGTTTATTGCAAAATCAGTATATCATATACATGACATGTACGCTTAACCCTTCTGAAAATGAATATATTGTTGAGGATTTTTTACAAAAATACTCGAACGCAAAAAGTGTTTTTTCTTGGCAAACACCACATGATCATGCTTTTTTAGAAGGTATGTATGTGAACATCATAAAAAAATATGCCTAAGTTTTACGGTTTCACGTGGAACATTGAAATTGTCGAAGCTGCACAATGCTATTTTTTGCACAGCTTCGACAAATGCTGTTAACTTTCTTCTTTATTAATACCCATATTTTGCAATAAATTTGCTAATTCTTCGGCGTTTGCATAGCTTAAAACTATACGTCCTCTATGTTCATCACCGCTGATGCTGGCTTTAATGGCATATTGATTTTTAATTATATTTTGCAAAGATTTTATATAAGGTGTTTTTTGCCTTTTTGATGCTTTTTCTTTCTTATCTTTTACAACAGTGTTTTCGTCATGAGTATTGCTGTTTAAAGCTTCTTCCTTGGTTTTAGAAATTGCATCTTCGTGAATTTCGCTTTTCTCCCAAGGAAATATGTTATGTTCTTTAAAATACAAAACAGCATCTTCAACATCGCGTACATTGAGATTGTCTTGTTTTATTGCTATTCTTAAGCGTTCTTGTGCTTCATCATAATGTGCTACACTAAGTAAACATCTAGCATGACCGGCATTGATGAGTCCTTGTTGTAAATCTGTTTGTGCTGCCTTGCTTAATTGCAATAATCGCATAGAATTAGCTATGGCAGAACGACTTTTTCCAAGTTTAGCTGCTAATTCTTCTTGTGTGATTTTATACATTTCTTTTAATGTTTGCAAAGCAAGAGCTTCTTCAATAGGGGATAAATTTTCTCTTTGAATATTTTCAATCAGCGCTGCAGTCATGACTTCTTCATCGGTCATAACTTTTATGTACACTGGAAGCTCTGACAAGCCTGCAAGGTTTGCTGCTCGCCAGCGTCTTTCGCCTGCGACGATTTCATAAAGCTTGCTTTGTTTTTTTTGTCGTACTAAAAGAGGTTGAATAACACCTTGCTGTCTGATAGACGATGCTAACTCTTCTAAGCTTTCAGGTGTAAAATGTCGTCGAGGTTGTGCAGGATTAGGTACAATATCTTTAATGGGTAGATGCGTTATTTGTGCATTATCACCATCTGTATTGTCAGCTGGGCTACCCCATAAAGCATCAAGTCCTTTTCCTAACGTTGCTGGTTTGCTCATAATCACTCTCTTTTTCAATCATATAGTAGGAGAAAATATGTTACATAAATCTAATGATTCTATACTCTATCTCGTCAATAAAGAAGGTCATTGCCAATCAGTGCAGCTCTCTATGGAACTTTGGTCTAAAGTTGAAGAGCATGTTTGTAAAGTTGCACAGACATTTAAAGTTGAAGATGATGTTTTTTCAAAACCAGAACCACTTAATGCCTTAGCTGAGCTTAAAGAATATTGGGATTTTACCTATCCTTACGAAGCACATGTTTGTTGCGAAGCTTGCGGCGCGGCCACTGATGACTTTGAAAATGATCCCAATCACCCCTTTCATTTAACAAATGCAAACATTGGCGGACTTTTGGTCTTTAAATGCATTTGCGGTGCAACTATACGTAAAAAACATTTTCATAAAAAAGTAGTTTTTGAATGTACTAAGCCTTAACGTTGTGCTTTTCGCAAAGCTACTTCCTTTGCTAAACTTAGGTAAGCATCTGCGCCTTTAGATTTTATATCATAATGAATGATTGATTTTCCATGGCTTGGTGCTTCTGAAAGTCTAACATTGCGCGGAATCATAGTTTCAAAAATATGATCAGGAAAGCATCGTTGGACTTCGTTTTTTACTTCTTTTGCAAGGCGGTTACGAACATCATACATTGTTAAAACAACTCCTAATAATTGTAACTTAGGATTAAGCCTCTTTTTTACTTGTTCGTATGTTTGCAATAATTTAACAATACCTTCTAATGCAAAAAATTCGCATTGCAAAGGTATAAGTATTTCTGTTGCAGCGCATAGTGCGTTCAATGTTATAAGGCCAAGTGATGGAGGGCAGTCTAAGATAATGTAATCATAATGTTCTTCAAGATTTTTTATGCATTCACTCAGAAAGTATTCACGGCCCATTTTATCAACAAGTTCCAACTCTACAGCGACAAGATCTGTTGTTGCAGGTAATACATCTAAAAAAGGTGTGATATTTTTATACACATATTCTAAAGCTTTTTCAGGCTCATAAAAAGCTGTATATACTGTGCCGGAAATTTCTTCTGGTGGAATTCCAATGCCGCTTGTGCAATTAGCTTGAGGGTCGCAATCAATTAGTAGAATTTTTTTTTCCATAATGGCAAGAGAAGCAGCTAGGTTTATTGAAGTAGTTGTTTTACCAACACCACCTTTTTGGTTTGCAACAGCAATGATTCTTGACACGCCTTACTCCTTATTATGTTTCACATGAAACAATATGTGTATTGTTAAAGTAGTAATAGTGTAAATTTGAATGTAAAGTCAATAGAACAGCTTTTTACGGTTATCATAAAAAAGCTTATAATTTCTACCTTTACAGAAATTTAAAAACAAAGTAATTTTTAAAAAACAACATCATTTTAGGAGTTAATATGAAAAAATATATTTTACTAACTTTTGCATTAATTACTCTAGTAACAGTTTCTAACGCAAATGCAGCAACAGATGAAGAACTGACAAGACAACTACAGAGAATTTTTGATCGTAGGCCAGATCTTGTTATTAATGTATTGCGTAAACACAGCGAAATAGTGCTCGATGTGGCACAAGATGGCTCAACACAAAAACGTTTGCGCAGCTTAGAGGCACAATGGCTTGAAGATATGAAGGAAGATAAAGACGTTGAAATTTCAGGTAGACCTGTTCTTGGACCAAGTAATGCACCAATCACTGTCATTGAATTTTCTGACTTTACGTGTCCTTATTGTGCTCAAGGCGCGGATAATTTGAAACGTATTATGGAATTATACGGCAATAAAGTGCGACTAATTTTTAAACACACCCCCATGA
Organism: uncultured Desulfovibrionaceae bacterium; assembly: GCA_964371825.1. Lineage (GTDB taxonomy): Bacteria > Desulfobacterota > Desulfovibrionia > Desulfovibrionales > Desulfovibrionaceae > CAYJAD01. The sequence continues at coordinate 16,129 of CAYJOQ010000016.1, forward strand.
GTGGAAGTCCAACGGCGATTTTAGCTTCTGAATATGTGATTGCAGCAGGTTTTCAATCGGAAGAAAAAGCCTGGAAATTGTATGAAACGTTTTTTGCCAATCGCACAAAACTTTTAGAAGATGGTGAGTTTTTCATGAAAGAAGCTGCGAGTAAGGTTGGACTTAATGTGCAAAAACTCATGGCAGATGCCAAAAGCAAAAAAACAAAAGCAATTATAGATCAAGATTTAGCAGACGCAAAAAAAGTTAATATGGAAGGAACGCCGTATTTTCTTATTAACAATGTGGTAGTAAGGGGAGCTCTTCCGTATGACTTATTTAAAAGAGCCTTTGAGGTTGCTTTTGAAGCAAAGTAATTTTGTGATAATTGTATAGGCTACACAAGATAATAAATATACTTTTTAGCATCGACTATTTAGTCGATGCTAAAAAACACGTTTTACGAATTGTTTAGAAAGGCACGATGATATGGGCCTCCAAGTACCCCTTTGGGGTATTTGGAAGCAACGTGACTTTCTGAAAAGCGCATTGAAATGCATTTTTCAGCATCGACTATCTAAAGAATGTTTAAGGTCTTATTTAGGCTAATGGTTTAGTAACCTTTATAAAAAAGATGGGATTTTGAGGAACTAATCGTATATCATTGAGTAAATTTGAACTTACATTGCACGAAACCTGAATAATCTGCATGTGCCATTGTGCTTGAGTAAAATAATTTTTAACGTCTTCAAATGTTCCCATAAGAACACAGCTTACAACAATATGCCCTTCAGGTTTAAGCTTATTACACACTTCATTTAGAAAATTTTGACTGTTTGCACCGGAAAGACCACCACCAATAAAAATTCTATCTGCCATAGGCAGTTCTTCGATATCCTTTGGGAAGAATATATTATGCACATCCATAATACTGGCACCAAATTTGTGTCTATTTGAAAGTATATTTTGGTAGCGTTGTACATTGCTTTCAAAACAAATTATGTGTCCCTTTGGTGCTAGTGCACAGGCCTCTATAGCTAATGAGCCAGAGCCAGAACCAATGTCCCATAGGCATGTGTTTTGTTGCAATTCTAATAAGCTTAAAGCAACAGCACGTGCATTTGTTTTCGTTATTAAATTATCTGTAAACGTAAACTCATGTTCAGGTATTCCAAGGTAGGGTCTTTTGCTATGCATTTGAGGCATAAAAAGTACAGTGCAAGGAAGTAATGTTTCACGTGAATCACTGGCGGCAGATTCCATGCTTAACGAAAAAAACTGTTCATCTTCCATACCGTATCGTTGCAAAACATACAAAGTACCTGTAATGCCGCGATTAAGTGCTTCTTTTGCAATACGTTGTATGCTTGAATGTTTATCTGTTAAAATACATATAGGTACTCGAGAAAAAAAAGCTATGTTCAGTGTATGCCAATCATGCGAGCTATTGCGACCGTGTAAAGAAACTGTCTGCACCGTAGATGGGTTTAGACCAATTTTTTGACACATTCTTTGCAATATGCTGATACCAGCATTATTATAATAAATAGCCACATTTTCAATGCCAAAAGTTTTTACCAAGGATGATCCAATGCCATAGTATAGTGGGTCGCCATAACATAAAAAAACAACATCTTCATGAGTAGCTATTATATTATGAATGCATGAAAATTCGTTTTTAATTGCCAAGGACATAGGTATAGTATTTTGAAAAGAATCTAATGTAAGCTTATGAATTAGGTCAGATGGCAATACAAAATGCTGTGCATTGGCGGCAATGTGATACACGTTTTCATCTTGAATAATATCAGTAAGATTAAGAACTGAATTTGGTTTTTTTTGAATAGATATTATATGAATGTTCGGTTTGTGCATAAAAGTTCTCGTCCATCAAGGTGAAATACGTGTAGTGATACATTTGGTGCAGAAAATTTTTTGAAAGCAGAAAAAGCATGATCTGCAACGATGTGTAAAATTTTTTGCGTGGCCACTGGATTATTTTCAGCAAGTATGCATTCTAGTGCGTGATGTGCAGTCACACATTTGTGCAAGGAAGGAATGTGCAATCCTCCTTCTTGGCACCATTGCATAAGTTTTATAAAGTCAATGCTGGCACTTTTAGCATGAGTATAGCTGTGCCCTTGAGCAATTTTAATAAATTTTCCAAAAAAGCATGACCAGATAATTTCTTTAAACTCATATTGTGAACTGTGCTGTATAGAAAATTTTACAAAATCAGCAACTTGTACGCATGCGTGTAGGGGAATTTCTGTGCGCTTTTCTAATATAAACCTTTCAGAACGTCTGCCTGTTGTTAAACAAAGTACTTTTTCTGGTAATTGTGAGGCTATAGCAATGCCTTGAGCAATAGTACTTTTAAAAGCATCATGGCTAAATGGTTTTACCGTGCCTTGTGTTCCTAGAATAGAAATGCCACCGACTATGCCAAGGCGTGGATTGAACGTTTTCTGCGCAAGCTTTTCTCCATTTGGTACGGAAATTTCAACGTCAACTCCTCCCTCATACTTATATTGCGCAGCAACTAATTGTATGCCAGATGTAATTTGCTTAAGTGGGGTAGGGTTTATTGCGGCATTTCCAGGTGCTATAGGAAGACCGGGTAAAGTTACTATGCCAATGCCTTTGCCACCTGTAATGCAAATATTCTTATGGCTTTTGCAAAGACGCACTCGGGCTATTATATGTGCTTTATGCGTACTGTCAGGATCATCACCGCCGTCTTTAATAACGCAGGCTAGAGCATGCCATGCAGCCTTCGTAGAAGTAGAGCGAGAGAGAATTTTACGTGCAGCATGTATAGTAATGCATAAAAAATTTGGATCATGAGTAGCTATATAGGAATTATTTTCACCTTGTGTAGCTACATTTCTCTCCTTTGGCAAAGGAACCAATAAGGTTTTTTTAGCAATGCCAGCATCACCGGTAAGAGCCGTATGCAGCGCTGCCATGGCAGCAGCAGTAGCCGCTGAGCCTGTGGTAAAGCCATGCCGTAAATGCAACTGTTGCGACATTATATTTTCCAAAAAAGAATGATTACGTTGTTTTACATAAAGCTAATGTTTGCTTTAAGTAGTTATTATGTTCTGCCAAATAAAATGCCAAAGATTTCCCAAACTTTTTGCCCACAAGACCGTCTACAAAAAGTCTGCTAATTTCATGTTCACGCATAAGCACCATTTGCATTCGTGCAAAAATAATAAGCTCTTCCTTACTTAGTTTAGAAAGATGTTTTTTGCACACCTCTTGTGAGCGCGGTCGATATAGCCAAAAATACATAAAATCAAGCGCAGTAATTACAAGAGCCTTTCTCAATTCAGGATCCTGTTTTTCAAGACGCGCAAGCAGCTCCTTTGGCTGTGAAATAAGGTTGTATAAATCCTCTTCAGGAAAAAGTAATTCAAGCTTAACATATACTTTAAACGTTTGATCAAGCTTAGTTTCATAATCCCAATTACGCATACGCACATTGTTTTTATGATCAGCATAACCTTCAATTAAAGCCGCAACTATATCAGATGCAAGTTTGGAAATAATGGCAGAAGACACTGCGAGAAGAGCTTCAGGGTTTTCAATATAAAAAACGTTTGTAAAACAATACAAACAAAAACTGCTGAGTAAAACTGCCATGGGTATGGCAAGAACAGATCGAAAAAGATTACCAATGACTGCTTCTTTAGGTAGCCCTCTAAAAATATTATGCGAAGCAATATAAAAGCCATTGACGCATGACATGGTAGAATAGGCAAGCAGGCTGTTACTTGCTACCGTTACATTAAGCCAATTATCAAGGAGCATTATACGAACGCCCCATTCCAAAATTGGCACTGAAAGTCCGGTATATAATAGTGAATCAGCAAGTCGCGACCAACTTACGTAATTGTTCCATCGAAGCAAGGTTGCACGGTGCAAACCGCCACCAGCCATTACAGCCTGAATGATATTGCGTATGCCAGTAATGGCAAACCAAATAACAGGCCCAAACCATGCTAAAAACCACCATGACTGCGTATATTGAAAGGCAATAACTGCAGGAATAAAGCCAGCTAATATCTTAAGTATATTAGTGAAATTTGTATTCAAATAGAAAAGATTTTTAACTGATGATTTTTGAGGCTCTTGTTGAAACTTCTTTTTATTGCGAACTGCACCAAGTAGTGCAAGGTTACCATTGTTGGCTAATTTTGCAGTGGAAGAACGAGTCATCCAATGCTGTTTGTGCAGTAAGCCGTAATTCGAGCAAAAGGGAAGAGTGCGTATAATTTTAGTAAACCACGAGATTTGATCAACATTATCTCTGGGGGTATAGGTATGATGTGACTGTGTTGTTAAATGAAAGGGAATATCTTTTTGTGCATTACAAGCCTTAAGAGTTTTTTGTGCTCGCATGGGCAGTGTTTCAGGAAAGGCTATGCCCATATTAAACTCGCTACCCATGCGCCCTGTGCTATTAGAACCCATACGCGTGCGTAAATGCTTATCTGCATAAAAACTTTTTAGCTCAGGTATGTTACGTACAATCTGCCGTAATATTATACAACGGGTATTATGTACTTCGTGACTTTCGCCTTGTAAGGGGCCATGTTCAACTCGACTATTAAGCATATGTAGAATGTCATATTTAAGCCTTGGAACACTGCCAGAATTTAAATTATTCCTCAGCTTAATGATATCACCTATTTGCTTAAGTCGTCCCTTATGCCATTCTTTTTGATTATAGAGTTCTAAATGAGTAATCATACCTTGTGTTTGCCAAAGCAATTCTAAGGTATCTTCGGCACTTAGATCAGCAGCATTAAGAGTAATGAGGTAGTTAGGCTGCATGGTTGTAAGCCAATCCAAAAGAGCATAGGGGGAAAATTTTAATAATTCTGGTAATGAAGCAGTAGGTTGCTTTTTTAATTGCTCTAAAATTGTTTGATTATTAGAGGGGTTTAAGTAGTCATTAAAAAGCACACTAACTGAAAAACTTTGTAAAAGATGGTCAATGCTTTGCGTTATGGGTGAAGCATCATCGTGTCGTAAGAGTGCGTCTTCTAAAAACGAACGCAAAGTCATGAAAATGTATTCACAAAGATGATCAAGTGATGCTTGCCCTGTACCTACAAATTTTTTAAATGCATCCTTAGAAATCATGGGGAGTTCTAAATCTAAATCATAATTATGCGCAAAGCTAACGCGATGCTCTTGGTTCCATAAGTCTAAAACATCATATACAAATTGCTGGCGCCATTCAGATGCTTGTTTGCCCAATTGTAAAAGATGCTGCATGGGAGCTTCTTCTAGAAAGCTTAAAAGTCTGTCACCTTGATTGGCTTCTTTTTGTGACCAGACTAATTGAATGTGTTTATTGTAAAAAGGTACTGAAAATTCAATGCCAATACGCACTTCAATATCCATAATTTCAGCAGCTTTTAATATTTCATGCGCAACATCATGATTTACGTAATTATAGTAAATAACAGTTAAATAACGGATTCCTTGTAGCCATGCATCCATAATTAAATGGGAAGGGTTTTTACGTCCTCTACTATGGGCATCATGTACATGATGATCAAAAACAAGCTGATTCCATTTTTCAGGCATTTCTACAAGGCCATAGCGATCTAAAAATTTACGAATAACATGTGGATTGCCTTGTGATGCACGACGAAAATCGTGTGCTAAGTATAATTGCGCTTGAGTTTTTCCTTGGTTACGCACAAGGTCTTTCATTATCTCTACCAAAACACGGGCGGTATTTCGCCGAAATTTCGTAATAGCGCTATTCAAAACATCATCATACATAGCTTGTAGAGCTTGAAGGCGCGCCTTGCTACCACGAGCCTCTAAGCTGTCTAAAAAGCGCATAACAGCCACAGCAACGCGCATTTCACGTGAAAGAGCTAGGGTTTTTATACCGTGAGGATGCAAATTAGTGTCTAATATTTCTGAAATGGTTCCTTCTTCGGCGTGAACAAGAGTAATTTTGTTCACAAAGTTTAATAATTCGTAATCTTGTGTATCGAAAAAATATTTGTGCAACTTCATGAACTCTCCATGTATGTGTAAGAGGGAAGTCAGAAACCTTATGATGGGACAAAACAAGAGTTTATCATAATAAAATAGTCATAACTACACGCTAGGCAAGAAGCATTTTGTTAGAGTTGTAGATAATATTTTACAAATATGCTTGTCCTGAAGCAACAATGTTTACAGGCCCGCTAATGAGCGCATAGCACTGTGCCTTATCTTCTAATTTGAGTTCAATGTGCAAATACCCACCGGGCTGATGTATATAAAAAGACGTCTTTGCAAATTTTTCATGTAACACAAGTGCTAATGCCACTGACCCTGAACCACAAGCATTTTCATAACATTCAGTATATGGCGTTGGCACCATAACTATAGGGTGCGCAGTAAGGTGCATAGTGTCAACTTCTTGAGCAGTATTAGTAGTTGCATGTGTTGATTCATCCCACCAAATGCAGCCTATAGCACTATTTTTATGAAGAGCAAATGTATTGCGTACTTGTTGCGCTTGCTCTTTCCAGCTTTGAGCATCAAATGGTAAAATCTTTGTATCAATAAGTATATGTTCAATACCAGGCAAGGTTATAAGGTTAAAACCGTCACCTAAAGTTTTGGATTGAGGAATATTCGTTAATGGTAAGCGTAAAGTAACATTATAGCTTTGTGCAGGCATATTATTACAAACCCTAACGCATATAGGAGCATCAAAGCCAGAAGTATGTATTGTGCCTTCCCAAGAATTTGTTGTGTCTATATGTGCATGTTTGGCCATAAGAAGGGCTAAGGCACGCGTTGCATTAACGCAAAATTCGTTTCCAGCCATACAAAGCTGCCCTTTTTGTATGTCAATAAAGCCGGCTTGTTCTGCAAAAAGATGCTGTGCATGCAAAGCAGTTAAAGCTATGTGTTGTTTTTCTTCTTGGGTATAATGTAAGCCTTCAAAAAGTAATGTCATATTACCACTGGGATTAACTTTATAAAAAGGAATTATAGTACACATAGTTAGGTCCTTATACAATATGCGAGCAATGTACATGTGAAATGGTGTAGCCCTTATAAGAAATAGCTATGTATAGTTTTGTCAAGTAATAACATACTATAACCATAAAAATGCAAAAAAATAGGAGAGAAGCAATTTTTGCCCATGTGTGTATCTTGCAAAAAAAATAAGTATTTGCTAAAAAAATTTATTAATATTTAATAGCTTGCACAATTTACTATGGACAAATAGAAGAATCTTATATTTTATGTAAGTAAGAATAATTCTATAAATATGTGTTTTAGCTAGCGGTAAAATTGTTTTTTTGATGAGCTAAATGGTAATTTTTTGCAACATGTGATACTGTAACATGTTGGTAAAATATGAAATAGTTTGGAGGAAATTATGAATAAAATGCGCGTACTAGTAATGCTTTGTATCATATTCTATACCTTAACAGGTATAGCGCAGGCTGCAGCGCCCATGTGCTCAAAAAAAATAGATAGCTTTGACTTTGTTGTTGACTATTCAGGCTCTATGATGATGACAGCCTTAGATGTGAAAGAGAGCAAAGTAGAAGTTGCAAAGCTAGTACTAAAGCGTATTAATTCAATTATTCCTGCTCTTGATTATAAAAGCGGTTTACATACCGTAGCTCCTGCCTCAACGGTGTTTGCCCAAGGTTTGTGGGATCGTCAAGGCATGCACAATAGCATTGAAAGTTTACAAGACGACTTACCTATTTATGGTCGCTTAACACCCATGGGTAGTGGTTTGCAAAGCTATGAACCATGGATGGCGAGCATGCAGCGTAAAGCAGCAATTATATTGTTTACTGATGGTGATAATAACCGTGGAGTAAGCGTACTTGATGTGGTTAAAAATATCTATCAAACGCAACGCGATCTTGTTGTTCATGTGGTTTCTTTTGCAGATAATCAACAAGGTAAAGACACAATAGCACAAATTGCAGCTTTAAATCCGCAAGCGTTCATTGCAGACGGCATTACATTGGCTGCTGATGACCTTGCCTTGCAACAATTTGTTTTAGATATTTGGTGCGAGCAGAGTGAAGAGGTTATCGTTTTGCGTGGTGTAAATTTTGCTTTTGACTCATCGCTTCTTGATGCAACAGCACAAAATATTTTACTTGAGGCTGCAAGGCTTATTAAAATGAATCCGAACAAAAGAATACTTCTTAATGGCTGGACAGATGTTATTGGTACTGATGCCTATAATAAAACCTTATCCACAAAACGTGCGGATGCAGTGAGGAATTTTCTTGTAAACCAAGGCGTTCCTGCAAGTCGTATGGTGCCCATCGGACAAGGAAAATCGTACAAATATAATAATAAAACAGAAGAAGGGCGATATTTAAATCGTCGCGTCGAAATGGTTTTTGAGTAAGAACATAAAAATATCATAAGGAAGAAGTAAATATTCTTCCTTTTTTATTATCATAAAAAGGAAAGGGTATGGTATATAAATTTCTCTTAATACATGTTTTTTGGGCAGCAATTGTCATCTCAACTCCGCTGATTTCATTAGCGCAAGAGTCAGAACAAAGTGTGCGTACAAAGCTAGACAGTTTTGCTCAAAAGCATGTACGCAATGCAGCAATGCATGTAATGCCATCCATAAAGGAAAAAAAAATTCGCCAAGAAGGTAGTACATTTATAGCGAGCTATGTGGGCATAGACCCTACAAAGGTGTACGCAGAATTACGTAAAAGCGGAACTGGTTATGTGGGTATTATTAAATATGAAGAACAATTATTTGAATGCCATGGCCCTTCAAAAGCAGTAGCTCTAAGTGCTCCTTGTACCATGGTGCGCACAAGACGTATGACAGAAATGGTGCCCTATGATATGAAAAAAAAGGC
>CAYJOQ010000017.1:0-24180 GCA_964371825.1 uncultured Desulfovibrionaceae bacterium
CCAGCCGCCGACCTACGTGGCGCACTTACCCCCGTTAAAAGCAAAAGCTATGCTTTTATTACTGACCCCAAGGAAATAGGTTTTGTTGTATGATGGGGATGTGTATACAGTAAAGCTCAGCGTAAAAGAATATGCTGGAGAAAGAAGGCTTGAGCTTGATAGCGTAAAAAAACTATACGATACAAAACTCGAAAAAAAAGAGTTGCTTAGTTCTTCAGACAGGCTGGCTAAAAGTCAGGGTGTCCACCTCGGCAACTCTTCTTCATTAAAAGTAAGGCAACTTATCTCTGGTGTCAAGGATAATGAGGGAGCTTTGTTTGACACATTTTTCCAGTCCAACACACCCCAAGTAACCCCCGACACAGCCCGTGGCGCCTTTGTGCAACGCCCTCTTGACGGTCAAGCCATGATTGCCTTGTTTAAGGGCAAGAAGGACATAAGCACGGTTATACATGAAGGTGCCGGGCATATGTTTCTTGAGAACTTGCGTGAGGCTGCAAGCTCAGACGGCTGAAAAAGCTTGGCGCCATTAATGTGGAAGACTTGCAACAAGTTCTTAGCGAAGAGGGCGTTATTGACGCGCGTAATAAGTGGAACGTTGATAAGCGTTCGCTCATTAAAAAGGACGGATTGCTAAGCGTTGATGATGTTATGTCTGAAATGGGCTTTAGTGATATGAATGACTTTTTGGTGTGGATTCTTGAGGGCATGACTGAAAAGGACTTTAGGGAAAATGTCATTAATGATCGTTTGCAAGAGTGGGAAGCAAGTTATAGTCCTGAAGCTGAATATGTGGGTTCTGTGGCCTCTGATATAGCCTTGCAAAAGCGTGACGAGCTTTTAAGCGGACAAGAGCAGATAAGCACACAAGACCTTATTTTTACCAGTGACAAGAGGGCGTCCGGTATGCCTCTCACGCGTCTTGATGGTGAGTATGAGGCATTGCTTGCCAAAGAGCAGAAAGAAGCGGCTAGGGCTCTATCTGTGAGCCTTGACCAGAGGCAACAAAAGACAAAGGACAAGTTGACTGCCAAGGTTGAAGAAACCATTGGTGCAGAGCGTTTACGCAGGGCAAGGCTTGGCGCTGCGTATCGTGCACGTATTGAGCGTGAGGACATAAAGCGTAAAGTGCGAAGAATTGCCAATAGTACCACTATAAACGCGGATTTTAGACAGCAGATATTGCAGCTTATGGCTATGTATAAGGGGCTTGGAAGAAAGAGCCAAGTGCCGCAGCGTGTTTTTTGCGTCTCCAAAGGGGTATTTGGAGCCCCAATCGCCGTTCCTTGCTGAACAATACGTGGAAGTGAGTTGTTCAGCGTCCAGTATATGGTTATTTACTTTGTAAATGAGAATCCATGGTAATAAAATTGGCTTCAAAATCATTTTTAGAAAAAATTTCATAATGATTGTGAGCATATTGGATGAGCACGTCTTGTGCTTTTCCAAATAATAACGTGTTTTTATGCGAATTATGTACTGTGAAATCTTCTTCAACTTTTACTGCCCATGCCATATCTTGATTATTATGTTGTACTTGTATGGCAGAGGGATGCATAGCTAGTATGTCATTTGTAAAGTCTCGTAGGTATATTTCAGCAAAAATTTCCTTATTTACTATATAAAAATCATCTTCGGCTTGCTTTACAAGCCAATCACCAGGAGAACCTGAATAATAGTTTTCTTGATCCCATTGTGTAAAAATTTTTACATATTGATTATCATTAAGACATATGCCTTGAATCACGTTTGATTCTTTACCATAACAGGTGTAAGCATGCTCTAAAAGTGAAATTCGCCTACCAGTATTAATATTGAGTACTGAAGGCTCATATTGAAATTTACCCCTATACATTTCTTGTGTGCTATTGTATTTTTTAGCAAAAACAGGGCGTTCTATGGGGTATACTTCACCTTGAATTCCCAGCATTAAAAAAGTATCGTCACCACTTTTAATCTTTATATCTCCCTCAAGAGTACGAATATGTAAATCCACCTCTGAACCAAAAACATCAGCAGTCTTAATATACCCTTGGGGTAAAATTCGTTTTCTATAATTTTTAAATATTAATGATGTAAAGAATTTAGTATATGTTTCTGCATGTAAACAATCTAAAACAATGTGTTTAGCATCATAATCATAAAGACATTGCTTACAATATGCATCAAAGCTTATATTTTTATATTTGTCTTGAAATTTAGCATGACTAATGTATCCTCCAGCCTTTTCACGATGCCCACCTCCAGAACCAATACTATGAGCTAACCAAGATGCAAGATCATGGGCTTGAACATGGCGCGCAGTTGTGCGCACAGAAAATTTTATATCATTATTGGGCAATATAGAATATGCTAATACGTTATCTATACTATCAACTTGTATGGCAAGGTCGCTAATAAGACCTAAGATATTTGGGTCACAAGGGGGGCTTGGTATAATGGCAATGCTTAAATTATTCTCAAGCATTTGTAACTTATCAAGAGACATTGAAATTTGCTGAAGATCATCTAATGTAAGATTCGATAATTTGAGTTTTTTAAACGCGTGTTTATCAACCTCTGGTGCAAGTGCTTCCCACATGTCGCGGTCTAAAGGATGCGTGAGTTCAGAAAATCCATTGGTATCCATAAAAAGGCCATAGAGTAATGCCTTACTTAAGGTTGTATCAATGGGGAATTTTTCCTTAACAAATAAATCCCAAACTAGGGTAGAACAACTGCCTAGCCAAGGGCGCAAATCACATAATTCTGGCAAGGTGCTTTCTTGCATGTGATGGTCTATAACAGCTACATGTGATGCTTCAACTTTTTTTACATTACCCATCCCGTATTGACAATCTACAGTGATTAGCAAACCATTCCATGAAGTGCGTTCAGGTTGATGTTGTATTGGTATGTTAAGTTTTTGTACCATCTCAATTAAGTTTGGTTTTGTAATGGGTGGACCTGCATAAAAAAAAAGCGGTGACTTGTCATATTTTTCAAGGTATTTGTATAGAGCAAAACCTGAAGCTAAGCTATCGGCATCGGGAATATTATGACACTGAATTGCTATGTTGTTGTAATGTAATATTTTTTTTAACATAAAAACTCACTATGAAAGGTTTTGGCACCTATGAGGTGTTCTAAAAAATATGGACCATATAGTCGAATCTGAAAAACGCATTTTCACACATTTTTCAGGATTGATTAATGTATGGAGGGTATACGTATGCAATGGCCATTTTCCGTAACTATTGGGGTAACAGGACGTCGTAATCTCTTTGAAAAGCAACGTATACGCATTGAAAATCAAGTATATGACATTTTACACACCATATTGAAAACAAGTAAGGATATAGTGCAAAAAAATGTTGATTTATCTGTATGTTCTTGCCTTTCTGAAGGTGCTGATAGACTAGTCGTGCGTCAAGGTCTTAAGCTTGGATATTTTGTAGACGCAATCCCCCCTTTCCCCAAGGATAGCCTTGTACATGCTAGAGATTTAGAAGGAAAAAAGCAAGATGATTCTCGTTCTGAACTTAAAGAATTATTAGCACAGTCGCGCCTTTTGCCTATTAGTGATTATGCTAAGGATAATGAGCTACGAGCTTTAGAAGATACTTCTGAAGGGTGCAGAGTGCGGCAAAATGCATACTTACAAGCTGGTTTAGCTATGCTTAAGCAAAGCGATATTTTGCTAGCGCTTTGGGATGGTAAAAAAAGCGAAAATGTAGGCGGCACCTATGACATTATTAAAAGGGCTATTGAGCAAAATATTATTGTGCTTTGGGTACATACAGAAGAAGCTGTACCCGTTTGTGAATATGTGTATGCAGATGGAAAACTTATGAGTAAAGAAATACAAAGTTTAAGTTCCAAAATTAAAGATCTGTTCAGCTCTCCTTAACATACTGCTTATGGGCCTGCTAAAAATGTCTGTTTAAAAAAATTTGCGTGGTGTATAATAGGCCAACACGTGTTTTTGGTGGCCCAAAGGGGCATTTGAAGCAACGTGGTTTTTTGAACAATACGTGAAACGTGTTGGTCAGCGTCGAGTATTGTAATATTTTTTTGGCAATTAAAGACTCCTGCACAATTCATTGTGCGGAGTTTTTTGGAGCACTGGTGCTAGCCATTGCGACCAAAAATCAAGAGTAAGCGCAATTCACTTGCGCAGTTAAGCGATTGATTTTTGTGCCTTTTGTCCTGCACAAGTAAATTTTCAAACTTAAGGAAATTTATTACAAAAGCACAAAAATAAAATTGGAAAATAATTATGCAGGACTCTCAATTATGGATATGGCAATGCTTTTGGCTGTGCCTATATGTAATTTATTGCCAGAATATACAATATTTGTTAACATAAATTATTATGTTTTTTCTCTACTCAATATAAAATACAAAATAGTAAAATAAAAAGCAAAATGTACTAGTATGATTTTTTTAATCTATTGAACACAATGAATTAACAAAGGGTATCGCCATGAGTTTTAATCCTAAGGAAATAGTTATCAATACCACATACACAGGCAAAGCTGAAAGTATTGAAGATATAAAAGCTGAGCTTAGCAATAATAATGATTTGTTGGTAGGCGACGTTAAAGATGCCATAAGTGCCACCATTGTGGGCGGTAGGGGTATTGTGAATGATAAGGCTTCTGTCATGGATAGTGGTACCTTTGTGGGTGATGTGCACATTGCATTGAATAGTACCGTTACCGGTGGTGCTGATAAAGTGGAGCTTGGAGGGCTTGTTGGTGATAGTTCCAACACCGTCACAATTGTAGGGGATGTGTTGTTTGCACATGATAGTGTTATTCGTGGGGGTAATGATAGTATATTTATAAGTGATGATAGTAACGGTGGAAATGTTACTAACGGGCTTATTATTGGCGATGTACAAACATTGCAAAGTTCAAGCCTTGTGGCCGGTAATGATAGTATTGTCATTGAAGGTAATGTTGAAAATAGTACTATTTATGGTGATGCGGGTGGTTATTCTTTTAACAACTCTGGAATAGTAAACGAGCCCAAATATAGCGTCACTTCTAATGGTAATGATGTTATTACTATTGGGGGTAGTTTTGAAAATTCTCAAATTTACGCAGGCAGTGGCAATGATAAAATTACTGTGCACTCTGCAGTAAATGCTGATATTTATAGTGAAAGTGGTAATGACAGTATATATATTGGCAATGTGGATAAGAATAATGTAATTTCAGGAAATCTGCATGGTGATGTAGATACTGGCCACGGTAATGATGTTATTGTGGTAAGCGAAATGCTCGATGGCTCTATAAACGCAGATGATGGTAATGATAGAATTAGCATAAATGCTAGCATGGATGATGGTGAAATTTATGGAGGTCATGGTAATGACACTATTAACATTACCACTATAAACGGTGGTTTAGTTTACGATGATTATTCTGCATATAAAGGAGATGGTAATGACAGTATTAATATTGTAACTCTAAACGATGCTAGCGTGTATCTTGCTAATGGTAAAGATACCCTTACTATAGAGACTGTAAATAATGGATATATTTTTTTTAATACTGGTAATAAGTATGCTAATATTACCACAATGCAAAATGATTCTGAATTTACTGCTAGTGATAATAATGATAGTATACGTATAAAAAACGTGAATAATAGTAGTATTAAAAGTGTTGATGGTAATGACACTATTAGCATTACAACGCTTGAAAACGTATCTACTATCAATGGCGGTGCTGATAATGATAGTATTAATGTAGTAACAATCGATGAAAGTACTATTCTAGGTGGTACTGAAAACGATAAAATTGTTATTTCTGAAGGAATAAAAAATAAATCTACTATTTGGGGAGATGATGGTAATGATACTTTATTGATGAAAAATGTTGATGATAGCACTGTTTATGCTGACGACGATAGTATAAATCAAAAAGGAAATGACAGCATTAGTATTACTTACGGTGTTTTCAATTCTTCTTCTATTTATGCTGGTGTTGGTAATGATACAATTACTATAAATATTGTAGACAACAGCGATATTTATGGCTGTTCTTCTAAATCAACATCTCAAATAGACGATGATATTATTAAAATTACCACATTACAAAATAATTCTACTGTTAGTGGCGGTAATAATCATGATACTATTATTATAAATACTGTTGATAATAGCGATGTTCATGGTGATTATTCTTCTGCAAGATCTACTAATAGCACTTCTAAAGATTATATTAAAATAGCCACGTTAAAAAATAATTCTATTGTTAGTGGTGGAAAAGGTTATGATGATATTACTGTAGACACTGTTGATAATAGCAACGTTTATGGAGATTATTCTATATACACTGATTTTATTGGAAATGATACTATTAAAATAAGCACGTTAAAAAATAATTCTACTGTTAGCGGTGGATTTGATGAAGATAGCATAATTATAGGTATTGTTGATAATAGCAATGTTTATGGAGATTTTTTAATAAATTTTAGTAGTGAAAATGGTAGAGGAAAGGATAATATTAAAATAACCACATTAAAAAATTCTTCTACTGTTAATGGAGGAGATGCTGAAGATAGCATTACCATAAACACTGTAGATTATAGTACTGTTAATGGAGAAAATGGTAGTGATAGCATTGATATTATAACACTCAAAAATAATTCTACTGTTAGCGGTGGATCTTTTAATGATACTATTACCATAAACACTGTAGATGATAGCACTGTTATGGGCGAAGATGGTCAAGATGACATTACCATAAACACTGTAGATGATAGCACTGTTATGGGCGAAGATGGTCAAGATGACATTACCATAACTACTGTAGATAATGGTACTGTTAATGGTGGTGAAGATTATGATAGCATTGATATTATAACGCTTAAAAATAATTCTACTGTTAGTGGTGGTAATAATCACGATACTATTACTATAAATACAGTAGATAACAGTGTAGTTTATGGTGATGAAAAGGATACTATAGAGCACACTGGTAATGACAGCATTAGCATTATAACGCTCAAAAATGGTGCTAAAGTTTTTACTGGGGCTGGTAATGATTACCTTAAAATTAGCAATAAGGACATAAGTATTGATGACTCAGAACTTGCCAGAAACCTTGGTGATGGAAATGATAGCCTTGAAGTAGGGTGGGATTTTAACGGTGAATTTGGTGCTGATGGCGGCACTTTAATTAGCAAAGGGCTTGGTGTAGATGCTACGCTAAACTTTACTGGTAGTAGTAATGGTTTATATATTCTAGGGCCTAGATCTGGTGTGAAAACTGTATTTACTGATGCAACAGGTAATATTGACACTGACCTTGTTAATAGTGTTTTTGGCAAGGGAAGCTGGAATACTGTAAGCGTTGATTGGGCTTTTAATGGCACTGCTGATTATAATAAAGGTTATAATAATTTCGACATACTTATCACTAAGGGCCTTGGAGATGATGCTGAGTTATTTTTTAGTGATGGCAAAGATTATTTTACCTCTACTGCAGCTCTTTTTGGCAAAGGTAAGGACTGGTCAACCATAAATACCCTTGATGGAAATGATAAGATAGTTCTTACTTCAGCAACAGATATGAGCATAAATACCGGCGATGGTCATGATAGTATCACAATACTTTCTAATATTACTAGGGTTGATATCAATGCAGACACAGGCGAAGATATTATAAATATTAAGGCCATGGGTGCTGGTAGTACACTTACGTATGATGTTGATAGATTAGATGATATCACCATATTGGGTACTTATAATAAAGGTATGGTGGTTGATGCTGCGAGTAATGCTACAGCTCTTTCCACTGGTGCAGATGGTGGCAAAATTACCCTTGAAACTTGGGGGAATGGTGAACTTTCTTTTGGTATTGAAACTAGTGAAGGTTCTGGTGTGTATACTAGTGGTTCTGATTTTTTGACCATTCATAAAAATATCTCAGGTACAAGTGCAGCTAAAAAAGAAATTTCTACCTATGGTGGTGATGATAATATACTTCTAAATGGCACTGTTATACATACAAATGTGGACGCAGGCACAGGTGTAGATACTGTAAGCATTAAGGCCATGGGTGCTGGCAGTTCACTTATGTATACTGCTGACGGCAATGATGACATTACTATTTTGGGTACATTTAACCATGGTATGGTAGTAGATGCTCATGGTAAAGCCATAGATTTATCCACCGGTGAAGATGGTGGTAAAATAACTCTTGATACCTTAGGTACCGGTAGACTTGAGTTTGGTGCTGGGGCTGACACCCTAAATATTAATAAAGCCCTTACCGGTTCTTATGGGTTAAAGGATATTGATACTAAAAGCGGTAATGATGCTATTGATTTATTAGGCATAGTTAATGCCGCTACGATTAGTGCCGGAGCTGGAGCAGATACCATTAATATTGTAGGACTTGGAATTTCAGGTGCTGTGGATGGCGGTTCTGATGATGATTACATTCAACTTGGCAAGAGTTATAATAGCACATCTACAAAGGTAGCTACTACCATGAATTCTGGGCATGTCAATGGTGGTGAAGGTGATGATAATATTATCATAGGTAATGTCTATTATCCTTCTTATGTTCTTGGTAATATACGTGGTGGTTATGTGTATGGCGGCGCGGGGAATGATACCATTGAAACCACGAATCTTAGTGGTAATGCTGTTATTCATGCAGGCACTGATGATGATAATATTGTAATAGGTACCATGAGTGGTGGTATTATAAATACTGGTGCTGGCAATGACAATATTGATATAACAACCCTTAGTGGTGGTATAATAAGTGGTGGTGCTAGTGTTGCTGATGGAAAAAACATACTCACCATAGAAGATATGAAGGGTGGTACTATTTCTAGTATTGCCAATGATGTTATGAATATTACAAATATGAGCGGAGGTACTATTCGCTCTGATGCTAGTAGCAGTACTTTACATGTGACCATTAGCGAAACTGTATCGGGTAGGGCAAGAATTATTGGCAATGCCGGTGATGACAGTATTACTATTGATGATGCAATGAATAGTAGCAGTATAGATAGCGGATCCGGTGATGACAGTATTAGTATTGATGATACAATGAATAGTAGCAGTATAGATAGCGGAGCCGGTGATGACAGTATTACTATTGATGAAGCAATGAATAGTAGCAATATAGATAGCGGATCCGGTGATGACAATATTAATACAAATGATATATATTCCAGTAATTTATACAGTGGAGACGGGAATGATTCTATTAATATTAATGAGATGCATAGTAGCAATATACATAGCGGAGCCGGTGATGATACTATTAATGACGTAGTTAAAATGTATTTTGGAAGTATTGATGCAGGTATTGGTAATGATTCTATTAAAATAACTTTTCAATACAGCGGTAATATAAATCTCGGATCCGGCAATGATAGTATTCTTTATACTGAAATGTATGGTGGTAGTGTTACTGCAGATGTTGGTGATGATTCACTTCAAATGAATGGTATGCATGCCGGTAGTATGGATGGCGGATCTGGTAATGATAGTGTTGTAGTATTTAATCAATACACCGGTAGTATAATACATGGCGGAACTGGCGATGACACCATTAAGATATCAACTATGCATGGCGGTAATATATATGGTGGATCTGGAGATGATTCTATTTCTTTGGGCAATATATATAGTGGCACTATACACGCCGGTGAAGGAAATAATATAATTTTAACTAATGATATTAATGGAAAAATTTTAGCCGGTGCTGGAGATGACACCCTTACACTTTATAATACTGTAATGGGTGCCGAGGCAAGTATTGACCTTGGCTTGGGGGATAATCTTATTATTATTAAGCAATCGACGACGTCTGCAACAAATGTTACTTTAAGTACAAGGGCAGATAAGGTTGAAGTACATTCATTTCTTTTTAATGCTCGTATCAATGGCGGAGCTGGGGATGATAGTATTTTGCAAAATGCCGGTTCAGATACTAGTGGTAGTTTTGTAAGCTTTGATGTGGAAACTACTCTTTTGGATGGCAATGCAGGTAATGATAGCATAAGCTTGAATGAGGTTAGCAATAATAGCATCATCCTTGGGGGTGTGGGTAATGATACAATTAGTATCAAAACACTTACGCATAGCCTTGTGGATGGAGATACAGGTCATAATGTTATCAACATTAATGAGGGCATGAATAATGGCAATATTGTCACTGAATCAGGTAATGATGCCATTACCATACATGGCAATGTTGAAAATAGCAGTATTTTTGTGGGCACAGGTAGTGATGTAATTGATTTACGTAACACTACAAATGTACATGGTATGGACCTTACTAGTGATGATATACAAAT
This sequence comes from uncultured Desulfovibrionaceae bacterium, assembly GCA_964371825.1. Lineage (GTDB taxonomy): Bacteria > Desulfobacterota > Desulfovibrionia > Desulfovibrionales > Desulfovibrionaceae > CAYJAD01. Next base: position 10,318 of record CAYJOQ010000017.1, read on the forward strand.
TAATTATAATAATGCCGGGTTAGACACTATTATTTTGAGCACGTATACCAAGGGTATGGTGGTTAATAATTTTGGAGAAGATACCTATACTGTAGGCGCAGGCGTAAATGCCACTACTAAGGACTTTACTCTCTCCACCGGTAGCGACGGTGGTAGTATTGAGATTGGCACTTGGGCAAGTGGCGAAATTATTTTTGGTAATGGGCATGATACATTTGTGCTCGGTGATGATTTACGTGATGAACAAAAGCTTGAATTTTTGGCCGGCAATGACAGTATTCAAATTGATGGTGATTTACTGGGCTCCATCACCTATGATAACCGCGGTCAAGATAGCATTACACTTATGAAGTATGATGCTGATAACACTAGTATTACAAATACATATGCATCTACCTCTCATGCTAAGCTTTCTACCGGCACTGACGGTGGCAGCATTGAGCTTGATACTTGGGTTAATGGCGACATAAGCTTTGGTAATGGGCATGATAAGTTTGTGCTGAAAAATAATGATATTATCAAAAGTTTACATTTTGGGTTAGGTAATGATACTGTTACTATTAATGGTTTTGCCAATGATGCAAAGCTTTATTATAATGCTACAGGTTTTGATAATATCACCATTAATGGCATATATGATGGTCAAAATGTTTATCAAGCTGTGGATAAAAATGGTAACGATGTAGGCTCACTTACAACCGGTACAGACGGCGGCTATATTCATGTAGAAAGTCTTACTGCTACTGGTGCTCATGCTTTAAGTTTTAGTGATGCCAATGATCATTTTAGCATTACAAATATGACTGTAGATGCTGACATTTACCTTAAAAATGGTAATGATACTGTTACAGTAAATACCATAACTGCTGGCACCATTGATCTTGGTATTGGTACAGATAATATAACTGTACAGACCATCACTGCTGGTAATATAAAATACAATAGCATAGGCTTTGATAGTATTACCATTGAAGGTGAATATGATGGTAGTGGTGTTTATGGGTATACTACCAATAAAACAGGTGAAGTTACAGAACACAAGCTCACTACCGGTACAGACGGTGGCTATATTTCCATAGGAAGTATACATAGCAGTGCTGCCATTGATAACCTTACGTTTAGCGATAAAAATGACGTTTTTAACGTTGGAACTCTTGCTGCTACTGAAGCTGATGCCACCATAGAACTTGGCCTTGGTAATGACACTGTTACCATAAATACTTTAGGTAATACAAGCGTTGCAGAGAATATTCCAATACCTGTCTATACTACAACCCTAGATTTAGGTGAAGGTAATAATACCGCAAATGTCGATAACATCAGAGAATTGAGCTCTTTGCTTGGCGGCGCTGGCGTAGATAATATTACGGCTGAAGACGTTTTTGGTACTATTAATGCTGGTAATGGTAATAATAAAATGAGTATCGAGCGGCTTCATAGTGGCAGTATTATAAGTGGCACTGGTGCTGATAATATTAGTAGTACACATATGACAGGCGGTAGCATTGCTGCTGGCCTTGGTAATGATATAATAACTATTGCGACCGCTAGTGATGGCAGCATATATGGTGAGGCACAAGATATCCATAGCTTTACAAATTTCACCGCTGGGGCGGATAAATTTGCCCTTGATAGCTTAAGCGGCATGGCTAGCATTGTTGGTGATGTTGAAAGCATGATAGGTGAAGATTCCATCACCATTAAAAGTGGCAATGATAGCATGGTCGTTGAGGGTGATGTTGCGGGCACAAATACGGATGATAGAGTTGTCATCATAGGTGATATGCAAAGTGTTGATACTGCCAAAACCTTTACCGCTGGTAATGATACTATTACCCTAAAGGGTACTGTGCAAAATGCGTATATTTATGCGGATAATAAAGAAAGCACAATATATGCACATAGTATAAACGGTGGTAATGATTCACTTACCCTTGGAGTAAAGGGGCAAGAAGGTGTAACTTCTGTTAGCAATACTGACATTTTTTTAGGCCATGGTAATGATGTGTTTGTGGCGCACTCTAACCTTAATGATGGTACTAACATCAGTGGTGAAGACGGTAATGATAATTTTACCCTCTATACTGTTAATGGCACGGCTGTAATTAATGGAAATGACGGTGATGACAAGTTTACCATTGTGAGCATGAGTGCTGGTAATGTTAACGGTGGCGATGGTAATGATAACTTTACCATTACTAACATACATGATGGTAACGTTAACGGTGGCAATGACAATGACCGTTTTGTCATTACTGAGATGGATGGTGGAAGTTTAATTTATGGCAATAACGCTGATGACACTTTTATTATTACGCATATGAATGATGGTCGTCTCTATGGTGATGATACTGAAGATGGGTATATAGGCAACGACAAATTTAATATTACCAATATGAACAACGGTACTGTCTACGCCAATAAAGGTAATGATACTATGACCATTACTACTATGCATAACGGTTCTGTTCAGGGTGATCAAGATGATGATAACATAACTATTATTACTATGCATGATGGTTTTGTTCAGGGTAATCAAGATGATGATAGCATAACTATTACTACTATGCATGATGGTTCTGTTGAAGGTAATCAAGGTAATGATAGTATTACCTTAACTACCATGAGTAGCGGTTCAGTTTACGGCAATGATGGTGATGATAGCGTAAAAATTATCTCGGTCAAAAATAATGCCTTAATACAAGGCAATGATGGTGATGATAGCTTCAATATATCTACTCTTATGGGCGGGAGCGTACAGGGCGATGACGGTGATGATAGTATTGTTATTGTTACTGCAAAAGCCGAAAATCTTCACCTTGATACCCCTATAGCTCAGATACATGGCGGTGAAGGCGATGACTATATTTCTGTCACTACCTTAACCGATACATCCACCCTTAGCGGTGGCATGGGCAAGAATGAAATTGAAGTACGCACTGCCACCCAAGAAGCTCGTATTACTGTTCAGGGTAATGATAGTATTAGTGTGAGCACTCTTTCTGGTGCCAATATTGAAGCAGAAGATGGTTCTACAGCCAATATTAACATAGGTACCATGACCAATGCTGTCGTTAATGGCAGGGTTGTTGATAGTACCATTACTCTTGGTGACGGTAATGATAGCGTAGTTATTACTACACTGCTTGATGGTAATATTCATTTGGGCAGTGGCAATGATTTTCTTAAAATTATTACTAAGGGCGCTCATATTGAAGATAGTGATATTGTCACAAATTTAGGCGCTGGTAATGATACCTTACATGTGAACTGGGCCTTTAATGGGGAATTAAACTCCGGTACTGAAGGTGCAACACTTATTACCACTGGGATTGGAGCAGATGCCGTGCTTAACTTTGGTACGGGTGATGATGGTCTTGTTATTAATGGTGCTATATCTGGCATGAAGTATGATTTTGGTAGCGCAGCAACTGATAATCAAGACACAAACCTAGTTAATCTTGTTAGTGGCAACGGTGGTAATGACACCCTAAGTGTTAACTGGGTTTTTAATGGAGACTTTAATGCTGGTGATGACGGTGGCACGCTCATTACCAAGGGGCTTGGAGCTAGTGCGAGCACATCCTTTGGCGCTGGTGATGATGGGCTTGTGATACATGGTTTGCTTACCCAAAAACAACTTCTTACTCAAGTGGGCTTCATGCAAGGTGGTGATGATTATTTGTATGTTGCCAGTAAAAGCAAGGATCTTCATGAAGGCCAACTTATAACAAACCTTGGTAATAATGGCCATGACACCTTGCATGTGGGCTGGGCTTTAGAGGAACATTTTTCTACCGGTGACGATGGCGGCACTCTTATTGCTGCTGGTCTTACAAACAGTGGTTACGTGACGTTTGGTAATGGTGATGATGCACTTGACGTAGGCAATGTGCTTGCCCATGAGCAGGTGCATTATGATAATATTAGTATGGACGAAGGGGATGATAGTGCTACATTTAGGGGCACCCTTGCTCGTAACGTAAGCATGGGTGAGGGTAATGATACCATCACTGTAGTTACAGCTACTCTTAGTGGTACAAATGATGATAGAATTTCCCTAGCTGGTGGAGAAGGCGATGATCTTATTGAAGTTAACTCCATTAAATATATTAATATTGGTGGTAATGCAGGTAATGACACCATAAAAGTAACCGGTACCATGAGTTACTCCTCAATTTATGGTAATAGTGGTGCGCAAGATCAAAAAGGTGATTACTTTGCCATAACTAACATGAGCACTAAGGCATCTGTCAATGGCTCTGATGGTAATGACACATTTAGTATAGGCAATATGAGCAGCGGCACGATTACTAACGTTGGCGGTGATAACTTTATCACCGTAACCACCATGAGTGGCGATGCAAAAATTTATGGTGCAAATGAAGGTGATGATACAATCAACATTACCACGATGAATGGTAACAGTGCATATGTTGGCGCTCTTGGAGGTGAGGACACTGTCACAATAACTACCATGAATGGTGGTAGTGTTGATGGCGGTGACGGTGATGACATTATAAGAATTATCAATAAAGTCACAAAAAATATTACCATTAATAATAAAGACGGTTTAGACACTGTGTACTTTGAAGGTGGCATTGCAAGTGGAGCTAATGTTACACTTGATTATATGAATAATGGGAGCGTGTTTGTTGCCGGAAGTGTGAATGAATCTGGTAGTATAATTGGTTTTGATATGGTTGGTGGCACACTTAATGGTAGTGCTGTAGGTGATAATATATCTGTGGATTCCATGAGTGCGGGCATTATTAATGGGCACGATGGAAACGATAGTTTGAAAATAATCACCATGACCGGCGGCAGTGTTAATGGTGGTGCTGACGCAGATAGTATTATGGTGAATGATATGTCTGGTGGCAGCATTGACGGTGGTGCTGGTATAGATACTATTACCCTGTATGAAATATCTAAAAACACTATTACCTTGAAGAATACCGGCACAGAACAAGATGTACTTCATCTCTCTAACGGTATTAACGATGGAAATATAATTACGCTAAACAGTAATAGTGGTTTTCATGTAGGTACTGAAATAAATCCCTTCGATATGACTGGAGGAGTATTGAATGGTAGCATCGGTGCAGATTATATTAACATAAATACTATGACTGGCGGCACTATTAACGCCGGTGCAGGCGATGATAGAATTACTATAAATGATACTATTCAAAGTGGTGCAAAAATCATTTTGGGAACTGGTAATGATGATGTGGATATTAGCAATGCTTTAAATGCACAAATGCTAGACATTGTTCTTGATAATAGAGGGCAAGATACCATTACGCTTGATGGATATGTCAATGGTATGTTTGTTAATACTAATGGACAAACTGTTACTCTCTCAACCGGTACTGACGGTGGTTTGATTGAGATGAACACTTGGGTAAGCGGTGGTATTGATTTTGGCAACGGTAATGATAGCTTTGTCTATAATGGTGATTTTGAGCATGAGAAGCTTAACTTTTTAAACGGTAATGACTCTATAATCATAAAAAATATGATTTGGGGGCACATCTATGGTGATGCCGGTAATGATTATTTTGAAGTAAATATTGATAATAATACCCAAAATAATGCATACCTCACTGGCGGTGACGGTGCAGATACATTTAATATTATTGGCACTGAAGATGCTATTAACATTACTGACTTTGATATTGATGATAGCTTATTTATTAATGGTGTTAATCATACCTATGCGGCAAGAGATGCACAAGCTTTAGGGTTTAGAGTTTATAGTTCTGATGGCATAACGATTAGCTTTGATAACGCAGCCCCTGAACCTTCTAGTGGCGATACTGAAATGAGTATTATCAAGGACGCCATAAAATTTGAAAACAATACCAATAGTCAAAAGAATCTCTACCTTAATGGTGGTGTGGGTGAAGGTGGTGAGGTTTGGCTTACAAGTACGAATAATAGTCATTTAGCGGGCTTTACAGTTACCAAGGAAAATGCGCTTGGCTTTGATATGAGTGGTGGTTTTGTCTATGCAACGAAAAATGTAGACGTTATCGAAATGAATAAAATGTCCGGGGGTATTGTTTCGACTAATGCCGGTGATGACAGCATCAGCGTAAGTTCCATGAGTGGTAGCGCTGTGATTCGTGGTGATGATGGCAATGACAAAATTATTGCATATGGTAGTATGAGCGGTAGTGCTCGCATTCATGGCGATGCAGGCAATGATACAATTGATGTAGATGGTTCTATGAATGCAAATACCAATATTTATGGGGGAATTGGCCATGATAGTATTGATATAGCTGGTAATGTAATTTCCGCTAATATTTATGGTGACAATGCAAGTAATGATTCCTATGTAAGTCATGATACCATTAGCATAGGGGGATATTTGAATGCTGGTAATATCTATGCTACAGACGGTGATAACAATATTACTGTTAAGGGGAGTCTTACCAATGCTCATATTTACGCTGCTGATGGAAATGATAGCATAACCATACATGGTGCAGTAAATGGCGCTAGCATTGATAGTAGCAATGGTGCTGATACCATTACACTTATTCATAAGATTACTAAAAATATTACCATTACTAATGATAACTCTTTAGGTGCGAATGACACAGATTTAGTGTTTCTTTCAGGTGGTCTTGCTGCTGGTGCCAACGTTGTCCTTAATGGAATGAATGGCGCAAACTTTACCGTTGCAGCAAGTTATAATGATGCTGATAGTAGCTTTAAGGGTTTCACCATGGCTGGCGGTGCTTTGCATAGCACTGAAAATATGGATAAAATTTATATCAATAATATGCTTGCTGGCATCGTTAATAGTTATGGAGGTAATGATAGTATTACCATTGTTAACACTATGAGCGGCGGTACTATTAATGCTGACGATATACATGACAGTATAGGTGGCAATGATACTATTCACATATATACCTCATCTGGCAAAATCATCATTAATGGTGCAGCGGGTGAAGATAGTATTCACATTACCCAAAATATGAGCGGTGGTACTATTAATGGTGGCAATGATAATGACACTATTCAAATAGGAAACATGCAATCCGGCATCATTAATGGCGGTGCAGGTGCAGATGTTATCAATCTAGGTTATATGCATAGTGGTACCATTAATGCAGATGATGCCAATGACACTACAGGCGGTAAGGATTCTATCACTATAGATACCGTACTTGGTAAAAGTAGCATTAACCTTGGTGCTGGCAGCGATTCTATCGACATAACCTCAATGAATAGTGGTACTATTAACGGTGGTAATGGTTGGGACACTATTAATATCACCTCATTGACTAGTGGCAGTATTGAATGCGCAGCTGGTAGAGACTCTGTGAATATTACTAATGCCATAACCGGCCATGTGATCTTTGGGAATTCCGGTACTGAGTACGATATCATTAATTTAGCTAACGGTATTGATGCTGGTGCTACAATTACCTTAAACAGCAATAGCGGTTTTATTTTGACTGGTATATACTCTAGCGGTAAGGGCTTTAATATGACTAGTGGTACCATACATGGAAGTGCTGGAGCAGATACTATTAGTATAGCACCTGATGATGGCAAGAGTATGAGCGGTACTATTAATCTGAATAATGGTAATGATTATGTAAGCGTAATAAATATGAGCGGTGGCGGTATTTATGGTGGTGCTGGTGATGATTCTCTTAACTTAAGGATAATTGATGGCGGTACTATTGACGGTGGTGCTGGTAATGATGCTTTCGACATTTTGCAAACTGTTAGTTTAAACGAAAGCGGTGTCATGAGTAATGGTATTATTCATGGGCAAGATGGTGATGATAGTGTTCGTTTATACACCTTGAGTGGAAATGGAACAATTTACGGCGATGCTGGTGATGATAACTTCAGTATAACCACCATAAGTGATGGTCGTATTTACGGCGGTAGTGGTAACGATATTTTTTTGGTGACGAGCATGGCTAACGGTACTATTTACGCTGATGTTGGCAATGATAGCATTAAAATTTCTACCATGACTAGCGGTAGAGCGTACGGCGGTACCGGTAATGATATATTTACAATCACTACTATAGATAATGCTAATATTTACGGCGATGCTGGCAATGATAGTATACATATAACTAGTTGGATGAATGATGGCCTTATTGATGGTGGAGCTGGTAATGATACTATTTATGCAAATATTAATGCCGGTAGCGTTTATGCTGGTGCTGGTAATGATATTTTGAGTGTAGATTTACAAAATGCTGTTGATAGGGTGACTATTGATGGCGGCGCAGATAATGACGATATATCTCTTGTCTATATATCTGCTGATGCTAACATTGTAAGCGGTGCTGGTGTTGATACTATCACATTAATATATGATATTAATGAAAGTTTTTCCATTACGAATAGCGGGAATGGAGTAGATTTTGTTGAAATTTCAGGTGACTTAAAATCTGGCGCCCACATAAATCTTAAGGGCGATACAGGCTTTTCCCTTATAGAAAGAGGTAGCGGAAACAGTATTGTGGGTTTTGATATGTCTGCAGGTACCATAAGCGGTAGTAATGTTGTAGATACTTTTCAAATAGATACGATGTCAGGCGGAACAATTTCTGCTGCTGGCGGTAATGATGTTTTTGATATAGACATTTTTTCTGCAGGCAGTATTAATACTGGTATTGGTAATGATAAAATTACTACAACATATCTAACTGGCGGAACAATTACTGCTGATACCGGTAATGATGTCATTACCATAGATAGCGCTATGAAAGGCACCGTTTCAGGCGGTCTTGGCAATGATACGTTTAATATAAGTGTTGATTATACAGAGGGCGATGTTTTTCTTAATGGGAATGAAGGCTCTGATAGATTTAACTTTACATTTGACACAGGAAGTACAGGTGAAATTCATATGAGTGATTTTGCTAGCGGCGATTCTGTATTCATCAATGGTAAAAATGTAACTGCTGACGTACTAGATTCTAAAACAGCTGGAGAAAACTACATATTTGATGGTATCACCATCTACTTTTAATTGTGTGCTGTTCTTTTCATTAATTTGAGGTGAGAGTAGAATGAAATATTATTCATTATGTATTCCTCTTTTGCTTGTGAGTATGATTTTTTTTGCAAGTTTGGCTAAGGCAAATGATTTTTCTGCTACTGAACGTACACGTATGAGTGTTTTTATTTCCAATTTTTCAGAGCTTGGTATGACCAATGTGCATGTTACAGCGGTTAAGGATACTCCTGACCTATATCTAGGCTTTGGCATTTGGCATAATTTTATAAATAATTATTCTAGCCGTATACAACCTGTTGCGGGAAATAATAACGGTTTGGTTTCCATACCAGTAAAATATATACAGGAAAGTTTGAAAAAATACTTTGATATTTCCATAACTACTTGGCCTTCTACGGAAAAATATTCCTTAAAAGATGATGCATATGTTTTTACAGGGGCTAGTGGAGAATTGGTAGTACATGCCAAGGTTACAAAGGCCGTAGAACAAACTGCTGATAAACATATTATTATGACAGGATACTATTATAATGCAGATGAAGAAGACGAGATATATGGTACCTTTACAGCTGTATCTAAACCTCATGTTTGGCATGGAAAAAAAACTTGGGCTTTGATTTCTCTTGAAAGTAAGGATAAAGAATAAAAGGTATTCTCTTGTTGATGTAAAGCATTGAATGGAAACAACATGAAAAAAATAATGCTTTTTTTTGCATTAAGCGTCTATTTGAGCAGCGTTTGTATGGGCCAAGCTCAAGCAGAAGAAGCTATTGTGCATTGGTCAGGCACCTTTATAAACAAAGAAACCGGTATGATGATGCATAATAATAGCGTGCGTATTAATAACATGGGTATTGGTTTTTTTCCTACGGGCTTTTATAAGGAAGAAAATTCCTTTATATGTAAGGGCACAGTGGCATTGGGTGAGGATTTGCAAGCTCGTGTGAGCAATTTTATGTTTTATAAATATGTAATTAGTGAAGATGAAGACGTTATTATAGTCTCAAGAGATGAAAGAATACCTGTGGAGGATACACTTGCTTGCACAGAAATTCTTTATGGAATTTATGAGCGTATGCCATAACATTTTTTGTGAAATATACTGTGCTTTATTTGTAGTTGACGCTGAACAACACGTTTTTACATATTGTTTAGCGTCGACTACATTTGCATCATTGTTCGGCATCAAGAACATGTATTGTATTTTTTAACGTTGTAATGATATCCAATGGTGCAGTGTTTTATATAATAAATCTGCTTCGATGGGTTTAGTTATATGATCATTCATGCCGTACGAAAGGCTAATTTCTTTGTCTCCCTTCATAGCATGAGCAGACATGGCAATAATTGGTAAGTTGGCATATTTTTTTTGCTCACGAATGTGTTTGGTTGCAGTATAGCCATCCATAATAGGCATTTGAATATCCATAAGCACTGCAGCATAAGAATTTTTTTCTAGTTTTTCTAAGGCTTCTACTCCATCATTGGCTATATCAAGGGTATAGCCGACACTTTGCAAAATTTCTTGCGCAACAATTTGATTAATTTCATTATCTTCCACTAAAAGTAAATGACCAAGTTCTAGGTTTTCATAGTGCATACCTAACGTTTTTTCTTCTATTTTTTTGCGGGAATGCCCATGCGTGTCTATGGTAAAAATTGCAGTGCAATAAAAAGTAGAACCTTTTTCAAGTTCACTTTCTACCCAAATATCACCACGCATCATGGTAATGATGCTTCGAGAAATAACGAGCCCAAGACCTGTACCGCCATATTTGCGTGTTACAGAGGAATCGGCTTGTGAAAAAGCAGTAAATAATCGTCCTACTTGTTCTGGTGTTAAACCAATGCCAGTATCACGCACAGCAAATTGACAATGTAGTTCAGTGTCTGAGTGTAACGAACTTTCAATTTCAAGAGAAACAGAACCAGAGCGTGTAAACTTAATGGCATTGCTCATCAAATTAAAGAGTACTTGCTTTAAGCGTAATGCATCGCCCAAAAGAAGCGTTTTTACATGATCACATGCTTTTACTTGTAATTTAAGTCCTTTTTCTTCACCTATGGGTGAGTATAAATCCATAACATCTTGGCAAATATTTTCTAAGGTGAAGGGGTGTTCTTCCATTTGCAATTTGCCAGCTTCAATTTTTGAAAAATCTAAAATATCATTGATGATACGCATAAGGTTATTGGCTGAAAAAACACTTTTCTTTACATAATCGCTTTGAATTGTTGTCATGTCTGTTTGCTGCAAAAGGTGTAAAAGCCCTAAAATACCATTCATGGGTGTACGTATTTCATGACTCATATTGGCCAAAAATTCTCCTTTGGCCTTGGTGCTTTGTTCTGCTTGTTCCTTGGCTGTGCGCAATTCTTGTTCATTGTTTGCTATTTCTTGCAACATGGCTTTTTGTTCGCGTAAATCTTTGGCATATACCACAAGACCATGCTTACCTTGATAGGCTGTACGTATCACAATGACATTTACGGGTATAACTTCTTGCGTTACAGAATGCTTGCAAATAATTTCTGCTTTGCTAACACCCTTACTATAGCCTTCATCAAGTACCTGATACATAAGATCTTTTGTTGTCATTCCATTGGGCTGAAATTCAGGGGCTGTTTTATAAAAATTGGTAATATAATCTTCTCTGTTCTCAAAGCCGAATGTATTTACTGCTTCTAAGTTCGTGTATATAAGGTTAAAACTTTCATCCCAAAAATTCACACTCAAAGGTAATGAATCTAACATGATAGTATTACGTAATTCTGCTTCTTTGAGCAACTCTTCAGAATTTTTTAATTCCCGTAAATCTTTAGCATAAGAAACAACAACATCTTCTCCATTAAGGGTAGAGCGAACAAGATATACTTCCATAGGAATAAATTCGCCATCTAAGGTACAATGTAGCCATTCAAAGTGTAGAAAACCTTTTTCAAGTACTTCTATGTGATTTGTATATACTGCATCCTTGGAATTTTTACCATCAGGCTGATATTCTGGCGATGTTTTGTATAAATTAGCAAAATATTCTTCCTTGGTAGTAAAGTTAAAAACGCGTAATACCTCTTGATTACAATCAAACATTTCACCTTCTTTATTCCAAAACATGATACAAAGCGGAATGTTCTCGCTTATGATAGCATTGCGTTCTTCCATGAGCTTAGATTTTTTTTCTATGGCTTTAAATTCGCGCAAATCACGCGTATAGCCCATAATATGGTACTCATTTTGGTATGTTACACGAATAAGAGTTATTTCGGCGGGAATAGCTTCACCGTCAAGGGTTTGATGTAACCACTCAAAGCGAGCATAGCCATCACGAAAGGCATCTCTCATATATTTAATAACACTATCATAGCTAGAAATGCCACTAGGCTGCATTTCAGGTGACAAAAAAGCAAATTTTTCTAAATATTCATTTTGGTCTTTTAATCCAAATAGTTTTGGTGCAGCAAGGTTGCAATCGATATTTTGAAAATCTTTATTCCAAAAGTTAGCACATAAAGGCATAGAATCAAACATTATTTTCATGCGCTCTTCTGCTTGGCGAGCTTTTTCACGACTACTTTTAAGCTCACCTGCATCCTTAGTATATTCAATAACAACTTTTTCACCATCAATCTCAACGCAGGTTAAAATCACGTCTGCATAAATGGTTTTTCCATCAATTGTTAAAAATTCCCATTCTGTATGAAATTGTCCTTTTGTAAAAGCATGCTCTAGAGCCATTAAAGAAAATTCTAAGGAATTTTCTCCATTAGGTTGTGTGGTAGGATTTATATGTACGATATTGTTTCTAAATTCTTCTATATTTTCAAAGCCATACATGTCTAAGCTTGCTTTGTTGCATGCAAGTAATTCATTAGATCTACTCCAAATATTAATACTCATTGGTGCTGCATTAATAATGGCTTTAAATTGCTCATATGATTTTCTTTGTATATCGGTGGATTTTTTGCGTAAGTCTGTATAATGCGCTATAATAACAGGTTGATTATCATAGGTAATACGCTTTAACGTATACTCTACAAAAAAATTTTCGCCACGCAAATTTTGATGTTGCCAAATAAATTTACAACTTCCTTCAGCAAAAGCCTTTTGTAAATATTTTATCCCTAAGGTAGTAGAATTTTCGCCAGTTAATTGTAATTTTGGGGAGAGTTTACGAATATTACGAACAAAATCATCTATGCTTTCTACTTCAAAAAGCTCTAAAAAGGCTTTTGTATAAAAAATAGGTTTTCCCTCTTGAGTCCAACAACTTATTTCTATGGGAAGAGCGTTGAGTACATCTCGATAAAAATTGTCAGAGGTAATTTGATTGGGAAATAAAAGCATATAGCCTCCTTAGGGCAAGGTATGATATAAAAATATCGTGCTATATCGTCAGTGCTGAAAAGCGCATTAACCCATTACTTTGTAATAATGAAATAATAGCTTTGGCATTGGAAGAATTGCCAGAAGAAGCACGGAATGCTATGTTCTGGCTCATTTTATGTTGATTTTTACATGGTTATTGTTTCTTGCATGTATCTGTACTGGCTAATTGTTGCTTTGTATGCGCTATTATTCGTACTACTTAAATAAGTAATCACGAAATGACCATAATGCAACATATTGAAGGGGAACAAAAAAAATTTATGGATTTAGATAACAAAATTTTTCTGCAAGAAAAATTTTGCGTGCCGTAAAATGAGCCAGAACTTGCTTCTGGCGGCAGCAAAGCGGCATTTGGAGCCAACGTGCCTTTCTGAACAACACATGAACATGCGTTTTTCAGCATCGACTAATTAAGACTCCTGCACAATTCATTGTGCGGAGTTTTTTGGAGCATTGGCGCTAGCCA
>CAYJOQ010000018.1:0-23157 GCA_964371825.1 uncultured Desulfovibrionaceae bacterium
GCGTGCCTTTCTGAAACACGCATGGAAATGCGTTTTTCAGCATCGACTAAATAGTGAGCACTGAAAAACTACGCAAACCATTGTGAGTTCTTGTAATTACAATGGTTTGCGTAGTTTTTAGCGTCGACTATAGTAGCACAAAAATATTATAGAAAAACAATTGTGCCGGTCCCTTAGCTTTGAAGAAAAATGCTCTGGTGATTTTATATAATTTTTAATAAAACTTCATCCATAGAGCGTTTGGGGACAAAATGCTCTTGGTTTTCGTTACGCCAATAGGCAAAGCTACCATCTTCGGGCATAGGGGCAATGTGGCGTACTTCTTTTTCTACACCAATACCTAGAATAAGTGCTATTTCCATATCTTCAGGAATACCGCCAAGGGCTTCTTCGCAAGCCTTTGGAGTAAAGGATGCATGCATACACACGCCATAGCCCTCGCTTTGTGCAGCAAGCTGTATAGTTTGTGCTGCAATACCTACATCCATATGCACCATTTTACCGCATCCTTTTGGAGAAAGTATAGCAATATAGGCTGTGGGGCGCTCTCCGGCTATGGGGCCATCCCATTTTAGGGCACCTGCCCAGCGAGTGTGAGGGAAGAGGGCATCACAAGATTGTTGGCTTTCAACGGCTATAAAACGTAGTACTTGTGCATTTCTGCTGCAGGGGCTAAGGCGTGCACAATCTACAAGGTTGCTTACTTGTGTGCTGCCTAATCTAGTGCTTTCTTCAAATCGGCGACATGATCGCGCCTTTATTACGAGCTTTTTAAATTCCATACTTGCCTCACGATAAGAGTAGATACAGTGTTTGGGTACCAACGATGACCGAACCTAAAAAATCGCCATTGCATCCGCCTTCTTGCAACGCTTTGCGGCGTAAAAAAAGCAGATACCATGCACTGAGCATAAGTATTATTAAAGATATTGTAAAGCCTTGTAATAGACAAAGTATGCAAGCAATAAGACTTGAAAATATGCATATGGAGGTGCTTTTTCCGGCACATACGGCACCGCCAAGGGATTGTTCATTGCGTGCATTGGTGCAGCAGGCAAAAATAACGCATGCTAGGCGCGCATAGGCAGGAGCCAAGAGAAGAGGAAAAAAGTTTTGGTTTGTAATATGTTTTTGAACTGCTACAAGGCTAGCTATTAAGCAGATACTAAGAGTCATGGCGCCAAAGGCTCCGAGGCGTGAATCATATAAAATTTGCCAAAATTTTTCCCCCTTGGAGCCGCTCCCAAGGGCGTCGCCAAGATCTGCAATGGCATCATAATGTAGACCGCGCGTAAACCACATTTCAAGGGCGATGTATATGAGGGCTAGGGTCCATGAATGCGTATACCCAAGCTTTTGGAAAAAATATAAACTTGCCACAAGCATAATGCCAAGAATGAAGCCTACAGGCCCGTACCAGCGAATAGATTTTGCGATAATAGCGTTATCAACAATTGTGGCCTTGCCCCATCTTGTTAAAAAGGACAAGGCCACATGAAAGGCTTTTGCTTCATTTTGTAGATATGACCACATTAGGTAGGTCTGCTAATTTTAAATGCCAGGGTATAGAGATGATGAAAAAAGTCTACATATTCAACATACACATCGTCAGGTACGCGAATACGAGAAGGAGCAAAATTTAATATGCCTCGTATGCCAGCTTCAATAAGGTGATTTGCGGCGCGTTGTGCACGTTCAGGAGGCGTTGTTATGATGCCCATTTCGATGTTGTGCTCATCTACTTTTTCTTTAAGGCGTTTTGTACACATAACTTCAAGGCCGTATATTTTTTCGCCAATTTTGAAAGGGTCACAATCAAAGGCACCTACAATATTAAAGCCCTTTGTTCTAAAGTCAGTGTGGTTTAATATGGCGCGCCCCATATTGCCAACTCCTATAAGAGCCGTGCGCCATTCTCGGGCAATGCCTAAGGCATCAGAGATAGATGCAATGAGATTTTTTACATAATATCCTACGCCGCGAACGCCAAACTCTCCAAAGTATGCCAAATCTTTACGTACTTGGGATGCATTAACGTCACAAGCTTTTGCAAGGGGGTCTGAGGAAATAACTTCCACGCCTTCTTGTTCAAGAAATTCTAATACCTGAATATATACAGAAAGCCTTTGTATGGTGGCTTTGGGAATGTGGGCACTTTTTATGGAATTCATAAGAATCTACCTTCAGTTGAAAAATAGGTATGTTTTGTGAAAAAAACATACTAAATGCTAAGCATAATATATACGAGTGTCAATCTAAATGGAGTGTAAGGATGTGAAAACGCATATCAAGCTTGGAATCCGTCCACTAACTTTTTGTTAACAAAATGTCAACAATAAAATGGAACATTGACGCAAGCCATTGATGCGCAATTGATATACTCTCTTAGCAGTATATCGTAAGCAAGAAGGGTGTTATTTGCCTTTGTTGTACTTATGAAACCTAGTATATGCTCTTTTGTTAGGGTATTATTTTGATGAGTATATTTACGGTGTTTACAGCATTTTTATTTTTTGTAAATGCACAATGTGTTCAAATTCTTCCTTAGTTACAGGTTGCACAGAAAGGCGACTTCCTTTTTTCATAAGTTCCATACATGCCAGTTCCGGCTCTTCATATAATTCTTTGCGTGTAAGAGGTATAACAAAGCTGTGCACAAGGCGCACGTCTACCATATCCCAAAGGGGTTTTTCAGGAGTTGAGCGTGGATCAAAATGATCGCTTGAACTTTCAAATGCAGTATGGTCAGCATAAGCTTCACGTACAATTTCAACTATGCCGACAATTTCAGGATTTTTTCCACTATGATAAAAAAAACCTTGATCGTTACGTTTCATCTTACGCATGAAGTTTCTGGCTTGATAATTGCGCACTCCGTCCCATGCGGTAGTTTGATGGGGCGCGTTTTGCAAATCTTGCCATGAAAAACACTCTGCTTCACTTTTAAAAAGCCAATAGTTCATATTTTCCTCAGTGGTATTTTATTGTTTGTGCTCTTTTAGCCATGTGGCAAAAATGTTTGCAAGGGCTGTATCAGCTGTTTGAATAGCCCATGCTTGTAGGGTTTGTGCTTTATGGATAAGGCTTGTTATATTAGCAATTTCTTTGAGCATATCCTGTAAACCTATAAGCGTTTGTGTTGCTAGAGGCATATCTTGAGCCATTTTTGCCGCATGCACAACAGCCTTTATGTGTTCGGGGAGAGGGGCTATTTGTGCCAATTGTAAATGGTGATGCAAGGCTTCTTCAGGCATATGTTGTGTACTGTAAAATTGAGCTAAAAGCTTGTGTCCACCCATCCATAGAGGTTCATTTTCAAGTCGAATGAGGCAGCGCTCTTCTGAAAAATGTTGTGTAAAGGCTGTGGTTAAAGCTTCTTCCTTGGCCCTTGGCAAAGCTATATAGAGTTCAAGGCTAGGGCTTAATATTGGCATAAGGCCATCTTCGAGGGCAATGGTGTGTACGTCAGGTTTAAAGATGCCTTGACGACGCTTTGTTAATAATTGGGCATTTTGGCTGTCATGATCAAAGCGCCCTTGGCTTTGTGAGGTGTGATGATAGATTATACTTTGAGGTATGCATGTGAGATGTAAACCTTTTTCACGCACAGCGCAGCATAAATCTAAATCTTCAAAGCCATTTATATATTCTTCATAAAAACCACCGCATGCAGTGAAAAGCTGTGCAGATAACATCAATGCTGCACCGGTAATGGCTTGTAAGGAACGTTTTTTGTGTACAAGAGGGTGACCGTGTGGAAATAGATGATATAGATGATGCAGCTCTAAGGTATGGGTAAAGGTAATTCCTATGTGTTGTACTTTTTGTGATGGATAGAGGAGTAATGGCCCTACCATGCCTATTTTTGCATTGTTTTCAAGTGCTTGCAATAGGGGAGGAAGCCAGCCCTTAGTTACTTGCGTATCGTTGTTTAAAAAGAAGAGCAAATTTCCTTGCGCATGTGCTGCGCCAATATTACAGCCTTTGGCAAATCCCAAATTATGAGGCATGCGTAATGCATGGCCTTGTGCGCCAAAAAGACGCTTTACGGTGGGGGCAAGGGCTTTGGCGGTTTCATCGGTGGAATGATTATCCACAACAATAATTTCCATAAGATCAAGGAGAGCTTGCGGTGTATGTTCCACAAGGCTATTAAGGCAGTTTTTTGTTAAGTCCCAAAGATTCCAGATAGGTATGATGACGGAGATCTTTGGTCGTATTGCATTTTGAGGGGATTGTATAGGCTGCAAGGGCTTCACTCCTCATGTATATGTGCTGGATGTGGTAAGTGTGTGGCTAGTTTTGTTATTTTTTTCATTAAATCTTGTTGGGCTTGCAGGTGACTTTTATTATGCAGTGTTTCTATGTCACGCGCACTGAAAAGATGCTCAAATTTTATTTTATTGCCAAAAATATGGGCATTGCTGGCGCGGCTTTTGGCTTGCGCTAAGCTTGAATGTTGTACGTGTTTTATGCGTACGTGGCCTGTATAAATAATATCAGAAAACTTTTGTGCTGTAGTAAGTTGCAAACGCATATCACGTTCTACATCATCAAATTGGCTGGGATTAAAGCGAATATCAAACAGTGTTGGCGATACCTTTTGGTCAAAGCGCAAAAGGTGGCAACAACCAGAAACAGAAAGACAGGGGCGTGTGTATCTTGTGAGTTGATGTTCTTGAGTTCCCATACCTTGACAAGAAAGGAATATGTGTTCTTCTAAATCTGCAAAGGATCGTTGACCCATATTTTTGGGCTGCAAAAAGAAGTCTGTACTTTGTATGCTGTGAGGTGCTAGGTGGCTTTCAATGGCACAGCCCACCACAGCAGCCCTTGGATAGGCTAGAGCGGTAGTGCATAAGGAGTCTAACCAGCCGGAATCTAACAGCACATCATCATCTAAAAAGATTACTTGTCCTTGTTCGCGTATATCTTGGTGCATAAGTAGCCAATTTCGTGCCGCTGGAGCACCAATGTTCACAGGTAGGGTTATAATATGTATGTTGTCGCCGCCCTTTGTAGGCCATGTTTTTTGTGCTGCTGTAAGCATGGCCTTAGTTGTATCTGTTGAGCCGTTATTCAGAACATATATCTGTGCATCCCTAGCTTCAGTTTGTGCTAAGCTTATGAGGCTTTGTTCTAATATTTCTGCTTTATTCCATGAATAGAGCGCTATTGGTGGATATGTGGAAGGTTTTTGCTTTGTATGTGGAAAAACAAGATCATGTAGATATAAAATAACATTGGTATGCCAGGGGCAAGAATGCCATACCGTGGTCATAAGATCTATGGCCTCTTGGATTTGGCCAAGCTCTTGTAAGCATTTGGCTTTACGTAGCATAATCCACGTATTAAAATGCTCTTGCCCAATTTTTTCAAAAGCTGATATGTGTTCAAGCGCCATGTGCGGAGCAGTATATAGTACATTCCATGAAGTGAGATAATACTGACAAATACTGTGTATATGTGCTTTTATGTCTGCAGGTACGTGCTTTTTTGCAAGGTGTGTAAGGGCTGTTAGGAGGGAGCCGTCTGAGTCATGACGCAAACACCATGTGCATAGATGCTCTAAAAAAAATCCACCATAATGAGGATGAGATAAATGTTTTTGTGCAAGGGCAAGTATAGATTCTTTTTCTGTTGCGGCAGTATGTTGTATAGATTGAGCCTCATGACGTAGGTTTTGTTCGTGTGCTGCAAGCGGGAGTTGACACCATGATGCAAGGGTGGTGTATAGTGGTATTTGCGGCATGTGGGCTGCTAACACTTGCAAAAAGCGATGATGTAATGGAGCGTTTTGCCAAGCAAAAAGTGTCATGCTCATGGCTGTACTGTAGCCAGTTTGCGTGTGGGGTTTTGGTAAAGGGTTTTGCCATAAGGGTTTGATGCATTGCCACATGGCAAAGGGGGTCAGCGCTCCTTGGCTCCAAGAGGGGCAATGCGTTGTGAGAGCTTGTATGTGAGCTGCGTAGTGTTGTAAGGATGTGTTTGTCATTAGTGTGCATGTATGCTAATTGTATAATGTTTTTAAAGTATATTCTTAAAAATGTACATTGTAGAGAATTTTTCAAATGAATCAATGCGTTGAAATTTCGTTACCTATATACTGTGTTACCATCAATAAACGATATTCAGTGCATGTGTTTTTTTGCAATGCTGTTAAGAATGTTCAAAAATATTTTGCCCTTATGAAGGGTAATGAATCTGTTGTGTGGTAAGGTAGCATGCTGTGCTGCCATGTTTTTTGTGTATATGCATTAAACTTGTGACACATGAGCCTAGTATTTTTTTACTGATTATTCAAGCATGAAAAAGTATGTCACCAACATAGTAGATAATGGCATTTTTTTTAATTTTTTTTCATACATTTGGGTGCAAACTTAAATTATTATAGTTTCATAAAATACATTGAGTTTTCTTTTCTTTTAGCTTACGATTTATTATAATTTTGTACGTTTTGTTACAAGTGCGTGTTTTGTATGTCAATAACACTAGGAGGCCCTGTGGCTTTTGCTTGGGAGGAATTACCATTAGCTGTGACAAGCCCTCTTTTACAAGGATCTGTGGGCTCTTCGCATCTTCTTAATTTAAGTAATGAAGCTTTACAGTGTGCGCAAAGTGCTCCTTTTGAGAGCGCACAAAAACTTGTATCGCTTGCAGGACAATTTCTTGTAGCTGCTTGGGAGTGGGATATATTAAATCCTACCATAGCAGGACATTTACTTAAACTACATTCCATGTTGCCAGTGCTTGATGAGCACTCGCTATCTTTTGCTACACAAGTAAGTCAAATTCAGCATCCTGCTAACGTTGTTGAATATCAATATATTTTGCTTAAAGAAGGAAATAAAGAAGCCTTATATTTTCTTAATTCTATGCTTACAAGAGAGCCTAATCAGCTTTTTTGGCTGTGGCATATGTGGTTGCTTGCTATGCAAGAAGGTGACTTTTCAAAAATTGAGCCTTTATTGCATAAAACTTCTGCCTTACCTGAGCCCATACAATTGGGTATGCTAGGTGATATTGCGTTAGCAGAAGGAGATTGCCTTAATGCAAGTAGTTGTTATTTGAAGTCTATGCGTAGCTTTTCTTCCTTGCTTTGGCGTGAGCGCCTTGGAGAAGCCTCCTTTCAGGCAAAATCTGTAGATATGGCTCTTGCGCAATGGGATATTGTATTGCAAAGACGGCCGTGGCATACGAACCTTGTGCTAAAAAATTATGACGTATCTCGGGGTATTCATGAAAGTACTTCATTTCCAACAGGACGTGGAGCGGTACTTTTATATACATGGAATAAAGCATCATATCTTTCACGAAGCCTTGAATCCTTAGCTGAGTCAGAGCTCAAAGATACGTTAATTGTAGTGTTAAATAATGGCTCCACAGATAAAACCGATGAAATTATCAAGATTTATGAACATAAACTTGGTGAACGTTTATTGCGTATAGATTTACCTTGTAATATAGGAGCACCTGCTGCACGTAATTGGTTGTTACAATTACCAGAAACACGCTCTTGTGATTGGGTGGCCTTTATGGATGATGATGCCATATGCCCAGAAGATTGGTTGTATATGCTTGGTAAAGCCATGCGTGAATATCCTGACCATCCTGTATATGGGTGTAGGGTGGTTGATAAACAATCACCGCTTGTATTACAAAGCACAGATTTACACCTTTTAGAAGGTGGTGAGTGTGGCTCTATGCAAGGCGGTGAATACGGTAAAGAGCCAGGACATATCAAACGTTTTAGCTTTTCTAATATACAAAATCAGTGTTTTGATTTTGGCTCATTTTCATATATGCGTCCTTGTGTTTCAGTTACGGGTTGTTGTCACTTATTTAGGCGCGAAGCTCTTGATGCCATAGGTCACTTTGATGTGCGTTTTTCACCAAGTCAATATGACGACCTTGAGCATGATATTCGCTATGCTCTACAAGGAAAGTGGCCTATCTATCAAGGGCATCTTAGAGTTAAACATGATCGAAAATCAGGAACAGAAGCTTCACAACAATCAGTTGCTATGATGAGTGGTTGGGCGAATCTTTTTAAATTACAAACAAAATATACACAAAATGAATATGATACAATACGTAAAGAAGAATATGAAATGCTCCTTGCTGATATTTTAAAAAAAAGTTGTACACGCCAGCACAGTAGGGAGGTGTAATAATGAGGAATCCATACGATATGTTACCATCAGATAATAATAGTACGTCCTCATGCATAAACTCGCTGACAGTGAATATTTTTGCAGTAGTTTGGCATTGCGATACTCACAATATATGCGTACAGGGCGATATTTTTCGTGCTCTTGGCTATGCTTATGATCATACACCTAAAAATATACAAAGTTTGATTGAGTTTTTTCATCCTGAAGATAAAGAGCGTGCTCAAACGTTTCATGAATGTATATTGCAACATGTTGAAAATATAGATTTTTGGGAACAACAGTATCGTATACGTTCACATAGTGGAGAATTTATTTCATTTGTTGCTGCATATACGGTAGTGTTGCGTGATGCTAATCATGCACCATTGTATATAAGCATTAACTTTGTAAGCCAAAAAAATTGTACTCAAGAAATAGTGCCCATAGCACAACGTGTACAAGCTGGGGTGGCAAATGAATTTCCTTTATTGAGCACTATTAATAATGATTTTTTTGAAACAAGTTTTTGTATTGGGCAATCACTTGATGCTTGCAAAAAACAATGTATTTTACTCGGAATAGCTGATGATGGCTTATGGCATTGGGATTTTAAACAAGATTATATATCCTATAGCAGTAATTACGGATGTTCTTTTGGGTACAATAAAGATACCTTACCGCAAAATTCCATTGCATTTTACTCTATTATACACCCTGATGATGTAAAAAGAGTTAAAGAATATCAAAGTCAGCGCTTACGTAGTGATGCCTTTGGTGATATTATTGAAAATACATATCGCATTCGTACAAGTGGCGGAGAATATAAATGGATTATGGCTCGCGCTAAGGTTTTGGCACGTGATGATACAGGGCAGGCACTGAATGTTCTTGGCTTATTTATTGATGTGTCTGACTTGCATTCGATGCAAGAAGCTCTTGTACAAGCTTCACATTACGACTCTTTAACCAAGGTTTGTAACCGTTTTTACTTTGATAAACGTGTTTCTGAGACACAAGCTAATGATTATCCTATCAGCATTATCTGTGTTGATATAGATGGCCTTAAACTTACAAATGATAACCTTGGTCATGCTGTTGGTGATGCCTTGCTTGTAAATGTGGCAAACCTTTTGCAATCAAACTTACCAAAAGATGCACTCATTGGCAGAGTTGGTGGAGATGAATTTACTGTATTATTGTGCAATTGCAAGGAAGAAGAAGCCGTTGCTATGGTTAAAGGCATTTATGCTGCCATGGAAAAAAGAAATTCTGCGCATAAAGATCCTGTGTATTTTGCCCTTGGAACTGCCACAACTGCTACGCCACAGCCGGTGCATAAGCTCATTGTTAAGGCAGATAAACGTATGCTTGCAGCTAAGAAAAAAAATCGCACCAAGCATAGGGGAGCCATTTGTGATTGGATTTCAGCCCAAACAGGACTTCCGGTGGATCAAATGGATAGGCGAATAAGTCTTCCTGCTGATGAATAAATTACTATTTTTACAACAGTACTATTACAATAGTCGATACTGAAAAACTATTTTTTTATAGTTCAAGCTGAATGAAAAAATCACCAGAAATACGAGCATGAAATGCGTATTTCTGGTGATTTTTGATATACAAAGTGCGGTTTGTTATATGTAATCCACAGTCACGCTTTTGGCATGATTACGGGATTGTTTACATAAATATCACTACTTTATTGACTAAAAGCGTTAAGATATGCTTCGTTAAGAATTTCAACTTCAGCTTTGGTTGAAAGAGCTGAAAGGAATAGTTTAAACATTTTATCTTGTCGCTGACTGGTTATAATGCTGTTGATTATTTGTTCCATAGTTTGCCATTGAGCATCGTCAGGAGCAGTAACTTCACTTACACGCACAAGTACTGCACCTTCTTTGCCGTCAATGCTCACTGTGTATGCAGAAGGCAACCATGCACCCTTGGGGCTGTTAAAAAGGGCGGCGCTGAGTTCTTGTTGCATACCTAAAAATCCTACCTCGCTACCGCGTTGTACATCAGTAATGCTTTTTACTTGCAAGTCAGCAGGTGTGGTATCTTGCATATTTTTTCGTGTTTCGCTTGCCTTTGTAAGGGCAGCTTCAAGTGCAGCCTTATGCATAAGTTTGGCAGAAATGTCAGCTTTAACTTCTTCAAAAGGACGCACCTTGGCAGGTATTTTTTCTTTAATTCGTGCTATAATATAGGCATTATCTGTAGTTTGCAACGATGTATCTAATGGAACATCAGCGTTCATGTCCATAATTTCTGTAGCAGCAGCGGAGCTTATTTTCAAAAGTTTTTCCAATTCTGCTGCAGTATTAAGACCTGTATTTTTAAGGCTTAAACCTGCATTTTTTGCAGCCGTGGCAAGGTCATTGCCTAATATATTAGCTTCAATGAGGGTGTCTACCACTTCGCGAATTTTCGCAAGGCCGGCTTCTTCGGCAAGCTTAGTGCGAATTTCTTCAGTCACTTGCGTAAGAGGCTGCACGGTAGCTTTTTCCATTGTATCAACTTTAATGAGGTGTAAACCAAATTCACTGCGCACAGGTTTAGATGTTTCGCCAGATGCCATGGCAAAAACAGTATCATTGAACGCTTGTACAGTTTCTCCTTCGCTTAGCCAATCAAGGTCTCCGCCGTTGGGAGCAGTGCCAGCGTCTTGAGAATATTTGATGGCAAGTTCAGCAAAATCTGCACCACTTTCTAATTGTTTGACTATTTCAGCCATAGTGGCTTCGGCTTTCTGTACATCGGCCTCTGGGCTGTCAGCGGTAAGGTTTAAAAGTATATGACGTACTTTAGCTCTTGCAGCAGTGCTGAAGTCTGCAATATTCGTATCATAATAAGCTTTAATGGCTGCCTCAGTAATATCTTGAGGCTTACCAAGGTCTAGGGCACTTACACGCACATAGCTAACATCGCTCTTGGCCGGTAGTGTATACACAGATCTTTCGCTTTCATAGGTTGCTTTAAGGCTATCTTCTGTAGGCGCTTTTATAGAGTCCTTAGCAGCATCAGCGTCAAAGAAAATGTAGTCAATATTGCGTTTTTCAAAGGTATAATCATAAAAAGCACGTGCTTCTGATGGCAATGAGGTGGCTGTGACGGTTACATCTTTGCGTAATTTTTCTTCCAAAACGCTATTGCGAATATTTTGTTCAAATGCACCCACTGTAGGAAATTGAGAAGTGGCAAGACGCGTATATATTTCTGGATCAAACTTACCTTCTGCATTGTGGAATGCAGGAATTTTATCAATGATAGAGCGCAGTTCTAATGCGGAGACTGATAAGTCAAGGCGTTGTGCTTCTTGCTTAAGTAAGTTTGAGATAACAAGCGTTTCTAACACTTGTTGTGGTAATTGCATTTGATTAATTTGCGTAGGAGTCATTTGAGGGTTTTGTGCTTTAACACTTTCATACGCCTGTCTGTACGTACGCTCAAAATCTATCGCAGTGATGTACTCACCATTCACACTGGCAACTACTGAGGCAGCATTCATGCTTTGCATATTACCAACACCCCAGAAAACAAAAACAAGAATAATTAGACCAAAAGCCACTTTCACGCCCATGGATTGTGCGCTGTTACGGATAAAATCCAGCATCATATACTCCAAACAATAAGTTTTCTTGAATAAAAATTAACAAAACACATATACACAGCATATATACCCGTATTTGTATATACGCTGTAATATAGCTTATTCTATTTCAATGCCCATAGCTCTGTATTCATTGAGTTTATTGCGCAGTGTGCGCACAGATATACCCAAAAGGTCGGCAGCTTGTGTGCGGTTTCCGGAGGTCATTTCAAGGCCCTTTAAAATCATAATTCTTTCCATTTCATGTAAGGGAATAACCGCTTGCCCAAAAAGATTTTCTTGCGATGGTGTTGTGCCTTGCTGAGTTTGTGCAGAGGATAATAAAGAATTTTGCTCTTCTTGTACCGTTTGTATGGGGAGAGCATCTTGTGCAGCAAGGGTGTTTGTGGCTAGCCCATCATGTTCTTGAGGTGTTGCCTCAGAAAAAATTGGCCATGTATCTGGATCGAGTAAAAAGTGCCCAGGTTCTATGGGATGCCCATGAGCTAACAATACTGCGCGCTCCATAAGATTTTGTAATTCACGCACATTACCCGGAAAGTCATATTGTGCAAGCCATTCTTTAGCTGTAGGAGATAAGGACGTGGCCGGCAAACCATAATCTTTTACATAGAGTGAAATAAAAAACTGAGCCAAGGTGAGTACGTCTTCACCGCGTTCACGTAATGAAGGTAGGCGCAAAGGAATAACGTTTAAACGAAAGTAAAGATCTTGGCGAAATTTACCTTCTTTAACCCAATCTTCTAAGTCTCTGTTGGTAGTTGCAAGCACACGCACATCTACGCGTACTGTATCTGTGCCACCTACACGATCTACTTCACCTTCTTGTAACACACGCAAAAGCTTTGCTTGCAAAGCAAGATCCATTTCAGAAATTTCATCTAGTAAGATTGTGCCACCGGAAGCTAATTCAAATTTTCCGGGTTTTCGTGCTATAGCTCCAGTAAATGCCCCTTTTTCGTGTCCGAAAAGTTCGCTTTCAAGAAGATGCTCTGGTAAAGCTGCGCAGTTTACGGCAATGAAGGGGCCTTTATCACGCCCGCTCCATGCATGTAGTGCCCGTGCAAAAAGTTCCTTACCGGTACCAGATTCGCCATTTATGAGCACGGTGGCCTTTGAAGGAGCTACCTGTTTGGCTAAAGCCATAACGCGCTGTACTGCAGGATGCTGACCTACAATGTGTGGCCCATTGGTATAACTTGCACTGCGCCCACCAAGAGTCGATGAAGGCATAGCTTTAGCTGCTTTTTGCGGTGCTTTGGCAATGGCGACGATTTTTTCAAATTCTAAAGGTTCAAGCCAATAGTCTGAAGCTCCAAGCTCTAAAAAATGCTGGGCTTCGCTGGCGTTGCCTTTGTCTGTAATGATTATAACTGGCGGAAAGGTAGGGTCATCCTGCCCAACGCTAAGTAGGTCTTCAGCTTTGAAGCCCGGTAGCGAGGGACGCGCAAAGATAACCCCCGGTCCAGACTTACGTACAAAAACGGAGGCTCCTTGAAGATTCTCGGCTATGCCAATCTCATATCCGGCATCTCGCAATTGCGGAAATACACGGGTTACAGCATGGGCCGGAGCAAGAAAAAGTATACGACGCGTTGACATGCTTTAAAAGATGTATCCTCTTGTGATTGTAAAAGCAAGACTTCTCTTATGCTTTGTTCACATTTTCATAGTATTAAGGGCACAGTGTACTTCATTTACGTACAAAGAGCCATGTTAAAAAACATATATTTCCGTAAAATCTTTTTTTTCAAACGGTAATTTTTCCTGCATTTTTTGTTTTACAGGAGGCGTGAGGGCATTTTTCTTTAAAGTATTTCGGCTTTTTACATGTGAAGGAATGGGTAAGTCAGTTTTAAAATATCTTTCTTTTTTCTCAGGCATATGAGGATTAGAAAGGGGTTTTTCTAAATGAGGAGGCGTATACGTATATATGGGGGCCTTGATATGAGTCTTTTGCGGCAATGCCTTAGGTTTTTTGTGGGTTTGTGGAGGTACCATTGGGGGTATGTGCGAATTTTGTGTAAGTTCACTAATGGTTACAAAATTTTTACAACCAACAGTACGTAGAGCCATAATAATGAGCTGAATGTCTTTTGATGTACGCAGCTTTGTATCATGAAAGAGAAAAACCCCGCGCATTTCATCATAACCTAAAGGTCTTTCAAGAATATTTGGCATATTAGAGTAGTCAGGGCGCTTGCTTTCCCAGTCACGGCTGTCTGTTGACCAAAGCATTACGTCAAGCCCAAGCTCTTTAGCTACGGCAATTACTGTTTTATCAAAACTTCCAAAAGGAGGGCGAAGATGTTTGACGGGTATGCCAAGATGTTCAAGTTGTGTTTGTACATGCAGTAAATCTTCCGTTATTTCTTCTTTAGATAAATGGCTTAGATTATTATGCACATTGCTATGGTTTCCTATTTCGTGTCCTTCAGCGTGAATACGTTGTGCAATTTTTGGATATTGTCGTACTTGTGTACCAAGAACAAAAAACGTGGCTTTAATATTTTCTTCACGTAAGATATCAAGAATATGCTCAGTGCGTGGGTGAGGTCCATCATCAAAGGTAAGGGCGCACATATTATTAGGGGTAGTATCTAAAATATTAAAAGCATTCCAAACCCTAGCTTGTGCTTGAGGTGCGTGCAAAAGGGTGCAGAGTAAGCAACATCCCCAAAATATATACGTTTGTTGTGAAGTCATGTGTATTGTGTAATTTTTTTAATGGTTTGTTGAGAATGTGTGCGCCGAAAATACTCATAAAACTGTTAAGGAAAAATATTTCTCTAAGCCTGTACCACTATAGCGTATAAGGGGCAAGCACATTATAGTGAATCTGAAAAACGCGCTTCCACGCACTTTTCGCATCAATTGGTATAAAAAATTATTATTTCAAAGAGTGTGTTTTCAGTGCAGACTGTGCACTGTTGAGTATTTGTTACAGCAAAGCTGTATTTTTATACACATACACTTTGCTGTAACACGAAGCTAAAAATGTTATGGCAATGCTGCAATGATAGAGACTTCACACAGCAGGTTTGGTCGTGCTAAGCGTGCCTCTACACACGCGCGTGCAGGTGGTGCACCGGGAATAACCCATGCATCCCAAATGTCATTAAATGCAGCAAAGTCTTTCATATCGCGTAGATAAATTGTTGCAGAAAGTATGCGTTCACGGCTAGTACCAGCTTCGCTAAGTAAACTATCTACTCGCGAAAGCATGGTGGTGGCTTGTTCTTGCACCGTAGGCGATTCACAGCCTACTTGACCACAAAGATACACAGTGCCATTGTGAATAACGATGCGGCTCATACGCTCACCTACTTGCATTTTGGTGATTTCACTCATATATATACTCCTTTATTTTGCCATATTGTATGTTTGCTTGTTAAGGCTTGGTGCGGAAAAAATGCCATAAAAGATGCGCACATTCTTGGCTTCGCACTCCTCCCATATGCCACACAGTATGATTTAAAAAACTGTAGTTTAAGCCGTCACAACAAGAAGAAATAGCCCCTTGCTTAGTATCGGCAGCGCCATAAACAACACCGGAAAGGCGGCTGTGTACCATTGCACCAGCACACATAAGGCAAGGCTCAAGTGTGACAATCAAGATGCAATTATTGAGGCGATAATTATGCAGGGCTTTACCTGCAGCACGTAGGGCTAAAATTTCTGCATGAGCTGTAGGATCTTGTAAATGCACAGGGCCATTATGTGCTTTTGCAAGAATCTTTCCTTGTGTTGAAACTATGACGGCGCCCACAGGAATTTCTCCTGCTTGGGCGCCTTTTTGTGCTTCTTCAAGGGCAAGTCCCATGAGGGAGTGCCATGTATGCCCTTGGGGGGCATTGGGAATAGGACCTTGAGTATGCATCTTTTGAATATGTAAAGCCGTAGTCTGTAAATGTTTTATGTTACTATGGTGTGTAAAATGTGTTTCTGATTGCTTCACACGTGTCATATAGATTACATAATAACGGTTTTTTTAATAAGAGAAACTACTTCTTCTGGAGTATCGCAAATGGTTATGATGTCGTCAATTTCATCCTTGGAAATGTTGCCATAGTCAACCATTGTAGTACGTAACCAATCTAATAAGCCAGCCCAATATCCTGAATCATAAAGAATTATGGGGAAAGCGCGAATACGTTTTGTTTGAGCAAGTACAAATGCTTCAGAAAGTTCATCAATGGTGCCCATACCGCCAGGCATAACCACATAGCTCATGGCATATTTTACAAACATAAGTTTGCGAGTGAAAAAATAGCGGAAGGTGCACTTGGTTTTTACATATTCATTGCAACCTTGTTCATGAGGTAGGTGAATGTGTAATCCAATGGAGGTACCGCCAGCTTCTGTTGCGCCTTTATTTCCGGCTTCCATAATTCCGGGCCCGCCCCCTGTAATAATACCATAGCCACTTTCAACCAGTAGGCGAGAAATTTTTTCTGCGTCTTGGTAGTGTTTTTCATGGGGCTTTGTGCGAGCAGACCCAAAGATAGAGATACAAGGTTCTTTAACGTCATTAAGTTCATCAAATGCAGAGGCAATTTCAGCAAGAATACGTATAATTCGCCATGATTCAGTGCTGCTTGTTAATTCATCAATGCGACTAAAATAAGGCTTTGCCATGCTATCTCCTGTCTAGATTTCTGTATGTAAAAATTGTCTGAATATATGAACATATTAGTGCCTTAGTCATTGCATGTAACCACACTACAAACACTATTATCAGTAAACCATAAAATACTCAATAAAGACTCTTATGTGCTTTTACTTTTTATTATAATTGAATCGTAAAAATAAATAAATATTTGAAATGTAAATATATATTGTACTGGATAAGCTAAAATGTGCTTTTGGCTTTCCAATGGATTATTTGGAGGCAAGGTGCCTTTTTAAACAATGTGTGAGCACGTGTTGTTTTGTATCAACTATGTAGGATATACTATAAAATGTACTTTATTTTTGCATGTGTAGGAATAAGTTTTGCGGTATTGGGTATATTTTTTTGTTTTTATATATAGATAAAATGCTGTATTTATTGTTATAGATGCCTTGTTTTTTACTATGCATGCAGGCATATTTGCAGTATAAAGTTGCATAGGGAAATGTATTTTACGCCAATGTGTCTTTCTGAAGAATTCGTGAAAACGTCTTGTTTAGATCGCCCACGTACACTGTAGCTTGTATATTTTTGTATAAGGAGATTTCTATGAAGGTTCAATTTTTAGGAGCTGCGCAAACTGTTACTGGTTCTTGTTATATGATTGAAGCTTGCGGAGCGCGGTTTACAGTTGATTGCGGTATGCATCAAGGTAATAAGGCCATAGAATCTCGTAATTTTGCTACCGAACTTTACAGACCTTCTAATATTGATTTTATTCTTATAACACATGCACATATAGACCATTCTGGTCTTTTGCCGCGCATGGTGCGTCATGGTTTTACAGGGTCTATATATTGTACTGAACCTACCTTAGATCTTTTGGAAATCATGCTTTTAGATAGTGCGCACATTCAAGAAACAGAAGCTCGTCAACGAGCGGAGAAATATAAAAGGCGTGGCAAGAAGAAGCTACCTGAAATTTTGTACACTACAGATGATGCACAAAATACCTTTCCTTTGCTCACAGCCGTTGAATATAAAGCACATTTTGAACCGCACCCGGGAATAAAAGTTACCTTTCAAGATGCAGGGCATATTTTAGGTTCTGCATCTGTACTTATTGAAGCTACTGAAAACGGTAAAACAACATCGGTCTTTTTTTCAGGTGACTTAGGCCGTCCGCAAGCATTAATTGTTAAAGATCCTGAGCCGCCCATTATGGCCGATTATATTTTTGTGGAATCCACCTATGGTAATAGAAATCATAACAATGAGGTTGGTGCCATTGAGGAGCTTTATGAGGCTATTGCATATAGTTATAGCCACAGAGCAAAGGTGATTATTCCGGCTTTTGCTGTTGAGCGCACTCAAGAGCTTTTGCTGTGTTTACAAAAACTGAGTAATGAAGGGCGTATTCCTGATGATATGCCCATATATGTAGATAGCCCCATGGCCATACGTGCAACGCAAGTGTTTGCAAAGCATGCAGATCTTTTTGATGATGAAGCAAAGGCGCTGTTAGTTGCTGAAAATGGTCAATTTGCCTTGCCCAATTTACGGTATACCATGAGCCCTGAAGAATCACGCATGATTAACGATGATACCGGACCTGCGATTATTCTTTCAGCCAGCGGCATGTGTAATGCTGGGCGTATTCGTCATCATTTGCGGCATAACCTTTGGAATAGAGGAGCTAGCATTGTCTTTGTGGGGTATCAAGCTGTGGGAACACCCGGAAGGCAAATTGTAGAAAATGCCAAGACCATATCTTTATTTGGCGATGATGTGGAAGTTAACGCAAAAATTTTTACCATTGGCGGTTTTTCGGCTCATGCAGGTCAAGAGCAAATTCTTTCTTGGCTAGAGCCTGCTGCCCGTAAGGGAAGCAAGATTGTGCTAACTCATGGTGAAGAGAGCGCTCAAACTGTGCTTGCACAGCGAATAAAACACATGTATGGCATTGAGGCAATTATTCCTGATTATCTTGCGGAACTTAATCTTGATAGTCTTCAAGAAATTACCTTGGTACACAATAGTGCTCAAGCGCATCCAAGTGTTGATTGGGATTTCCTTACAAATGATATTGAAAACAAATGGGGCTTACTTAAAACGAAGATGCAGAACTTGCAAAATCGTCCATGGGTTGAGCAAACTGAGTTGCGTGACCGTATGGAAAGTCTCACCTATGAACTCACAAAATTGATTACGAGGATGTAATGCGCATAATTTCCGGAGCCTTCAGAGGCCGGGTGTTGAAAACTGTGGAAGGCCCAGGGTATAGACCTGCCATGTCACGAGTGCGTGAGGCACTTTTTTCTATGTTAGAATCACGTGGGGTGGTATGGTCTGCTAGCCGTGCCCTTGACCTTTTTGGCGGCAGCGGATCCTTAGCCTTTGAGGCTTTAAGTCGTGGAGCTACGGATGCGCTTATTATTGAAAACTCTGCCTTAGCAGTGCGCTGTTTACAAAAAAATGCCGATTCATTAGGGCTTGATTCAACAAGGGTGCGTATTGTACAAGAAGACGCCATTAAGGCCCTTGGTAAAAGACCTGCTCAAAAATATGATGTGGTGTTTATAGATCCACCCTATGGAAAAAACTTGTTACATCCCACAATAAAAAATCTTTTACGCTGTTCTTGGGTAGATGAAGGTGCAATTATTACCGCTGAAGTAGAAGCTTCCATCGCTTTTGATGCTGAACATATTCATGCTGATATAACACTATTAACTGAACGCAACTTTGGACAAACACGAGTATTATTATGGAAGGTAGAAAAGAACGTATAGCTATATACCCCGGAACTTTTGACCCTATTACCAACGGGCATGTAAGCCTGATTAAAAGAGGCTGTGAAATTTTTGATAAAGTTATTGTGGCTGTAGCTGACAATACTCCCAAATTTCCCTTGTTTACTCTTGAAGAAAGGGTGGCTTTGGCTCATGAAGCGGTAGGGCATGTACCAGAAGTTACGGTAGAACCTTTTTCCGGTTTATTGGTAGATTATGTAGCAAGGCGCGGTGGTCATATAATTCTAAGAGGGCTTAGAGCTGTATCAGATTTTGAATATGAATTTCAGCTTGCTTTGATGAATCGTAAATTACAGCGCCATATTCAAACGGTATTTTTAATGACTGATTATCAATGGCTATATATTAGTTCAACCATTGTTAAAGCCGCGGCAAGCCATGGTGGCGATGTACAAGATCTTGTGCCTGACAATGTGCTGCATGCTTTGCGTAAAAAATATCTTTCTGGCGAAGTGCGTCAGGGCACTCCTTGTCTTGCACCTAGCGCAGGGGGCTTTAGGATTTCATGAGTCAATTGCCACGCGTTCTTTGCCTTGCCGGCCCCACAGGTGCCGGTAAAACGGCGGCAGCCCTTAGCATAGCGCAAAAATTTAACGGAGAGGTGATAAATACTGATTCGCGTCAAGTATATAAAGACTTTCCCATAATTACAGCGCAGCCTAACAAAGAAGAAATGGCTGTATGTGCTCATCATTTATATGCCTTTATGCCCACTGACGAAAAACTTTCGGCAGGGCGCTTTGCACACATGGCTTTGAAAAAAATACATGAATGTATTCATGCAGGAAAGCTTCCTATTTTGGTGGGAGGTACAGGACTGTACTTTAAAACCTTGCTTACAGGTATAGCAGAAATACCTCCAGTACCGCCGCAAATAACTGAAGAACTCGTGGAACTTTGCGCTGTACAAGGTTCGCAAAAACTGCATGCTACATTACACAACATTGATCCTACATATGCAGCACGCATTCATTATAATGATAAACAACGTATAATCAGAGCCCTTGAAGTTTTTCAAGCCACTGGTAAAACCTTTAGCTGGTGGCACGAAAATGTGTTACCTAAGCCCATGGTGGAAGGCTTATACCTTGCCATGGACATGAGCTTACAAGAACTTACCCCAAGGCTTGGTAAGCGTATTGAAGGTATGCTTGCGCAAGGGGCCATGGAAGAAGCTCGCCTTGCTCTTGAAATATGCCCTGATTCTAAGGCCCCTGGCTGGTCTGGTATAGGATGTGAAGAACTCTATGCACATCTATGCTCACATGTTTCTTTTGATGTGACTATAGAGAAATGGCTTCATAATACAAGAGCATATGCTAAGCGTCAGCTCACATGGTTTAGAGCAGATAAGAGTATAGTATGGCATGCACCGCAAGATATACAGGGCATTTGTTCTACTGTGCAACAATGGCTTTAATGATACAAAAGATTGAATGATGACTCACTACTATCAGCAAGGCTGTCAGACGCAAAGGCACAAAAAAATCAATCGTTTTACAAACAAAAACCTCTTTTAAGGCCTCCATACACAAAACA
Organism: uncultured Desulfovibrionaceae bacterium; assembly: GCA_964371825.1. Taxonomy (GTDB): domain Bacteria; phylum Desulfobacterota; class Desulfovibrionia; order Desulfovibrionales; family Desulfovibrionaceae; genus CAYJAD01. Next base: position 20,728 of record CAYJOQ010000018.1, read on the forward strand.
TAATCGACATTGAAAAACAAATAAACCTCTTGAAATCATTATTTTTTATAGCTATTCGATGCTGAAAAATATACAGACTATTGTAACTACAGGTATTTGTCTTAAGAAGTCACACAAAAATCACCAGAAATAAGAGCATGGAATGCGAATTTCTGGTGATTTTTGTCATATAATTTATACATTGTTATATGTTTTCTTGCTTTGAAACCATTCCTCTTTACCGATGGTAGTAGAAGAAGAATGTAAAATCTTTCAAGAAAAATACTAAAGTATCTTATGCACCCCTAAATAATCATTTGTTTTTGCCGATATAGTCAGATATATTCAACACATCTTATTTTGATTATTGTGGTGTTGAAGTGCACTTTTTTTGTTCATGTTTGTATAGATAGTCGACGCTGAAAAACCATACAAGCTATTGTAACTACAGGCATTCATACCTTAAGAAATCACAGAAAATTGCCGAAAACAAAGTATGTAATGCGACTTTTTGGCAATTTATCGACACTATTGCACCTGTTTTTCACGTGTTGACTAACAAAATTTTTCTGTAAGAAAAATTTTGCGTGCCATAAAATGAGCCAGAACTTGCTTCTGGCGGCCGCAAAGCGGCATGTGGAGGCAACGTGCCTTTCTGAACAACACATGAAAATGTGCTGTTCAGCATCAACTAGATAGCAAAACTGTGCAAATGTATTTTGCGTAAACATCATGCGTTTGCTTCTTTTCGCAGTTATTAGGGGCAATTTTAGTGGAATTGCCATAACAGATTTTGCAGCAGGCGGCTAAGGCTCCAATATCTTTTATAATTAAAATCAATATGTAATGATTTATGAGGAAAGGTGTCTTATGAGTAGGTTTGGTTTATTTTTTTCTTTGGGGTTAGTGTGTTGTATCATGTATGTAAGTATATACATGACTGCGTACGCACAACCAGTAGATGGAGCTACTACCAACGAAAGTTCTGCCACAGAAAATTGGTACGTGGGCACCGATGCCTGTGCAGAATGTCACGCAGACACTGTAAAAAACTTTAAAACCAATTCCAAAAAAGCCACCAGTAGAAATTCTGTCATGATAATGAAAGAAAAACTTACCGAGGCTGAGTTTAAGGAATGTTTGTCCTGCCATACCACAGGCTATGGAAGCAAGAAGGGCTTTATTAGCTATGCACAAACACCGCACTTGGCAGATGTGGGGTGTGAATCTTGCCATGGTATGGGCGGACTGCACACAGAAGATGGTAGCCCCGAATCCATCTCACGCACGCCTACCATAGAACTTTGTGAAACCTGTCATGATGATAGTAAGATAGCGCGAATATCATACGATGGACGCATTTATTCCGGCGGCCATTAAAATAGTTTTTTCTCATGAGTATCCATATACATACAGCGATTATATTATAATATTACTACATAGGAAAAGACATTATGATAAAAATACATAAAAAAATAGGACATAAGTTTGCATTACTCGTAGGCATAATGATGACTTTAATCATAGGTGTTTTTTTGGTATTTGTATCTTATACAAATGAACAAAGATTTATAAGCACCATGAATAAAAATGTTGTCGTTGTGAAAGAACTTGTACAAAATATTATCTATCGTCCCATGATTGCAGGCGATAATGCAGCGACACAAAAAGAATTTAGCTATTTTGGTAAGAGTCGTCCTGAAATGAAGATGTATATGTCGAGCTTTTTAGGTACAGTGACATATGCAACAGAGAATATAAAAAGCAAAACCCCCGTAAGCAATCTTAACATTCCAGCAAGTGTTATACAGCTTATGAAAGAAGCTACCACAAAGGATGTTCAAACAACAGAACTGATTTCTCATAAGGATAAATGGTATTATGTTTCTGTGAACAGTATTAAAAATGAGCAAGCCTGTTACCATTGTCACGGCTCGTCCAAAGCTATACTAGGCCAATTTACTACCATCAATGACATCACCCCAGACATGACGCAATTGCGTGAAACTACCTATATTATCATAGGGCTTGGCTGCGCCACTATAGTAGCCATGATTTTGCTTGTTCGCTTGTGTATCGCAAAAATTATTGTAAAAAGATTGAATGCACTGCGAGAGTCAAGTATTGCCATAAGCGAAGGCGATTTGGATGCACCCTTAGTGTTAAGCGGTGAAGATGAGCTATACGATGTGAGCCATAATATTGAAAGTATGGTTTTGGGCATGAAAAAAGAAATAGGCTTCACCCAAGGCTTACTTCAAGGTATTCCCGTGCCTTATATTGTTATTGATTCTAATCAAGTTGTTCTGGCCTGCAATCAGCCTCTGCTGACCAATTTTGATGACCCCGGCGTACCGGAAGACTATATTGGCAAGGATCTCTCTTATTTCTTAGATCCCAAGGGCACAAGAAACCGTATTTTGCGTGAGCTTTTGCTTTCAGATACGCCCA
>CAYJOQ010000019.1:0-22537 GCA_964371825.1 uncultured Desulfovibrionaceae bacterium
GAGGTATTTGATGTGAGTGTGCATGAGTAATGATAGCATTTTTACTCAGATGATGTACTATGTGGCTCAATGCTCTTAAAGTTTTGCATGGTATGATATCTGCATAGCTGAAATATACATGACTGTTATTTGACACTCTTGCTTTTGTTTTAATAGCATTGCATTTTTACAGAGCAAGTGAATTTATAAGGAGACGCCTATGCCCCCAAAAGAGGCTAAAAATGCCCTTCCTGAAGGTGATGATGCCCCCCCAAAGAAGAGTAAGAAGAAACTTATAATTATGGTTCTTGTCTTGCTTATGATTTTAGGTGCTGGTGGTGGTGGAGCGTATTGGTGGTTCTTTATGCGTGGCCCTGCAAGCGTAGAGGAGCAAGCAGTCGATGCTGAGACTGGTGCAGAAGGTGGCGAAACTTCCGCTGAAGGTGCTTCTGCATCGGGAGAAGAAGGTTCAGCGCGTATAGAGCGCCAATCAGATTTACCTCGTTCCACAGGGCAAGTATTACCTTTGCCGCCCTTTGTAGTAAATTTGTCTGATGCTTCAGGCAAAAGATATTTACGACTTGGGATGGAGGTTGAGGTTAATAAAGACGTATCACAAACCATTAAAAGCCAGAGTGCAAAAATTCGTGATGCCGTCATTATTTTATTAGCCGGAAAAACCTTTGCCGATGTTTCGTCGGCTGAAGGTAAAATTTTACTTAAAGCTGAGGTTGCTTCTCGCCTTAATCAAATTTTAGGCGGGGCTTATGTGGTCCGCGTATATTTCACGGAATTTGTGGTAGAACAATAGTCAATGCCCTTATACAAAGGATAGCTTATGTCTGATCAAGATCAAGATCAAGATGCCTTAGCGGCAGCTTGGGCTGCTCAATTAGAGGCTGATGAAGCCGCTGAAGCCGCAGAGGCAGAAGCGCAGAGTGCACAAGAAGAAACTCCTGCTGGCGGTGCACCCAAATTGCCGTCCATGGATGATCTAACTGCTTCAACTGATGAAGAAGATATGGCCGCGCGCTGGGCTGAAGCTCTTGCTGAAGATGAAGAAGACAAGATGCAAAGCCAACGTAAAAGTCAGCTACATGGTCAGCCAAGTGAGGCTCAATTCAAAGATATGACCGATGCAGCTAAACGTCCTGCAGCTGATGGCGCCAAGCGCGAATTGGATTTTATTCTTGATATTCCTTTAGATGTATCTGCAGAGCTTGGACGCACTCGCTTGCTTATCAATGAACTTTTACAATTGGGGCAAGGTTCGGTAGTAGAGCTTAATAAATTAGCTGGTGAACCTCTAGAAATTTATGTAAATGGTAAGCTTGTTGCACGTGGAGAAGCCGTTGTTATTAACGAAAAGTTTGGCGTACGTTTAACTGATATTATCAGTCCTATGGAAAGGGTTAAACAGCTTGCCTAGCCAAACCCCTACAACCGTAACTGAAGCTGCGTCAGCTTCTTCAGGTACAGTCGCACATGCAGGCGATGTTGCTAAAAATGTGGCAGAAGCTGTTCCTATGCCCATGGAAACGGTGTTTAATTGGAGTGGATATTTTCAGGCTATAGGCTCATTGGCTTTGCTTCTTGCGGTGCTTTGGCTTGTGGTGTGGATTTTGCGTAAATACGGGCGTTTTAACTTTATCCCAAGACCGGGAACCTTTCCAAAGGATGGTTTACGCCTTGAAACGCAATTACCCTTAGGGCCGCGTAAAGGGCTTATGGTGGTGCGCTTTTTAGATAAAAGGTTGTTACTTGGGGTTACTGAGCACCAGATAACGTTGCTAAAGGAAGTTTCGGACAATGATGCCAGTGAAAGCACAAATTTTCAAGAAATTATGGAAGACATCCAGCGCCAAAATCCTGACGAGTAGTCTTGTCTGTGTTCTTTTTGTCTTGGGCCTTGCTCCTATGGACATATTGCTAAGCATGGCGCATGCTGCGCAAGACTTTGCTATGCCTCCTATGCAGCTTACCCTTTCTGGTGGAGCTTCAAGCCCAGAAAAGGTCACAATTTTATTAGAAATCCTTTTTTTGTTGACTATATTATCGGTGGCGCCGGCTATTATGCTTACTGTAACGAGCTTTACCCGCATAATTATTGTGTTTAGCTTTTTGCGTCAGGCCATTGGCGTGCAACAATTACCACCAACACAAATATTGGCATCTCTTGCTATTTTTATGACCGTGATTATTATGTATCCTGTGGGTAAAGAAATTAATGACACTGCTTTACAGCCTTATCTAGCCGAAAATATAGACTATAGCGTGGCTTTAGACCGAGCGCAAATACCCTTACGAACCTTTATGTTTAAGCACACTCGCGAAAAAGACATTTCGGTGTTTTATGCCATTGCACGCATGGAAGCGCCTAATAATAAAGATGAAGTACCCACAATGATGCTGGCTGCAGCCTATGTGCTTAGTGAATTAAAAACAGCTTTTACCATAGGGTTTTTAATTTACATTCCTTTCCTCGTGCTAGATATGGTAATTTCAAGTGTATTGTTAGCTATGGGTATGATGATGTTGCCGCCTATGATGGTGTCTATGCCATTTAAACTCTTACTCTTTGTTATGGTAGACGGCTGGAATCTCTTGGTAGGTTCTCTTGTAAATTCCTTTATGCTATAGCTACGCTTCGGAGGTTGTATGAGTCCTGAATTTGTTATAGGTTTTGGTAGGCAAGCTATTGAATTGTGCTTGATGATGGCATTGCCCATGTTAGGCGTAGGTCTTACGGTGGGGGTAACGGTAAGTATTATTCAAGCGGCTACACAAATACAAGAAATGACCTTAACCTTTATTCCGAAGGTTGTATCCATGTTTATAGCCTTGCTCTTAGCCCTACCATGGCTTATGGAGCGCATGGTTTCCTTTACACGTAATGTATTTTTGAATATTCCAACATACATACAGTAGGCTATATAAAAAACAAATATATGCACTGAAATAGTCAGCACTGAAAAACAAACATGCTGAAATAATATTTATTTAGTCGACACTGAAAAACTAAACAACTATTTGTAATTGTACACTTAATATGCAGGAGCAACCTAGGAAAATTGCCATAAACAAAGCATGTAATGCGATTTTTTGGCAATTTATCGACATTATTGCACCTGTTTTTCATGTGTTGACTAACAAAATTTTTCTGTAAGAAAAATTTTGCGCCACGTAAAATAAGCCAGAACTTGCTTCTGGCGGCCCTAAAAGGGTATTTGGAGTAGGCGTGCCTTTCTGAAACACGCATGGAAATGCGTTTTTCAGCATCGACTATTTAGTCGACACTGAAAAACTAAACAATTACAAATGGTTGTTTAGGTTTTCAGTGCTGACTACTTAAACAAAATCAGGGTCCATTGCTGCACGACCATTGGCGAGCATAATGCGCACATAGTGTAGGCTGTATTCATCTACTGGAAGAATGGGAAAATTCTGATGACAATTGTCGCATTGCACAAGAGCTGGTTGTACTGGGGCAAGCAGAGGAACGTGTCGTTTGCAAAAAGGGCATGGATAGAAAAAAAACATTTCCATGCCGTCAGGCGCAACAGGCTCAAGGGGCTTTTGATTTTTCATTCGATGTGTCCTTAAGAATTTACTGCTAAATTTTTCCCTTGCATGCTTGGAGGTATTTCCTTTTGCCAAAGGCCAAGAATGGTTGGGGCAACATCGGCAAGGTTGCCATTGTGTAAGGTTATGCATTTATCTTCTTGTACAAGAATACATGGTACAGGGTTGGTGGTATGGGCTGTTTGTGGCCCATTTTGCGTATCTAGCATGGTTTCGCAATTGCCGTGATCTGCAATAATAATCATACGACCATGAATACTGCGTATGCATTCCACAAGACGTCCCACGCAAGTATCAACCTCTTCACAAGCAATAATGGCAGCATCAAGAATGCCAGTATGCCCAACCATGTCGCCATTGGCAAGATTGCATACCGTAAGGGCATAGGTATTACTTAAAAGGGCTTCTATGCATTTATCAGTGACTTCATTGCAACTCATGGCAGGGGCAAGGTCATACGTTGGTACTGTGCGTATGGAAGGCACAAGGATGCGATCTTCACCTGCAAAGGGTTCTTCGCGCCCGCCATTAAAGAAGTAGGTGACATGTGCGTATTTTTCTGTTTCGGCAATGCGCACTTGTTTAAGACCCATGGCAGAAACAACTTCTCCAAGGCCCATACGTAAGCTTTCTTTAGGAAAGGCCACAGGCAAGGTAAAGCTTGAATCATAGGCAGTCATAGAGGCTAAATGTACTCTTGGTACATCACCACGCACAAAGCCATCAAAGCACGTAAGAGTAAAGGCTTGTACAAGTTCGCGCATGCGGTCAGCACGGAAGTTATACAAAAATACCGCGTCTTCATGCTGTATATTTCCTTGGGGTAGAAGACTTGTGGGTTTGATAAATTCATCTGTAATGCCTGCAGCATAGGCTTCTTCTATGGCTTGTGAAGCTGAAAGGGCTTTTTCTCCCACATTATGTACAAGTAAGTTCCATGCTTGCTCTACACGTTCCCAGCGAGTATCACGATCCATGGCATAAAAACGTCCACAAAGACTGGCAATGCGTGCTTTTGGAGCGCATTCTTCTAAAGCTCTTTCAAGGGTTTGTATATATTCTTTGCCACTGTGTGGGTTTGTGTCGCGCCCGTCCATAAAACAATGAATAAACACTTCAAGTCCGGCCTTACAGGCTATGCGTACAAGGGCTATAAGATGATTTATATGACTATGTACACCGCCATCTGAAAGTAAGCCTGCCAAATGCAATCGTTTATTTCCGTGTAAGGCATCAGCCATAAGCTTGGCAAAAACAGGATTGGTTGCCAAGTCACCTTGCTCAAGGGCAAGATCAATACGTGTCATGTCTTGGTACACAATGGAGCCTGCGCCAATATTTAAGTGGCCCACCTCAGAGTTGCCTATGTAGCCCTCAGGTAAGCCCACTGAACGACCAGAGGCCTCAAGGGTGCTGTGGGGGCAGGAGGCAAATAATGCATCCATATGCGGTGTTTTTGCCAAAAAGGTTGCATTGCCAGGCCCAGCAGGTGCTAGACCCCATCCGTCAAGAATGAGTAGGAGTGTGGGCGTTAAAGACATACTTACTCCGCAATAGTTTGGTTTTGTGCAGAGTCAGTGTTTTTGGCGGGAATTTCAGTCCAAAGTTTTTCTAATTGGTATAATTGACGTGAAGATTCTTGAAAAACACTGACGACCACATCATTAAGGTCTAAAAGAATCCATTGACCGCTTTGCTTGCCTTCCATACGCAAAAACTCAAAATTTTGCTGCTTGCAAAAAACGTTTAAGCCTTCAGCTAAGCTTTGCCCATGGCGTACAGAGTTTGCCGTAACAACAATCATGGCCTCAGCAAAGGTATTTTGGTGGGTTAAATTAAGAACAACAATGTCCTTACCCTTATGTTCTTCCATAAAGGTAGTTAATGCAGCGACTTTTTCATTTGTGGAAATCGTGGAATATTTTTTTTTCATACATCACCATAGATAGTCGTTCTCGCACCTATGAGAGAACGAACAAAGTTAAGATATTACTGGCTATAGCCTAAACTGTTCTTAAGCGCAAATGTTAGCAGCGAGAAAATTATTTTTTTGTATCATCACGGTGATGACAGCCGCAACTGTGTTTATTACGTAAGGCTGCCTGCGTAATGACATAGGCTGCATGTACACCATGGAAAAGATGTATAAGCGCCGGCGAAATTTGTGTTCGTTTATAAAAATCATGAATATGGCGCGAAAGTTCGCGCAAATCTTGGAAAGCGCGACGCAATCTTGCAGATGTGCGTGAAATGCCAACATAATTCCACATGGTGTGGCGAATGTTGGCCCAATCTTGCGCAATCAGGGCAGGATCGTCATTTTGTTCATTTTGCACAGGGTCCCAATTGGGGATGGCCTCGCGTAAGGATTGTGGTAACGATTCTTCGTATTTGGCGCGTTCGACAATATCCTTACCTGCGCCCCATCCAGAGGTTAAGGCTTCAAGCAGTGAGGTGCTAGCAAGGCGGTTTGCTCCGTGCAGGCCTGTGCACGCGCATTCTCCAATGGCATAGAGGCCATAAAGCTCGGTGCGCCCCTTAGTGTCAGCCAATATTCCGCCGCAAAAATAATGTGCGGCAGGAACAACAGGAATGGAGTCTTTATTAATATCAATACCCATGGAAAGGCAATTGGTAAATATTGTAGGAAAGCGTTTTTCTAAATTCACATCCATAGCGCTGGCATCAAGATATAGGCATACGGCATCCTTACTGAGCATTTCTGTAACCATGGCCTGAGAGACCACATCACGAGGTGCCAATTCACCGCGCTTATCATAGCGATGCATAAAGGGTTTGCCTTCGCTGTCGAGTAATTTTGCTCCTTCTCCACGCATAGCTTCGGTAATTAGGTCACGATTATGGTTATTTTTGTTATACAATGCCGTGGGGTGAAATTGCATAAACTCCACATTGGCAAGAGCTACTTGCGCTCGATGTGCCATAGAAATGGCAGAGCCTACTGATTGCGGAGCGTTAGTTGAGTGCAAGAATATATTTCCAACACCACCTGTGGCAAGTATTGTCCAATCTGCAAGAATGGTTTGGGGACCACCATAAGGAGCATTATATGCGTACACACCAACACAACGATTTTCTACACGATAACGGTAATCAGAGTTACGCCCGTGGTGACGGCTAGTGAGCAGGTCAATGGCATGGCAACTGCCTTTGTGTACTATGCGCGGATGATTGGCAACGGCATTTGTGAGTTCTTGCATGATGCTTGCGCCGGTGTAGTCGGCGGTGTGTAAAATACGAGGGGTGCTATGCCCTCCTTCACGCGTAAGGTGCCAAGAACCATCGTCATTGGTATCAAAGGGTACTTGCACGCGCTGTAAGAGTATAGATTCAACGGCTCTTGGGCCTTCTTGGCATAGGTGTTGTACTGCGTGTACGTAGTTATAGTGATGTCCGGCAACTAAGATGTCTTTTTCAAGAGCGGTGCGTTCGTTGGGGTCTGCTCCTTTATAGATAATACCCCCTTGTGCCAATTCAGAATTGCCACCGCCAAGGTCTTTTCCAGTGGAGATCATTAAAACATCAAGGCCTGCATCAGCTAAGGTGAGGGCAGCAGTACATCCGGCAAGGCCAGAACCTACAATAAGAACTTGGGTATATATTCGGTCAGAATCTTGCAAATTTATACTCCTGCTTCAGCGCAGGCCTTAAGCATTCGCTCTAAAGAACTGCGAGCTGCTGCTGTTTGTGAAGGTAGAATATGTACTTGAGTATCGCAGGATCCTTCGTTGGAAGATATATCTTGTAAGCAACGTAAAAGTTTTTCTTCAGTGATTTTTGCCATATCTGAGCAATAGACTTCTCGCAGCGGAATAACATTGCAATGGTCTGCAAAACGGTCACGTAAACGATATACAAGGTTACTTTCTGTTCCAATAATTATGGTGCTCCCCTTAGGGCTGTTTGCTACATAATTAATGAGGTAGGATGTAGAGCCAGCTCCATCAGCAAGTTCTACCACCTTAGGATTGCTTTCAGGGTGTAAGGCTATGCGACAATCTTTGTATTTTTCACGCATAGCTGTGATATGTTCCGGATAAAACTTTGCGTGAATGGCGCAGCAACCTGGCCAGAGTAGTAAGCGTGCTTTATCTGCAGCTTCAAAATCTATGCATGTGCCGTTTTTGCGAATATTTACAGTATGCCACAAGGATGCATCAAGGCCAAGGTCTTTGGCTGTGTTGCGAGCAAGGTTTTTGTCTGGCAAAAAAAGCACTTGATCACCTGCGTTAAGAGCCCATTTGAGCATAATGTCAGCATTAGCTGAGGTGCATACCGAGCCACCAAAACGCCCCACAACATCCTTAACAGCTAACGATGTATTTACATATGCAAGGGGAATTATTTTTTTTCCCTTTGTTTTTGCATGGGCGTCAAGTTTAGATAACACTTTTTCAAGAAGGGGAGCTGGAGTCATTTGTGCCATAACACAATTGGCTTTAAGATCAGGAATATAGACCTTTTGCCCTTCTCTTGCTAATAAGGCTGCGGCCTCGGCCATAAAGTGAACGCCACAAAAAATAATATGCGGTGCTGTAATAGCCGCTACTTTGCGAGCAAGTTCTAAAGAATCACCTGCAATATCACAATGCATTATTACATCTTCAGCTTGATAATGATGCCCTACGATGCATACAGAATCACCAAGGGCTTTTTTTATGTTTTGGATGCTGTTTGTTAGGTTTGTCATATAATCCTCTATCTTAAGCTCTATATGTCGAATTGATTATCATTGAAATTCATTTTCATAAAGCATAATATGTATAATTTATATAATTTTCATACTGAAATCAGCAGAAGATGCTGAATGTGTTATTCTACCTACAGAAATAAAGTCTGCACGGCGAAGATTGTTCCCTGCAAGGGCAAGTTCTCTAATGTTTTCAAGGGTAACTCCACCACTAATTTCTGTTTCGATATATTCAGGAATCAATGGTAAGCATTGTGTAAGGGTAGATACATCCATATTATCAAGCATAATGCGTTCAGCCTTTGCCATAACCGCTTCTTGCACCTCAGATGCATGGCGACATTCTACTTCTATAGGGGGGCAGGGGGAGTATTTTTGGCGTAGCATTGTCACTGCCTTAGCTATGGAGCCTGCAGCATCTATATGGTTATCTTTGAGCATAAGCATTTCTGTAAGGTTACGCCGATGATTATACCCTCCGCCAACACGTACAGCATACTTTTCTGGCCAGCGTAAGCCGGGTAAGGTTTTACGAGTATCTAAAAGTTTAACGCCTGTGCCATCCAACTGCTGTACATACTTTTGTGTAAGGTTTGAAATACCTGAAAGATGTGAAATAAAGTTAAGTATGACTCGCTCAAGTTTAAGCAAATCAGCAGCAGGGCCATGTAGCCGTACAATTTCAGTGCCATTTGTAACGAAAGCACCTTCAGCAACACAAGGCTGCCAAAAACAATGGGCGCCACCTTCTTGCATGTGTACTTGAAAAATAAGAGGAATAAATGACAAAGCTGTAACTAAAGTGTCTTCTTTTGCTATTATATGAGCACGTATGGTGTCAGTAGCAGAGAAGATGCCTTCAGCCGTAAGGTCAGGACCATCTTCTTGTAAGGCTACAAGTATGCAATTTTTAAGGTGTTCTGTTCCTTCTTCAGTGAAAGATTCTTTAAAAAGTGCGCAAGGCATATCTTGTCCCCATTGAGTCTTAATGCTACAAAGCAAGCAGCAAACGGTGTTATGAAAAAATATACACAACTCATTTAGGACCCTTATGCTATTTCGTCAAGCATAAGCCATGTATTGGGATAATATTCACAAAGTGTAGGAGAAGTTACTACATGGTAAAAGATATAGAAAAAATTTTGCCTGAGCATAACGAAACTGAAAATGGCGCTGTGTATAAAGCAGGCGACTGGATGCAAGTGCCTGAAATTTGTAGAGAAGATGATGCGCTTGGCGTAAGCTTTGCACACCCTGCAGATATGGCAGAACATATTGAAAATTTGAGTTTAGAAAAGCAAGTGTGTGTATTGCGCCATTTGCCAAAGGAAGACGCAGCCGAGGCTCTAGCTGAATTAGATGAAAATGTTGCTGTTGACGTGCTTGAAAATCTCGATCCAGATACGGCAGCACAAATTATTGCTGAAATGTCTCCAGATGATGCAGCAGATGTGTTGGATGAGCTTGAAGATCATCACCGCGATGCCCTATTAGATAAGCTTGAAAAAGAAGACTCTGAAGAGCTGCGTAATTTGCTTACCTTTGACCCAAATTCTGCCGCAGGGGTTATGAATACAGAGGTAATTTTGTTGCAAGAAGATATTTCAGTGGATGAAGCTATTTTGCAAATTCGCCATGAAATGGAAGATAAAGAAACACCGTACTATGCGTATGTGGTAGATAATCACGATATATTAGTGGGTGTTTTGTCCTTGCGTGATCTTATGCTTTCGCGACCTGGCACATGCATTAATGAAGCTCTTTCTTCACATAGTGTTATTAGTGTTCCTTATGACATGGATAAAGGCGAAGTGGCTAATTTGCTCTCGCACTATAACTTTATGGCTATACCTGTAGTTGATTATGAAGGGCATCTTATGGGTGTTGTCACCTATGACGATATTTTAGATATTATTAATGACGAAGCCAGTGCAGATATGCTTGGCATGGTGGGTGCTGACCCAGAAGAAACTACTGATACCCCGTGGTATGAATCTGTTTGTAAGCGCTTGCCATGGCTACTTATAAATCTAATGAATTCATCCATAGCAGCCTTTGTGGTCTATATGTTTGAAGGCTCCATTGCCAATATGGCTATATTGGCAGTGCTTATGCCCATGGTGGCAAATCAAGCGGGTAATACAGGCCAACAAGCTTTAGCAGTCATTATTCGGCAATTGGCTACAGAGCGCTTTGATGCTAAGCGTTCGTGGATAGCTGTATTTCGTGAGGGTAAAATAGGTTTTGCCACAGGCTCAGTAATGGCAGTTCTTGCTTGTGGCGGCGTGTGGCTTTTTACCAATAATATTATGCTTGGTATGGTTATGGGCGGCGCACTATTATTTGATATGCTCCTTGGTGCAGTAGCAGGGGGGTCTATTCCGCTTATATTACGTGCTCTTGGGCGTGACCCGGCGCAAGCGTCAAGCATTTTTTTAACTACCATTACAGACAGCGCAGGGTTTTTAATCTTTTTGGGCTTAGCTACAATCTTTTTGTTATAGTTGATGCTATTGCGTCTGTTTTTCATGTGTTGCTAAGTTTCCAATATTATCATTGACGCTAAAAGTCCTGCACAATACGCTGTGCAGGACTTTTATTAATATGTAGTCGCAATGAAAGAGTAGGTATTGCCGACTACATAGTTTATGCCTCAGTGGCTTTCTTTTTAGCTCCTGCCATTTGGTGGCGTTTTTGTGCAGGAAGAATGGTTTTTCGCAAACGTATAGACTCTGGGGTAACTTCAACCATTTCATCTTCGCGTACAAAGTGCAAAGCAAATTCTAGCGTCATGGGGCGCACAGGGGTAAGAATAACGTTTTCATCCTTACCTGAAGCACGCATATTTGTCAGTTTCTTTTCCTTGGTGGGGTTAACGTCAATATCGTTTTCGCGATTATGCTCGCCAACAATCATGCCCTCATAAAGAGGAGTACCTGGAGGTACAAAGAGCACGCCCCTAGGTTCTAGGTTAAAGAGTGCGTACGGCACAGCATTACCTGCACGGTCGCAAACAATGGAACCACTAAAGCGCGTAGGAAAGTCGCCGCGCCACTCTTCATAGCCAGCAAGAAGGGAGTTCATTATTCCTGTACCGCGAGTATCGGTGAGAAATTCATCGCGATAACCAATAAGGCCACGAGAAGGTACAGAAAATTCCATACGTACGCGCCCAGTGCCACCGCTTTTATCATTTACGCAATTGAGCATGCGTCCTTTACGTTGAGCAAGCTTTTCTGTAACAACACCCATAAAGTATTCATCACAATCAACATATAGATGCTCTATAGGTTCGATGATTTTTCCTTCGGGAGATTTTTTTAGAATAACTTCTGGTCGACCAACGGAAAGCTCAAAACCTTCACGGCGCATTTGTTCTATAAGAATAGCCATTTGAAATTCGCCACGTCCTTTTACAAGAAAGGCATCTCTATCATCGGTTTCTTCTACGCGAATGGCTACGTTGCGAAGAGCTTCCTTGGTGAGGCGATCATGAATAACGCGGCTTTGTACAAGTTTGCCCTCTCTACCGGAAAGAGGTGAAGTATTAATACCAAAACGCATGGCAACAGTAGGCTCATCTACACGAATTCTAGGTAGAGTACGTGGATTTTCCTTGGTGCAAATGGTATCTCCAATGGTGACATCTTCAATGCCAGCAAGTACCACAATGTCGCCAGCTTCGGCCTTTTCTACTTCGCCAAGGCGCAAGCCTTGATATACTTGTAATTTGCTAACCCTTAAGGCTTGTGGAGCACCCGAAGGGCCCATACATACAAGGGTATCTTTAGCATGAACACTTCCGTGAATAATACGCCCTACGGCCAAACGACCTAGGTAATCAGAGTAATCAAGGTCGGCAACAAGCATCTGAAAAGGCTCGCTTGGGTCATGCGCTGGGCCGGGAATGTGCTTTAAAATAGTATCAAAGAGGGGGGCAAGGTTTACTTGTTCATCTTCAAGGCCATGCATGGCAACCCCTTCACGACCAATGGCATACAATACAGGAAACTCTAGCTGCTCTTCATTGGCATCAAGGTCTATGAATAAGTCATATACTTCGTTAAGTACCTCTTGAGGGCGTGCGTCTTTACGATCGATTTTATTGACAACAACAACTACAGGTAAACCCGCTTCAAGAGTTTTACGTAGCACAAAACGCGTTTGAGGTAAGGGGCCTTCAGAGGCATCTACCAATAAAATTGCGCCGGAAGCCATGGAGAGGGCACGCTCTACTTCGCCGCCAAAGTCGGCGTGGCCGGGAGTGTCAATGATATTAATTTTTACATCATTCCATGATACGGCACAGTTTTTTGCAGCAATGGTAATGCCGCGCTCACGTTCAAGATCCATGCGATCCATAACCCTGTCATCCACCTGTTGATCAGCGCGAAAGACACCGCTTTGTTTAAAAAGGGCATCTACAAGGGTGGTTTTGCCATGGTCAACGTGGGCTATGATGGCCACGTTCCTAAGGGAAGAATTTTGTTGCATAATAGTACATTCTACTTTGGTAAAAAGGTATAGGGCAAGTGTGTGTAAAAAGACGTTTTTTACGCTGTGCCCAAGGTGTTAACCACATATTTTATGAGGTTTGTAAGTTTTTTTTCTGTAATGGCTGCCATGTGCAAAACTTCATCAAAGCTGAGCTCATCCATACAATTGGGTATATTTTTATTGACTAAACAAGAAAGCCCAAGAATGCGTAAGCCAAGGTGTTTGGCAGCTATTACCTCAAGTACAGTAGACATGCCAACAGCATCCCCACCCATTTGACGTAAAAAATGTGTTTCAGCCGAGGTTTCCAATTGAGGTCCAAGGACTCCCACATAAATACCGCGCTCAAGGCGTATGCCAAGAGTACGTGCTCCGTCAAGAGCTAGTTGTAAAAGTTCTTTGTCATAAACTTGACTCATATCAGGAAAGCGCTCTCCCCATTTGTCGTTATTTGGGCCTGTAAGAGGGCTATGACCAGTTACATTAATATGGTCGCAAATGGCCATAATGTCACCGGCTTCGTAATAAGGATTAAGCGCACCGGAAACATTTGTAATGATAATCGTGTCTATACCAAGGCCGGCCATAACACGAATGCCTGTGCACACATGCGCAGGACTATAGCCTTCATACAGATGACAACGCCCTTGCTGTATAATTACCTCAACGCTGTTGCCATGCGGCTGTACAAAGGAACCAAGAACAAAACTTCCTGCATGTGAGGCTACGGTAGATATGGGAAAATTGGGTAAATTTGCATAGGGGATTTCCACAGGCTTATGCACATGCTTGGCAAGGTCGCCAAGGCCGGTGCCAAGGACTATACCTACTTGAGGCTTTTTGCCTTGTAATTTTTCTTGCATGGTTTGAACAATTTCTGCAACAGTTTGTGTATTTTGTTCAGCACGTAATTGAGAAGTAGAGTTTTGCATACTTTCCTTGATTTTTGTTTTCGCCAAATGTAGACCTAGGTTACTATACGAATGACACAATACATATCATTTCTTTTATGGTGTCATCTAAAGGCCTCATATGTGCGTTATAGTGTTGCACTGTCTGTGCGTAGTACAGGCATACATAGGCTACGTAGCCGAAGCTGAAAAACATATCCCATACTTTATTTGTGGCAATGTTACTACTGTAAATATGGCTTTTTGTTGTTTTTTGTAATTGATTAATGTTTTTTTATTTCAACTACATAACATGTTTATTGTGTGTAGTATGTAGTGTTTTTTGCAGTGAAGGCGCACATGCCTTTGTTATGTATGCTGCATAGTATTTTAGCTTAAGAAAATATTTTTATGCCCTGTTGTATTTAAAAAATATGCCGATAAGTATGTAAAGATTTTTTTTATTTTTGTATCTTGCTAGTATGATTGTTTTTTTACGCTCCGCGATTGGTATTAGCGTTAATTTGCTGTAAGCATGAACGCGAAACATTGCACATAATTGTGTAACAATGTATACTTTAGGAGTACTACTTGTCCCTACCCGTATCTGTTTGATGTGAGCGTACATATTTGTTAGAGTGTAGAGTAGGAGTTAGTTTTGACATCTTCTAAAAATGTGTCTACAATGTTTTTTGCGCTGGCGCAAGGAATACACTAAGTCATTATAGGGCATAGCAAAAGGAAAATTTATGGATCTAGCAACACTGGGCGGGATGCTTTGTGGATTTGGTCTTGTCATGGGCTCCATTTTCATGGGACCACAACCGGGCAACTTCATTGATATTCCAAGTATCATGATTGTTATCGGAGGAACTTTTGCCTCTATTATGGTTTGTTTTCCTTTTGGTGAAGTGCGCCAAGCCTTTGTTGCTGGCATGAAGGCTTTTACCTCTAAAGAAACTCCTGCTAGTGACGTTGTTGCCACCATGGTACGCATTGCTGAAATTAGCCGCCGTCAAGGTATTGTTGCTTTAGAAAAAATTCAAACCAATAATCCCATTCTCAAAAAGGCAACGCAGCTTATTGCAGATAGTGCCGATCCAGAGCTTATTCGTGCCACTGTGGCTATTGAAATTATTTCCATGAAAAAACGCCATAATGTAGGCATTAGCGTGTTTACGCGTCTTGGAGCTCTTGCTCCAGCCATGGGTATGATTGGTACGCTTATTGGCCTTGTGCAAATGCTTGCCAACCTTTCAGATCCTGAAGCCATTGGACCTGCCATGGCTGTTGCTATTTTGACAACGTTTTACGGAGCTTTTATTTCAAACCTTTTGTTTATACCCTTATCTTTAAAGCTTAAAGCTAAAAGTATGCAAGAAGAGCTGATTTTGCACATTATTTTTGAGGGTGCAAAATCTATTTTAGAAAATAATAACCCTAACCTTGTGTATGAAAAACTTTCATCTTTCTTGCCTCCAAAAGAGCGTAAGCAACCAGAGAAAGGAAAATAGCCTATGAGTGATGAACTACAAAGTGATGATGATGGTGTTGAAGAAGGGGAAGGCTGGCTTGCCACCTTTGCTGACATCAGTATGTTATTGCTGGTGTTCTTCATCTTACTTTTTTCATTGTCCTCAGTGGAAAAGACAAAATTTTTGGCAGCCATGGGATCTATTAAGGGTGCTTTGGGTGGCGAACAATCTTCGCTTGCCTATAAAGATCCTGCAGCAACGTTTGGCGCTTTAGAAGAAGATGTAAAAAAACGTAAAGAACTTATTGAGGCGCAAAAACAAGTCTTTAATGAAATACGATCCTTCTTGGTACAAAATGGTATGCAAGGGCAAGTAAGCGCTGTTCTTGATGAAGGTACTATTACCTTACGTTTGCCAGCAAAGGTGCTTTTTGCTCCTCAAAGTGCTGCACTGAGTAAGGACAGTGTGCATGTATTAAATGTGCTTAAGGATGTATTTGTGCGTAGGCGTGAGCAGCATATTGATATTCGGGGCTATACAGACGATAGTCCTATAAGACCAACGGCACAATTTAAAGATAGTTGGGATTTGTCTGCTTTGCGCGCTGTATCTGTATTACGTTATCTACTTTCGCAAGGAGTGGAAGCAGATAGAATGTCAGCTACAGGCTATGGGTCTTTAAGTCCTATAATGCCAAATACTAATGATGAAAACCGCGCACGTAATAGGCGTGTGGAGTTTGTTTTAGAAAGAGAAGTTACAAAGGGTAGTAATTAATGAAAGACTCTAAATATTCATTTTCTGTAGACCAGGAAGGAACTGGCAAAAGGCATGCCTATAGAACTACTGTTCATGGAATTAAGGTTCGCATTAATAAATTACACGAAAATTTTGACCTTGAAGATTTAAGTGCTACCGGTTGTTCTTTTCGGATGCCAGAAATGCGTTGTGCAGTTAATGATGTGCTTATACTACAATTTATGGTGCGTAATCGCGTGATATTAGCTGGGCTAGAGTCACATGTAGTACGTATAATTGATGAAGATATTGTGGCTTGTTCATTTGTAAATTTAAGTTCTCGCCAAGAATATGCATTAGATAAGTTTGTGCTTGAAATTCAAAAACGCATAATTGCTTTGGCAAAAATTTAATTTTTTGCAAAAATAGCTGATTTTTGTAAAAAAATAGTTGAATTTCATAAAAAATGCGCAAAAAAAGACGCACTTTTATTTTTTAGCATGAAAGGGTATAAAACTGTCTTTGATAGTGGCACTCTTTTGTGCTAAAGGTGTTTTTGCGCCTGTAGGTTTAGCGTATAGTAGCTGCGCAAATCCTTGCAAATGAATGTAATCATCAAGCAAAACGCCAAGCACAACGCCCAAAGGACGTATGTATTGCTTTATGTTGCGCTACTTACGCTTGTGTATTGCTGCAGTGTTTGTTGTATTGGAGAAGGCGCTGTTTTTGGAACTTGAAGAAAATTTTTTATGTATACATTAAAGGGTGCAGCTAAAGGCAACAAACGTTTGTTGCTGTAGAGCATGTATACTGCCCATATTGCTAGATAAAATCTTAATGTGTGTATGCGCTTATGCGCAGCATATTATGGGGCAAGAGAGGAAAGAATGGAGTTAAAAGATCATAAAGTCTTGGTGGCAAACCGAGGCGAAATTGCCATGCGTATTGTACGGGCATGCCATAAACTTGGCGTGTCCTTTACTTGTGTGTATACGCCAGAAGACTTTGCTTCTGGCCATGTGCGCCTAGCCAAAGAACTTGGCGGTGAAAAAAGCTTGTATAGGGTTTCATCATATCATGATGCTAATGAGCTCATGGCTGTTGCAGACGATGCTCTTTGTACAGCAGTGCACCCTGGCTATGGTTTTTTCGCAGAAGATTTTCGTTTTGCGCGTCGTGTAACTAAGCGAGACAGGAAACTAATTTTTATTGGGCCATCATGGAAAATTATTCGTGAGCTTGGAGATAAAATTAATACCAAGCGTTTAGCGCGTAGTTTAAATGTGCCCACTGTTCCTGGTTCAGACCGCCCTGTGTATGATGAAATGGAAGCAGAAAAAATTGCACGCTCAGTCTTTGATTTTCAATTACAAAGAGGTATTAAGCGCCCTCTCGTTCTTGTAAAAGCTTCTGCCGGTGGTGGGGGTATGGGCATTGAAGAAGTATATGATATTGATATTTTTCGCTCTGTATATCGTCGTATACGCAACTATGCATTGCGTCAATTTAAAGACGAAGGTGTACTTATTGAGCAGCGTATAACTGACTTTAATCACCTTGAAGTGCAAATTGTCTCAGACCGCACAGGAAAAAATCCCGTACATTTTGGAACTCGCAATTGCTCTATTCAATCTACCGGTTTGCAAAAACGTATTGAGATTGCTCCTGGATTTGATCCTGAAAATATTGAATACTCTTTTGATGCCGCAAAAGTTTTGCGTGATATTATAGAATATTCCTTAACCATGGCTCGCAAGGTTGGCTATGACAATGTGGGCACTTGGGAATGGATTGTTACTCGCGATGGCGAACCCTTTCTTATGGAAGTAAATACACGTATTCAGGTAGAAAATGGCGTCTCTGCGCGAATATCTAAAGTCAAAGACCGCATGGCCCTTGGCGAAGTAGATCTTCTTGCAGAGCAAGTGCGCATAGGCCTTGGTGAAGATCTTGGGTATAACCAAGAAGATATTTCATTTGAGGGTATGGGTATTGAGTATCGCTTAATCGCAGAAGATCCAGAAAATCGCTTTGCACCATGGGTGGGCAAAATAGATAATTATGGTTGGCCAAAACATGATTGGCTTACCATGCTAACGCACGTGCCTACCGATGAGCCTTATGAAATACCCACTGAATTTGATCCAAACCTTGCTCTTGGTATTGTTTGGGGGCAAGGCATTGAAGAAGTAAAAGCACGCGGCAGACAATTTCTTGATGAGTTGACTTTACAAGGCCAAAACCTTGCCGGAGAAGAGCTAAAATCTAATATTAACTTTTTACGTACGAATACTGCACGTATTTTACGCTTTTAGGTATACAAAGGTTCATTATGGATAATTCTATAGAAAAACGCATGCAAAGCCTTAATGACAGGTTAAGCTATATACAAGATATTTTTGTAGGCAAACACCAAGACAAAATAGACCTTTTGCGTGAAAAATTTGTTCAACTAAATGGGCGTTTGCAAGCAGATAAATGCGAAGATGCACACACAGAAGTGGTAACTCTTGAAGAGCTTTTTCACTTTATGGAGCGTAAACTAGAAGCAGGCTTAACTCCCATGGATAAAGTGCGCATAGTGCGCCACCCGCAACGCATGTGCTTGCGCGATATTTTAGAAAACGTCTATGATAATTTTACAGAAATTGGTGGGCAAGACGAATTTAGTATTGATCCAAGCATGCTTATTGCGCGTGCCATTATTAGCAGAAGGCGCGGCAAAAAAACTTTTCACCAATCTGTAATGGTTATTGGGCAAGAAAAGGGCCATGGGGCAGAGTTTCGTAATGGAGGCTCAGTAAAACCTTGGGGTAATGCTAAAGCTTTGCAATATATGCGTGTTGCAGAGGCAGAAGGCATTCCGATTCATACCTTTGTTTTTACTCCTGGTTCTTACCCTGTGGAAGATTATCCGGGTGCTGCACAGCAAATTGCCAGAAATATTTATGGCATGGCAAAATTACGCGTGCCTGTGGTGGCAGTTATTTCTGAAGGTGGTTCAGGCGGTGCAGAAGCAATTGCACTTGCTGATAAGCGCCTTATGTTGTCGCATGGGTATTATTCTGTAATTTCACCAGAAGGTGCTGCTGCTATTGAAGGACGTATTAAAGAAGGTCAGCGTGCTACGCCAGAGCTTATAGAATATTGTGCAGAAGCTTTGCATATTACCGCTGAGGATAACTTGAAATTTGGTTATATTGACCAAGTGATACAAGAACCAGCCTTAGGTGCACGTCCTACGCACTTTGATTTTTATCGCAATTTGCGCCAAGAAATTTTACGCGCCACAGATGAGGTTGTGCTTTCAAGTCGTGGTATGCCTGTGCTACGCGGTATAGCTATTTCACGCCGCCGCAAACCAAACATCAACCTTGAAGAGCGTTACTTACGTTGGGGTTTATCTTCCGGCAACAAAGATAGGCTTGTTTCATTACGTCAACAGAAGTTTTTAAAGTTGTCACGTCATGCTTGCCGCGACAATCGTCCTTGGATGAACAAGGTTTGGCGATCGTTAGCTGGGGCCATGCTTATGCGTTATAATAAGGTCAAATATGATTTTTATCGTAATCATCAGCGTAAAATTGGCTTCTTTATGGAAGAGGTGGATAGCGAATGGCAATTGCTAAAAGCACGTGTTCGCGCACCTTTTAAGCGTATTAGTCGTCATCCTAAAGTGCAGCCTACCGCCATAGAAGAATTAACGAAGTTATCCTCATGGACAGGTGAAGGTCGTAAGAGCCGTTGGAATTATATTTCGCCACGTTATAAGATAGACAGAACTATCACTTGCCCCAATGCCGCAAAAGATGGCTGCCTAGACCTTTGGGGGCCTGACCTTTTTGCTGAATTTGCCGGTGTGTGTACTCATTGTGGTCACCATTTTCCCATGGAACCTGAGTGGTATGTGCAAAACGTTTTTGATGAAGGTTCTGTTTTTGAATTTAACGAAGCTATTGAAGCCGGAAACCCCTTAGAGTTTAAGGGTTTTGAAAAACGCATTGCCGAAGCTCAAAAAAAGACCAATGCAAAAAGTGGTTGTATGACTTTTGAAGCGTGCATTGATGGCGTTAAGGTTGTGGTAGCCATGCTTATGGGAACTTTTCGCGGAGGCTCTGTGGGAGCAGCTGAAGGGCAAAAATTTGTTGAAGCTGCAGAACTAGCCATGAAAAAGCGCTATCCATTTATTGCGTATGTGCATGGCACAGCAGGCATTCGTATTCAAGAAGGTACTCATGGCGTTATCCAAATGCCACGTTGTACTGTTGCTGTGCGTCGCTATATTGATAGCGGAGGACTGTATTTAGTTCTTTATGATACCAACTCTTTTGCTGGACCTTTAGCAAGCTTTCTTGGTTGCTCACCATATCAATTTGCGGTGCGTTCATCAAATATTGGTTTTGCCGGTCCAGGCGTTATTAAAGAAACAACAGGCATTGATATTCCGCCACGTTACCATCGCTCAGATAATGCTCTTTCTCGTGGGCATATCCAAGGTATTTGGGATCGTCGCCATATTCGTGCCAATTTGAAACAAGCCCTGCTTACCATTGGCGGGCGTAATGTATATTACCGCTAACCGTCAGGAATTATTATGCTGGATGTTACCGCATTACTCGATGAAATTAAGGCATCTCCCTATGAAGAAGTGCTTATTTGCGCACCACATACGGGAACAGTGAGCTTTGCTTCTTTAGAAGAGGATAGCCCTGTGCATGGTCCACAAGGATTGTGGAAAGAAAAGCCAGGTTCCTTGCTCGTAACCATTGAACGTGAACATAACCCAAAGCCCCTTTGTGCTCCAGAAAAGGGTAAGGTGTGCGCTATTCATAAAGAACTTGAAGGGCAATTTGTAGAAGCAGGTACACCGCTTTTAACCTTGCGTCACTACTTAACCAAGGATGAAGTGCAGCAAAAAATTCTTAAACGCACCTTGCATTTATTTGAAGCTCCCGAAAGGGCAAAATACTATTTTACACCTGAGGTAGATAAAAAAATTCGTGCCTCAGGAGCAAGGGCAGTGTCTGTTCAAGAAGGTATGGAATTGTTTATTATGTCACGTATGAAGCGTGAAGCGCCGCTATTTTATTCTGGTCCTGCTGGTCTAATTTATGCTGTGTACTTTAAGCATACAGAAAATATTGATGCAGGGCAGCCGCTCATAGGTGTATGTCCTTCGGATCAGCTTGCAGCTATTGAAGAGGTTGTATTGCGTGTACAAACTGAATGGCGTGAACAGTAGTTTTGTACGCATTTTTCAGGTTTGATGAACATAGTCAACGCTGAAAAACTATACAGACTATTGTAACTACAGGCATTCGCACCTTAAGAGGTCACAGACTAGCAGAGGAAAGTATATGGGTAAGGCTTTGCAAATTCGTGTTAGCGCTGTAACATGGAATGAAGATTTGCCAGAAAAACTTTGGCCGCAATTATTTGAGCTTGCCTTTAGTGTGCCGCACAAGCATGCAAAAAAAGGTGTGCTAGAAATGGTGTCATGCCTTCACGACGGTATTCAATTTATGCCTTGGAGTGAGGTAAGGCGAGAAAATCTTGGGCCGGGAATTACAAAAGCAAAACAATTGGCGCAAGCTTTAGAAGATGCACTTGCCAATTGGGATCCACGCCTTGCCAATACACTTAGTGATGACCTTGAAGATGTTCTTGCTTCATTGGAGAAAAATTTTCGCTAGTGGTAGGCTGGGTGTAGTATGGAAATATTGATATGACCTTAAAAAATTATATTTTTGCATAAAAGAGCATGCGTACATACTGCTGTTCATCATAAATATGATTTTTTGCTTCAACGAGTATAAGTTTGGAGAATATATGTTAAATAAAGTGATGATTATAGGACGTCTTGGACGCGACCCAGAGTTGCGCTATACGCAAGCTGGTGTGCCGGTGTGTTCATTAAATGTCGCAACTTCAGAAAGTTACCTAGATCGTGATGGCAAAAGAGTAGATCGCACGGAATGGCATCGTGTCTCTGTTTTTCAACGTGCGGCTGAAAATTGCGCCAATTATTTGCGTAAGGGCAGCCTTGTATATGTTGAGGGCAGCTTAACTACACGCAAGTGGCAAGATGCACAAGGGCAAGATCGCTATTCTACTGAAATTAAAGGCCAACGTGTGCAGTTCATGGACCGCAAAGATGATGCGCGCCCGCCTATGGGTGATGGTGGTTCAGATCAAGGCTTTGGCGGCGCAGGCTATGATGGCGGTTATCAAGGTGGCCCTCAAAATGATTATGACAATCAATTTAGTGGTCAGCAAGGTGGTCAATACGGCGCACAACAAGGCGGCCAACAAGGTGGACAGCAGGGACGAGCACAAAGGCAAAATGCCCCGCAACAACAAAATGATACTTTGGGGCCAGCATTTCCTTCTGAAGCCAGTGGCATGGATGATATGCCATTTTAACGGGCTACTCAAAAGCGATACTTACGTAGTCGATGCTGAACAATACATGAAAATGTGTTGTTCAGCATCAACTATATAGTCAGCACTGAAAAACTACGCAAACTATTGTAATTACAGCCACTCACACATTAAGAGCTCGCAGAAAAATTGCCGTAAACAAAGCATGTAATGCGATTTTTTGGCAATGTATCGACACTATTGCACCTGTTTTTCACGTGTTGACTAACAAAATTTTTCTATAA
>CAYJOQ010000020.1:0-21577 GCA_964371825.1 uncultured Desulfovibrionaceae bacterium
AAAAATTTACAGTGCAGGACTAAAAGGCACGAAAATCAATCGCTTAACGGCGCAAATAAATTGCGCCTACTCTTGATTTATCGGTCGCATTGACTGCTGCCAACGCTCCATAAGACTCCGCACAATGAATTGTGCAGGAGTCTTATGTTATGTGCCGTCTTTCCCATAAAAAGTGTGCATGAACTATACATGCACACTTTTTATGGGAAAGACTGTAATAAAAATGCCTCAATGTGAATTTTTAGGGTACCCATTGTGTGTGTATAGTATGTTCGTACTCTATGTATACACGTAAATGGTAACTGCTTGTTATATTTTTTAGGTGTCTACCTTGCTATTTTGTTGGTCAAATAAGTTTGCCAGCATGCCTCGCATAAGTTGAATGGTATACTTTTTATCAAAGCGCTTTTCGTCGCTGGCTAATTCTTTAACGGCAGATTCAATAGCCTTGGCTTCATCATGGGGGCGTTCTGCTATCATGGCGCTAAACGAATCTGCCACAGCGCAAAGGCGACCTATGGGGCTTATTTGCGATGCTTTTAGCTGCTGGGGATACCCAGAGCCATCGAGACGTTCGTGGTGCTCAAGAGTGCACATGGTTAATTCATTGAGCACCACGCCAATTTTGTGCATGGCTTTATATCCAAGCAGTGGATGTTCACTAATTTTAACCTTTTCTTCAAAAGAGAGTCTTTGCGGTTTACCACGTATAATAACAGGAATTTTGCCCATACCCACATCATGCAGTAAAAGGCCCAGGGCAAGGCGATCAAATTCTCGTCTTTTAGGTTCTGGCATGGTTTCAATATACAGCCAAAGACCCACTGACATGGTATTACAACAATGACCTGCCAAAGAGTACTCATGTTGCAAACGACGCAAAAAGTATCGTATGCGATGCGTATCTTGCCAGAGCCATTCGGTAACAACCATGGCAGATATATATAATGGTTGAAAGCTCACCTTCACAGGACTTTCAAAAAATTCTGTGAGGTTTAGTGTTAATGCACGCAAACAAATATCTGCAATTTCAGATTCTTTTAAGTGTCCGTCTTGTAACACTAAATCAAGTTGCTTGACCATATGCTCTGAGTATATGGGATGGTCAGAGCGGGAAACAAAAAGAAGACCTTCTTTGCAAAGATTATGTATCTCTTCCACTTGCTCATTGCTCAGCCTTTCCCCCTTACGACTGTAAGGGGAAAGGATTTGTATTTTTTCCTGAAAGTAAAATAAGTCCACAGGAATACGGTATTTGTGGAATGAGTTCAAAATCTCAAGGCTTATTTGATAATATGCCTCATTGATTGAGTTTGGTACAACATTAGCTTTCTTCACAGCCATGCTTATTTCCAATATACTTTTACAAGATTGGTTCCACGAGGTCTGTCATTTTTTTGCTGTTGACCAGCTGTGATAACAACGCGTTCATCAATGTGGAATGCAGCATTATTGCTAATGAAATTTTCAGCTCTAGTGGTATGGTTTGTTTCTCCACTTGGATCTGCAATTAATACAGGAGTTACGCCCCAGCTAAAGTTAAGTGCTTTAACTGATTCTTTTTCTGGGGTAAGAGCGTAAATATCTTGTGGAGGACGACAAGAAGAAAGCTGACGCGCAGATGATCCACTTAAGCTGTGTGAAACAATGGCAACAGCCTTTGCTTTATCGGCCAAAAGGCATGCTGAATATGCTAAAAATTCAGGAATTCCACCTTCAGCAGCAGGTTCTTTTAGCTCATGAGCTTCAAGGAGTACCTTTTCTGCTTGTTGTGTAATTTCTCGCATATAGCTTACTGTTTCAACTGGGTAGTTGCCCATGGCTGTTTCTTCTGAAAGCATAACACAATCAGCACCGTCAAGTACGGCATTTGCCACGTCTGTGGTTTCAGCACGTGTGGGAGCTGGGCTGTTAACCATTGATAAAAGCATTTGAGTAGCTACAATAACGGGCTTAGCTGCCTTATTGCAGGCGCGAATGATACGCTTTTGAATGGTAGGTAGCATGGGCAGTGGGCATTCTACGCCAAGGTCACCACGGGCTACCATAACAATATCAGTTTCGCGTAAAATGTCTTCAAGGCAATCCACCGCACCTTGGCGCTCAAGCTTAACAACTACAGGGATATTCTTACCTGCAGCCATAATAATATTTTTAGCCTCAATAACATCTTGCGGTGTTTGTACATAAGAAATAGCCACAGCATCAACACCAAGAATAAGGCCAGCAGCAAGGTCTTTGCGATCTTTTTCAGTTAATGCAGGAACTCGCGTGGCCTTACCTGGTAGGGCTAGCCCTTTGCGTGAAGTTACGATTCCAGAATTGTTTGCTTCAAGGATAATAAGATTATCTTCGCGCCGTTCTACAACATGGAATTGCAAACCACCATCAGCAAGAACCATGCGATCACCAGGCACAAGGCTTTCTAAGATGACTTCGTGGTCAAAGGGCAGATAGGCCATTTCATCTGTATATTTTGCTGAAGGCCCAAGTAATAGTTGCATGCCCTTAGTGATTGTAATGCCATGCGGGTCTGTTAAGTTTCCAAGACGAATTTTTGGACCAGAAAGATCTTGCATGATAGTTAGTGGAATACCCGTTTCTGCTTCAACTTCACGAATACGGCTGATGATATCAGTAAACATAGATGCATCACCATGCGAGAAGTTTAATCTAAAAATACGTACTCCTGCCATGGCAAGCGCGATAAGTTTTTCTTTAGAATTAGACGCCGGTCCAATTGTTGCGACAATTTTGGTTTTCATGTGCATCCTTTGTTGTCCCAAATACAGGACATGTTATATGTGTATCTTGTAAACAACTTTTCTCTATAACATTTAGGAATTTTTCACGCTGGATACATATTTGAGAAAATGATGTAATCTACGATGAAAAATACTATAAATAGTATTTAAAGCGCATATTTTATGCACTTTATGTCAAGGCCTGTTTGTCTTTGCTAAAGTTCGCGCCAATTATTGTATATGAAAATGCTTTCTTTGAATAGCATAAAAAAAGGGCCATTAGTGGTAAGTGCTACCCCAACTAAATATAGTATATGTCCTTATTATAGTCATGTCTAGCTATCTACGCCAACTATTTCAAGAGTCCTGCTTGCAAAAAATATCTGAAAAAAAATGCCAATTGTTTTTTATGCATTCCTTTGTGTTTAATTCTTTCTTCCTTTGTGTGTCATTTTACTACTATTTCCCACATGATTTTTACTCTTTTAAAAACTGCATGTATTTGCTGCGTAAAAAAGTCTGTATAGTGTGGTTGTTAGCGAAATTTATTTTTGCTTGTACATTGAGAAAGTGTTTTTGTGTTTCATTTCCCACCAGAAAAATTTATGATGCTAGTTTTGTAATTGCCTTAAATGTATAATGATTTTTTTATAAAAGCATTGAGCCTTGTGCTTTGTTTTTGCTTCAGCTGCTTGACATGTGGTTTTTAGTGGGGCATAGTGGGAAAAAGTGGTACGAAATGGAAGAAGGTGGTGCCGATGGCTTTTCGCAAAAATCACGAAAGAAGCCTTGATACCAAGGGGCGATTGATGCTTCCTGTAGATTACAGGGAGTCTATTGCTACGTCTTCTCCTCACGGTTACGTGGTGCTTACCGCTAATAATGGATGTCTTGTGGCCTACCTGCCAGAAGATTGGGAAAAAATACGCGAAGAACTTGATAATATTGTCAATCCATCTCCTAATTTAAGCCGTTTCGCTAGCAAGTTCTTGGGTTCAGCAGATGAGGTAACACCGGATGCGCAAGGTCGAGTGCGTATTTCGCAGCGTCTTATGCGTGCAGCCGGTCTTACTAAGGATATTGTCCTTGTGGCCCGTAGAAATAGATTTGAAATTTGGGATCAAGTGCGTCTTGATGCCATTGAGTTTGAGTCTGTTTCTGAAGAACTGGCCATGAACAACATAAAAATTTCCATATAATTTTGTTCTTGGGGCAGTTGTATTATGACGGCACAATTTTCTACATCTTTTGATGCACACATTCCTGTGCTTTTGCAGCAAACCCTTGAAGCTTTGGCTCCAAGGGCTCAAGGGCGCTATTTAGACGGAACTGTAGGGCTTGGCGGTCATGCGAGTGCATTATTGAAAAGTGCCGAAAACATACGTCTTTGCGCCCTTGATAGAGATGCTAGTGCTTTAGAAAAAGCCCAAGAGCGTTTGCAAAGCCATGCTCAGCAGGTGCACTTTTTTCAATCACGTTACAGTCAATTTGCTACGGCTTTAGATAGTCTTGGATGGGATAAAATCGACGGTGCTCTTGTAGATATAGGGGTATCATCAATGCAGATTGATACAGCAGAGCGTGGTTTTAGTTTTCATGCTGATGGCCCTTTGGATATGCGAATGGATATGGGGCAAGAGGTAAATGGTGAGGTTATTTCTTCAGCTTGGCAACTTGTGAATCGTGAACGTTTTGAGGTGTTAAAAGATATTATTCAACGCTATGGCGAAGATCCTCAAGCTGGGCGAATAGCCAGAAATATAGTAGAAGCAAGACAAAAAAAATCCATTGATACAACCGCAGAACTTGCAGCTATTGTGCATAATTCATATCCGGCTGCATGGCGTGCAAAAGCACGAAATCATCCGGCAACTCGAACTTTTCAAGCTTTGCGTATGGCCGTTAATAATGAACTTGGTGAGCTTGAAACTTTTTTACAAGGCATTTTGCAGCGACTTAACGTAGGCGGACGACTTGTGGTTATCAGCTTTCACTCTCTTGAAGATCGTATTGTAAAGCAAAGCATGCGTTATTGGGCAGAAGGGTGCCGTTGTCCGAGGCATATTCCTCGTTGTATTTGTGGGCATATGCCAGAAGTGAAAATTTTGTATAAAAAACCTGTTATTGCCAGCAGCGAAGAATTGCATAAAAACCCGCGCGCCAGCAGTGCAAAGTTACGCGCCATAGAAAAAATTGTCGAGGCTTAGCATGGAAAAACGCGGCAGTACAGGTTGGCTTTTGTGTATTGTGCTTGGCACCTTGTTTGCTCTTGGCATGACCTTGGTTCTTGTCTGGGTAAATATTGAGCGTATGGATACGGGATATTTCATTAATACTATCAGAAATGATATTAATGAAAAAAAATCTCATAAGGCTAAGCTTGAGGTGGAGCGTGAATATTTGCTTTCACCGTATGCACTTGGAAAAAAAGCAGAAGAATTTGGCTTGCATCAACCTAAGTCTGGGCAAATTCGCTGGCGTGATGACATTTAACATTATTATAGGCTGTTACCATAGGATTGCATATGCAGATATTTAAAAGAAAAGTTCGTAATACGCGTGCGAGCAGCAAGAAATCGATGTTTCAATCTAAGATTTCTTTGCGTAAAGAGGACGACTCTGCAGTCAATGCTAAGCGTAATAAAGCCCAAAGTGGTGCTCAATCAAAACGCAAAAAGCAAGGCCAAGGTATTGGTCAAAAACTCAGTAAAAAATTGGCCCAAGTGAATTGGGGCATTTTTAGAATCAATTTTGTTGTTGCCGGCTTTGCTATTTTTTGGGTGGTACTTTGGGGGCGTGCTTGGTATTGGCAGGTTCTTGAAGGGCCATATCTTGCCGATAAGGCCAATAGGCAATACATGTCTACAGAGCTTGTTACCGGTAAGCGTGGCACAATAATTGACCGTAATGGTCAGGTATTGGCCCGCTCTGTAGAAGCGCGCTCCATATACGCTCGTCCTGCAGAAATTAAAGATGCGCTAGCTGCGGCTAATACTTTAGCTCCCATATTGCACATGCCTGCAAAAAAAGTATATGAGCAGCTGTCATCTACTAAACGTAAGTTTATTTGGCTTACGCGCAAGGTGGATGACCATACCGCAGAACAAGTACGCCAAGCAGGCATTGAGGGCATTGGTCTTTCAAAGGAATATAGCCGCGTATATCCATTTAAGCAAATGGCAGGTCAATTGCTTGGCTTTGTAGGTATTGATGACCAAGGCCTTGAGGGTATTGAGCGGGCATTTGATGATCATCTAGCTTCTGTTCCAACCAAAAGAACCGTGCAGCGTGATGCCATGGGGCGTCGTTTCTTTTTGCATACTGAAGGGCAAAAAGAGCCAGGTGGTGGAGATTTACAACTGACTCTTGATACTCAGGTACAATTTTTTGCAGAAGAAACTATAGCGCAAACAGTTGAAGAATATGGCGCAACTTGGGGTGGTGTGCTTGTTGTTGATATTGCTACAGGCGGCATTTTGGCATGGGCGCAATATCCATTTTTTAATCCTAATGCGTATAGATTATACGCGCCAAGTCAATATAAAAATCGTTTAGCTTCCGATGCTCTTGAGCCAGGTTCGACGTTAAAGCCCTTTGTGGTTGGCGCAGCCTTACAAGAAAAGCTCATAACACGTGATTCTATATTTGATTGTGAAAATGGCCGTTGGGACGTACATGGAATCACCATACGTGATACTTCATATCATGATAAATTGAGCGTGGATAAAATTATTCGCTATTCAAGCAATATTGGCGTTTCTAAAATAGGGCAATTGCTGGGCGCGCCTAATTATCATAAATACTTATCACGTCTTGGCTTTGGTGAACGAACAGAGGTTCCTGTTTCTGAAAGTCGCGGTATTTTGCGACATCATGAAGATTGGGCCGATGTAGATTTATTGAGTACTTCCTTTGGCCAAAGCCTTTCGGTCACAACCTTGCAATTGGCGCAGGCATATTTAACCCTTGCCAACGATGGTGTTTATAAGCCTTTGCGTTTGATTTTGAACGAAAATGATGTGGAAGCCTTGGTACAGGCAAGGGCTGAAAATTCACAGAATTCGCAAAATGGTATGCGTATTTTTGATAAAAAGGTGAGTCGTGAAGTTATAAGCATGTTGCGTGATGTTGTTCAGGAAGATGGCAGCGGTAAACGGGCTCGCATTGAGGGTGTTGAAGTTGCCGGAAAAACAGGAACTTCACAAAAGGCCGACAAAAAAACTGGCAGATATGGCGATGGTCGCGTTGCTTCATTTGTAGGCATGGCTCCGGCAGAAGATCCTCGATATCTGACCTTAGTGCTCGTAGATGAACCTACCAAGAACCAATTTGGTGGTGTGGTTGCTGCGCCGGTGTTTCAAAAAGTTACACGCTTAGCCATGATTTACGGTGGTCAATTGCCTGATGTGGTTTTTGCCAATGCCAATGGAACGCTTATAAAACGAGGCACACAGCTTAGTAAGAATGCGCGTGCATACAAAATTTCTCGTTCTCCAAAACCATTGTTTATAGGTGAGGCTTTTAGCAAGGTAGAAAAACCCATACGCACATTACCCTATAACACATTGCCAGGCCATTTAACCAAGGGCAGCACTGTTGTACCCAACGTTGTAGGCAAGACTGTGCGTAATGCAGTGGAACTTTTTGCTAGGGGCGGTGTTGTTCCTGTGTTGAAAGGTGAAGGGCAAAGGGTCATACGTCAAAGCCCTGCCCCCGGGAGTTCATGGCCTGAAGAAAAAAAGGGTGCGTATATC
Organism: uncultured Desulfovibrionaceae bacterium; assembly: GCA_964371825.1. Taxonomy (GTDB): domain Bacteria; phylum Desulfobacterota; class Desulfovibrionia; order Desulfovibrionales; family Desulfovibrionaceae; genus CAYJAD01. Next base: position 7,499 of record CAYJOQ010000020.1, read on the forward strand.
CTTTGGCTATCGGAGATGTAATTATGCAATTTACATCATTAGTAGAATTGGTAGCCAAGGCGACAAAAAACAATTGCCCAGTTGAAATAACGGCTGACTCTCGAACCGTGACCAAGGGTGCTGTTTTTGTGGCTATTCCGGGCACAACAGCACATGGTAATACCTTTATTGAAGCTGCTTTAGACGCTGGTGCTGCATTTATTATTTATGAAGATGCCATTCCAATGGATGCACCGCCAATGGTGCGCGCAGCAAAGCTTAATGTACCCATGATAGCGAGTACTGATGCACGCAAGGCTCTTTGGCAATTGGCTATGGCACGTTATGAGACACATAATTTAGCTCAACGTGGCATACGAGTTATTGGTATTACAGGAACAAATGGTAAAACGACTACCGCATATGTTTTAGAGCATCTTTTCACTGCACTTGGGTACAAGGTGGGCGTTATGGGTACGGTAAGCTATCGCTGGCCTGGTCATGAGCAAGTGGCCCCTTTAACAACGCCTGATAGCGTACGTATTCACGCTATGCTTAATGCCATGATACATGCGCAAGTAAATGTGGTGATCATGGAAGTTTCTTCCCATGCACTTGAGCAAGATCGTGTGGGGGGTATTGAATTTTCTGCCGCAATATTTAGTAACTTAACGCAAGATCACTTAGATTATCATAGTGATATGCAAAATTATTTTGCTGCTAAGGCAAAGTTATTTTTAGCAAGTCCCGTACTCCATAAGGTCATGGCCATTAATGTCGATGATGCTTGGGGAAGAATTCTTATGGAACAATGTTCGGATGCACTTGCCTTTGGGCTGGAAGCAAGAAGCTATGAAAAGTATCTTCATGGTGAAATTCTTTCCATGTCCACCCAAGGTTTGCATATGCAAATGCGTTGGAAGGAAAGCATATGGCAACTACAATCCCCATTAGTGGGCGCTTTTAATGCGTCTAACTTACTTGCTGTACAAGGTATAGCCTTGGGGCTTGGTGTGGAGCCTTTGCAATTACAAGCCTTGGAAAACTTTTATGGTGTTTGCGGCCGCTTAGAGCGCGTAGACAATGTAAAAAAATTTGCCGCCTTTGTGGATTATGCCCACACTCCGGATGCCCTTGTCAATGTACTTAAAGCATTGCGTGGGACTGGATTTACCAAAATCATTACGGTTTTTGGTTGTGGTGGCGATAGAGATAGGACCAAGCGTCCTCTCATGGGTGAAGCTGTGGCCATGGGGTCAGATGTGGCTGTGTTAACGTCAGATAATCCTCGCAACGAAGATCCTCAAGCCATCATAAATGATGTGCTCCCTGGACTTAAAGAACGTGAAGGATTGGAAATATTAGTGGAAGTAGACAGACGCACAGCCACATACACAGCTTTACAATTACTTTGCCAAGAAGAATATGCCAACGCAGCTGTGCTTATAGCAGGCAAAGGGCATGAAGATTATCAAATTATACAAGGTGTAAAACATCCCTACAGTGATCAAAAAACAGTGCAAGAAATAGCCCTTTCCATGCAAGAAGCGGAGGGTGTATGCGCATAACCTTGGGCCAACTGGCAGCCATGCTTGAATGCAATGTAGATAGTACTTTTGCACATCGCGAAATAAGGGCTGTGTGTCGTGATACGCGCGAGGTGGTACATGGTTGTTTGTTTGTATGTATTGTAGGTAATAATCACGATGGGCACGATTATGCAGCTAAAGCAGTGGAATTAGGTGCAGCGGCCTTGTTAGTAGGGCGATATATACCGAATGTAGACGTTCCGCAATTGCTTGTTCCGGCGCAATATAATCATGATACAGTCAAGGGTTTAGGACGCATAGCCCATTGCTGGCGAAAGCAATTTGCTGGCAAGGTTGTAGGTATAACAGGCAGTGCAGGCAAAACCACAGTAAAGGAAGTGTTGGCAGATGTGCTGAGCAAGACAGCTAAAGTGGCGCGAAGCATTAAAAATTACAATAACCAAGTGGGAATGCCGCTTTCCATAGTAAATACTGAAGGAAATGAAGATTATTGGATCATGGAAGTGGGCATTAGTGAAGCCCACGATATGCATGAACTTGGCGCAATACTAGAACCAGACGCAGCTCTTATTTTGAATGTTGCTAGGGCTCATACAGAAGGTTTGAGCATGCAAGGTGTGCCGGCTGCTGAAGGTGAAAAAGGTGTTGCGTACCATAAAAGCCGTTTATTTGCCCATGTGGCTGAGGGTGGTGTAGCAATAGCTTCAGCAGATTATGCAGATTTAACTGCGGCAAGTGCAGAATTTTTACCAAATATATACACTTTTTCAGGTCAAGATACGTGTACCCAATCTTGTGTGGGAGTGTCTGCCAAATATATGGGGCTTACTGAAGCTCATAATCAAGAAAAGAAGATTACAAAAGCACAAGGTATTCGTCATTGTGGTGTATATGCGGTGACCATTGCTGCAACAAAAACTAAACCAATGCAAACCTTTACCATGCAGAGCCCATTTATAGGCAGTTATGGCGCAGAAAATGTGGCGGCCATAGTGAGTGTTTGTGTAGCCCTTGGCATTGATGTGCCAGCCATGCAACAAGGTTTAGCTCAAGCAAGATTACCAGAGCAGCGCTTTGAAGTGCATGTATTGCACGAAAGCACAGATGCACAGCAATGGATTATGATAGATGATTCATATAATGCCAATCCATTATCTATGAAACGTATGCTGCAAGCTAGTGCTGAGATTGCACAAGAAAGCCCCCTATATGCAATATTAGGTACCATGGCAGAACTTGGTTCTGTGGCTGAAGAAGAACATGAAAAATTAGGGCAATTTATGGCCCATGAACTTACAAGACCATTGTGCAGTATTTTTTGGAAAGGGCCATATGCTCAAGATGTACATAAAGGTCTACAAAGTAAAGGGTTTACTGGGGGGTTTGTAGTATTGCCTGATGCTTGTACACCAGAAGAATTTTTGAAGATTTTTTCTGCGCAAGTAAGAGCTGCAGGTGTAGTTCTTTGCAAAGGTTCACGAAGTAATAAATTAGAGTTTTTTGCGCAGGCACTGTTAAAAAAATATGCTGTAGAAAAAGAAGGTTAGCTCATGTTATATAATTTTTTAGTACCATGGGCCACTGAATGGTCAGCGCTCAATGTTTTTCGATACATCACATTTCGTTCTGCATGGGCCTTGGTTACAGCACTTGTTATTTCTATAGTATTAGGGCCTATGTTTATTCGCTGGTTGCGCCGTTTAAAATTTGGTCAACATATTCATGAAGATGTCACAACGCATGCAGCTAAGGCAGGCACTCCCACCATGGGCGGCGTATTAATTATATGCAGCCTGCTTACAAGTGTGCTGTTGTGGGGTGATTTACGTAATATTTACTTATGGTTGACCATGTATGTTTTTGTAGGATTTGGCTTTGTGGGTTTTTTGGATGATATTACAAAAATTCGCGGACAAAAAAACCATGGCATTAATGCAAGCACTAAATTTATTTTACAAATGATTATAGCTGCCAGTGCAGTTTTTGTGCTTATTCAGCAACCGGCATTTTCAACTACCTTAGCTATACCATTTTTGAAGGACGTAAACCCAGACCTAGGCTATGGATACATATTTTTTGCCATGATTGTTATGGTGGGATCTTCAAATGCAGTGAATTTAACCGACGGTTTAGATGGTCTTGCCATTGGACCTACCATTGTAGCTGCGGCAGTATTATCCATATTTATTTACGTGACAGGGCATATGCAATTTTCTAAATATTTGCTTATTCCCTTTATGCCAGGTGTTGGTGAAGTAACAGTCTTTTGTGCAGCTCTGATGGGCGCAGGTCTTGGATTTTTATGGTATAATGCGTATCCAGCACAAATTTTTATGGGAGATGTTGGTTCATTAAGTCTTGGCGGCGTATTGGGATTTTTAGCCGTTTTATGTAAGCAAGAGCTGATTTTAGCAGTAGTAGGCGGACTTTTTGTGGTGGAAACCTTATCGGTAATTTTGCAAGTAAGTTATTTTAAATGGAGCGGCGGAAAACGTATTTTTCGTATGGCGCCATTGCACCATCACTATGAATTAAAGGGTGTTCCGGAATCAAAAATTATTATTCGTTTTTGGATTACATCAGTGCTCTTTGGCTTAATGGCGTTATCGGTTCTAAAGTTACGTTAAAGACAGAGAAAAGGAAGGATACATATATGGCAATGGCAAAAATGCTGCCCATACAAGGCGAAAGTGCTGTAGTTATCGGTGCCGGTCGATCTGGCATGGCTGCTGTACGATTGCTTGTACATTGTGGTGCTAAGGTGCGTTTATTAGAAAAGGATGCATCTAAAATTTCACAAGAATTCTTGGATTTTATGCAAAAAAATCAAGTAGAACTTGTGTGTGGTGAGCATAATGCGCAACATTTTGCCCTTGCCAAATATGTAATTCCAAGTCCGGGTTTACCTATTTCTTCTATTGAATCAATGCTTTCTAAAGATCAGGCACCAGAAATTATGGGTGAAATGGAATTGGCCTATCGCTGTTTAGAAGAAGAAAAAATATTAGCAGTTACAGGTACTAGCGGCAAAACAACAACTGTTTCCTTAGCTGCAGCCATGCTTAAAGAACAAGGGTATTCAGTATTTTTAGGTGGCAATATAGGAACACCGTTGAGTGAATATGTGTTGTCGGTGGCAAATGGGCATCAAAGGGCAGATGTGCTTGTGCTTGAATTGTCATCATTCCAATTGCAAACATGCACAACATTTCGCCCTCATGTGGCAGTGCTCTTAAATATTAGCGAAAATCATTTGGATTATCACAAGGATATGCAAGAATATGTAGATGCAAAAATGCGTATTTTTGCCTGCCAAGGCGATAATGATAAAGCTATTATACATGCATCATTACAGTATATGTTAGTAGATTACTTACCAAAATCACGTATTTACACCTATGAAAATAGTCAAGGTATTTTTAGCAAAAGCCAATTACTTGGCGCGCATAATGCCATAAATATGGAAGTAGCTTTTTTGGCGAGTAAACATTTGGGGGTAGGTCTTGAAGCTGCACAAAGGGCAGTAGCAGCATTTGCGCCTTTAGAGCATAGACTTGAAAAAGTACGCGAACTTGATTGTGTGTTGTATGTCAATGATTCTAAATGTACTACGGTAGATGCCTTGCGTGTGGCATTGCAAGCTTTTACTGAGCGACCTGTTATCCTTCTTTGCGGTGGGAAATTTAAAGGGGGCGATTTAGCGTCTTTGCGACCATTGTTGAAAAAATATGTAAAATCAGTACAGCTTTTTGGTGCAAGTCGAAATTATTTTGAAGATGCATGGAAAGATATAGTGCCTATGCATTGGTCTGCTACCATGAATGAAGCCCTACGCATTGCTAAACAGAACGCCCAATCTGGTGATGCCATTGTATTGGCTCCAGCCACATCATCCTTTGATTTATATGATAACTATATGGCCAGAGGCCAACATTTTAAAGAATTGGTGGCTGCCTTATGAAAACATTTTTTAAAAAAAAGAAGGCTAATAGTTTTGTAGATAAAGGCGCCAAGAAGGTTTCTGTCATTACACGTTTTAAAGAACGTATGGCGCATGGTTTTGCAGATGTACAATCATTTCGCACAGCCTCAAGTAGCATTCCTAGTCAAAATTCAGAGCCTCGTTTTGATTGGTGGCTTTTTACCATCATTATTGTACTTATTGGGCTTGGCCTTATTATGGTGCTGAGCGCAAGTGGTGTTGTAGCAGAACGATTAAATGGCGATAAATATTATTTTTTTAAGCGTCAATTGCTTTTCACAGCTGTGGGCACATTAGCGCTTTGGGTAACTGCCATGTTGCCACGTAATGTATTATACAAATTGCAGTATCCAGTGCTATTATTTTCATTTTTATTATTATTTTTAACATTAACGCCATTGGCACCAACCATTAATGGAGCCAAACGATGGTTACCTATAGGGCCATTTTCTTTGCAACCTATGGAATTTATTAAGATTGCATTGGTTTTATATCTGGCATATTTCATGAGCAGTAAGCAAGCTATAATAAAAACTTTTAGCCGTGGAGTGGTTCCACCCTTTGCGGTTACAGGTCTTATGTGCTTTTTGCTCCTTTTACAACCCGATTTTGGAAGCGCAGTCGTACTTACAGCCTTATTATTTTTTATGTGCGTAGCCGGTGGCACACGCTTTGTGTACTTGTTTCTTTCTGTAGGAATGGCTGTAGCAGGTGCTATTTATTTAGCAATTTCTGCACCATACCGTATGCGCAGACTCACGGCCTTTCTCGATCCTTTTAAAGATGCTCAGGATACGGGCTATCAATTGGTTCAATCATTGTATGCTCTTGGTTCAGGTGGATTTTGGGGTGTGGGAGTTGGTGCTAGCAAGCAAAAAATGTTCTATCTGCCAGAAGCGCACAATGACTTCATTATGGCAGTGTTGGCAGAAGAAATGGGCTTTATTGGCATGACCTTGGTTATGGGATTGTTCACATTATTGTTTTGGCGTTGTTATCGCATTATTGTTGGGCAAAAAGAATTGCGCGATCGCCTTTCAGCATTTGGTTTAACACTTGTTATAGCCATGGGTGCTGCCATGAACCTTGCTGTTATTATGGGACTTGCACCACCAAAGGGTGTGCCCATGCCTTTGTTGAGTTATGGGGGCAGTAGCTTACTTGCTACCATGATATGCCTTGGACTGATAATGAATTATTCTCGAACCATGCACGTGGTACCAAAGAAAAAAACAAGCTTACTTATGCCTGAAGTATCAGTTGAGCGCATGTCAGTTCAAGAGCATACAGTGCAAGCAACTTAAGCATTACACAAATACAGTATTCTAGGAAACACAATGCAAAGAATTCTTCTTACCACAGGTGGCACCGGGGGGCATATATTTCCAGCCCTTGCTGTGGCTGAAGTTTTGCAAAAGCAGGGTGTGCAACTTCTTTTTGTGGGGTCGCAATATGGCCCTGAAGCAAGTTTATGCCATAAAGCGGGAGTTGCTTTTCAAGGCTTAGCAGTGCGCGGCATATTAGGAAGGGGCTTTGCTGCTGTTGGGGCAAGTTTTGCAATGCTGCAAGCAGTTGTAAAGGCCATTGAAATAATAAAAAATTTTAAGCCAGATGCAGTGGTGGGTTTTGGCGGCTATGCATCATTTGCGCCCGTATTTGCGGCAAAGCTTTGCCGTGTTCCCATAGCTATACATGAACAAAATGCTGTAAGTGGCGTAAGTAATAAAGTTCTTGGGAAATTAGCGACAAAAATTTTCCTTTCTATGAATGCACATCAAGGTCAGGGCTTTGCATCAGAAAAATGTGTTCATACAGGAAACCCTGTTCGCGAAGCCTTAGCTGAATTAGGCGAACATACGCTTCATGGGGCAAGAGCTCATGATTTTTCAGGTAAGAGGTTGCTTATTGTGGGTGGCTCACAAGGAGCAAAGGCTATAAACAGCATAGTTATCGAACATTTAGATGCTTTTAAAAATGCTGGTGTACAGCTTTGGCATCAAACGGGCAAGGCAGATTTTGCTAGAGTACATGCAGCATATACAGCAGCAGGTATGCCTACAGAACATGAGCATGGTTTATTAGTTGCTGATTTTGTGCACAATATGGATGCAGCCTACGCATGGTCAGATCTTGTACTTTGTCGATCAGGAGCATCCACTGTAGCAGAACTTGCAGCCGCTGGGCGAGGCGCAGTTTTTGTACCTTTTCCTTACGCAACCCATAATCATCAATGGCATAATGCTCAACTGTTAGCAGCGCATAATGCCGCTAGAGTGTTTGACGAAAAACATTTGCAATCTGCTGAAGATAGAGGGCAATTTGTTCGAAATATTATAGAGTTAATACAAGATGCACATACTGTTCAGGCCATGGCATTAGCATCGCTGGCACAAGCTAAGGTGCAAGCAGCCCATGATATTGCAAAGCACGTTCATGGCTTAATCAAAAAGTGATTGTATAAAATTTAAAGAGGCTTATATGCTTAAAGTGCGTGGCATTCATATGGTGGGTATTGGTGGCTCTGGTATGAGCGGCATTGCTGAGGTTTTGCTTAATCTTGGGCATGTTGTTTATGGTTCAGATATGGGTGAGTCAGCTACTGTGCAACGTTTACGTAAACTTGGTGCACATATTCATATAGGTCATGCAGAAGAACATGTTGGTGATGTACAAGTTTTGGTAAAATCAACTGCTATTGGCGAAGATAATCCAGAAGTACTCATTGCACGCAAGCGTGGTATACCCATTATTCCTCGAGCTGAAATGTTGGCAGAGCTTATGCGCCTACGCCAAGGAATTGCCATTGCAGGAACACACGGTAAAACCACCACCACCTCACTTACAGCAGCAATTTTTGATGCTGCTGGTCTTGATCCTACTGTAATTATAGGTGGATTATTGAATGCTTATGGTGCCAATGCACGTCTTGGTGAGGGTAAATACCTTGTGGCTGAAGCAGATGAATCAGACGGATCATTTCTTTGTTTATTTCCCATTATCAATGTGGTCACCAATGTGGACCTAGATCATGTGGATTATTATGCTACTATGCAAGAACTTGATACAGCCTTTATCACCTTCATGAACAAGGTTCCCTTTTATGGCAATAATATCGTTTGCGGGGATGATAAAGGCGTGCGCCGTTTGCTTCCTGAAATTAATAGACCAGTGCTTACCTATGGATTTGGTGAAGAAAATGCTTTGCGCGCCTCAGTAATAGAGTGCGGTAAGGTAAGCCGCTTTGAAGTTTTTTTACATGAGCAAAGTCTTGGTATTATGGAATTAGCTCAACCTGGTATGCATAATATTTTAAATGCATTAGCTGCCATTGGTGTGGCGCTTGAAGCGGGAATTAGCGCGCAATATTGTCAAGAAGGCTTAGCGCGTTTTGGTGGTGTTGGGCGACGTTTTGAACATAAGGGTGAAAAAGATGGCGTGATTGTGATTGACGATTATGCGCATCATCCTGCTGAAATTGCAGCAACGCTAGCAACGGCAAAGCAGGTATATCCTGATAAGCGATTACTTGTAGCTTTTCAACCGCATCGTTTTAGCCGTACTCAGGCTTTTTTTGGCGAATTTTGCAAATCATTTGATGTGGTTGATAAACTATTGTTGAGCGAAGTGTATGCTGCCTCAGAAAAACCGATTCCTGGAGTGAGTGGGCAAAGTCTTGCGCAAGGCATTCGGCAAGTATCCACAGTGGATGTGACCTATTGTCAAGATTTTGAAACACTTATTCAAGAAGTAAAAGCCTATGTGCAGCCTGGAGATGTGTTTTTAACCTTGGGTGCGGGAACCATTACCAAGGTCGGGCCGCAATTTATAGCTGAAAAATAAAAAGTTCTGTAATAAATATAAAATAGAAGATGCTTATGCAGTACATAAGCAATTTGTATTGATTAAATATTAGGAAATTATATGTTGCATATTATTCACGAACCCATTTTAGCTGAGCGAACTACTCTACGTTTAGGAGGTAAGGCTATAGCTGAAGTGAGCTTTTCACATGTGGATGATATACCGGATTTAGATGCAACTATAAAAAAATTAGGCGGCTCTGTTTTTGTATTAGGAGCCGGAAGTAATATTTTGGCATCAGATGCAGATATACCCTTGGTGCTTGTTAAGCCAAAATGCAATCAAGCGCCAACAATTGTAAAAAATGACTCTGAAAAAATATTTGTAAGCGTTGGCAATGGGGTTCGTTTGCCGCGTCTTTTAGGTATGTGTGCAAAAAATGGGTTTAGCGGATTAGAAGGTCTTTGTGGCATTCCAGGTAGTGTTGGTGGGGCCGTTGCTATGAATGCAGGTTCGTTTGGAGATGAAACGTGCGCAGCACTACACTCTGTACAAATTTACTCTCCTCAAGTGGGGGTTGTTTGTTTGGGTACAGAAGATTTTTCTTATGACTACAGAAAATTTGTAATACATAAATTAAATACATGGTTTTTGATTTTAGAAGCAACTTTTATCTTGACCCATGAAGATAGTAATGGCATTAAAAAGAGAATGTTTCACAACTTTTTCAAGAAAAAGTCTACACAACCGGTAAGAGCATGGAGCGCGGGCTGTGTTTTTAAAAATCCAAGTGTAGAAAATCCCGCCGGTAAGTTGCTTGATGTATGCGGATTTAAAGGAAAAAGGAAGGGTGGCATGCAGTTCTCACCTCAGCATGCGAATTTTTTAGTGAATGAAGGTTCAGGCACAGCAACGGCAGCATTTGATTTGTTAGCTGAAGCTCAAGAAGCTGTTTTTGAGAGATTTGCAATAAAGCTTGAACCTGAGGTGAAAATTTTATGTCAGGAAGGGTAAGTAGGCAGCGTAATCAACGTCAGCCTGTGATACAAAAGCGAAAGAGTGCTAAGAACTCCTATAAGCAAACTAACAATGTGAAAAAAAAATCTTTCACATTGCCAAAGCTACGGTTCATCTCCTTTTCTTCCCTTTCTTCATTAAAAAGTCTTGGTGTGTTTTTATTGTATTCAGTCATAGGCTCTATTCTTATTGTTGGAGTTGGCTTAGGCGCAGTATGGATACATAAAACAGCAACATCAAGTGAATATTTTGCCACTAGCCATGTGGATATTGTAGGTAATGTACGTTTGTCGCAGCAGATGGTGCGCGATTTAGCAAAGGTGCATATAGGTGATAATTCACTACATATTAATATTGCAGGCATTGAGCAAAGACTTTTGAAAACGCCTTGGGTAGAAGAAGTTTCTGTTAAGCGCATTTTGCCAGACAGGTTTATGATAACCATTAAAGAACGCATACCTTCTTTTTGGGTAAAACGCCAAGATGTTTTGTATTATGCAGATTCAAAGGGCAAGCTTATAGCGCCTGTTGAAACGAGTAATTTTATAGCCTTGCCAACCCTTGAGGTGGAAGCTGGGCAAGAAGATACGGTAGAAAGGTTACATGTATATTTGCATGATTTGCAAGCAGGCCATTTGCCAGTAGAATTTGGAGCTATATCTGCGTTACGCTTAAGTGCAGCAAAGGGGATAGAGCTTTATATTGATGATAAAGATATGCTTTTAAGTATAGCTTTAGATAATTGGAAAAAAAATTTGCAACGCCTTTCAATAACCATTGGTGATTTGGCAAGACGCAAAGAGTTGTCGATAGTTCGTGAAATTCGAGCCACAGATGGAAATGTGTGGGTTATAAAAAATGTTTAAGGCCATGAGAATTTTCTGGGAGTTTTTGTATGAGTAAATCTGAACTTATAGTTGGACTAGACATAGGTACTACCAAGATTTGCGCTGTAGTTGGTGAACTCGCAGAAGATGGCGTTATTGATATTGTCGGCATTGGCACTTGTCCGTCTACGGGATTACGCAAGGGCGTGGTAGTAAATATAGATCAAACCGTGCAATGCGTTCGCAAGGCTCTTGATGAAGCAGAGCTTATGGCTGGCTGCGAAATAGAAAAAATTTATGTGGGCATTGCCGGCAGTCATATTATGGGTATTAATAGCCATGGTGTTATTGCTGTAAAAGGCGGAGAAGTAGAACAGCGTGATATAGAGCGAGCCTTAGATGCTGCCAGAGCTGTGGCTATTCCGGCTGATAGAGAGGTTATACATATATTACCTCAAGAATATGTAGTTGATGATCAACGCGGCATTGCTAACCCACTTGGTATGGCAGGAGTGCGCCTTGAAGTTAAGGTGCATATAGTTACAGGGGCAGTTTCTTCAGCGCAAAATATTGTGCGTTCGTGCCATCGAAGTGGTTTAGAAGTTGCTGATATTGCCCTTGAGTCGCTTGCTTCAGCAAAGGCTGTGCTAACTAAGGAAGAGCGCGAAATTGGCGTTGCCCTAGTAGATCTTGGTGGTGGCACAACAGACATAGCTATTTTTGTTAATGATGCCATAAAGCATACAGCGGTACTTGCCCTTGGCGGGCAAAATCTTACCAATGATATTGCCTTTGGTTTACGAACCCCCATGACTGCTGCTGAAAAAATTAAAGTAAAGTACGGCTGTGCCCTTATGGACATGGTTCGTCGTGAAGAATCTATAGAGGTTCCAAGTGTGGGCGGGCGAGATGCAGGGCGTATTCCTCGTAAAGTATTGGCACAAATTTGTGAACCTCGTATGGAAGAAATTTTATATCTTGTTGATCAAACACTTATCCGCTCAGGTTATAAAGACTTGATTGGAGCAGGCATAGTGCTTACTGGAGGCACTGCTCTTGTGGAAGGTTGTCAAGAGCTTGGTGAACAAATATTTAATCTTCCAACACGTATAGGGTATCCACGTAATGTGGGCGGACTTAAGGATGTTGTTAATAGCCCAAAATTTGCTACCGCAGTGGGATTGTTAAAATATGGTGCGGAAAAAGAAAACGATGGGCAAAAGAACTTTACGAGTCACGAAACATCCATGTTTAATGGTGTATTGGTGCGCATGAAAAAGTGGTTTAAGGATATTTCTTAGACTTTGATTATTAGAATGAGGAGAGGCGTATGGAATTTTATGAATTTGATGAAGATCTGATGAGTGGATCGCATGCAAAGATAAAAGTTATTGGTGTTGGGGGCGGTGGTGGTAACGCCGTGCAAAATATGATTACCTCAGGCATTAGTGGTGTAAGTTTTGTTTGTGCCAATACTGATGTACAAGCACTAAATAAGAGTACTGCCCCACATAAAATCCAAATTGGCGTAGAGTTAACTCGTGGCCTAGGAGCCGGAGCTAACCCTGCACGCGGCAAAGAAGCTGCATTAGAAAGTGTTTCTGCCATTCGCGAAGCCATTGGTGATGCAGATATGGTTTTTGTTACGGCAGGTATGGGCGGTGGCACAGGTACTGGTGCTGCACCTATAATAGCGCAAACGGCCAAAGAATTGGGCGCATTAACTGTAGCTGTTGTTACAAAACCCTTTTCATTTGAAGGTTCAAAGCGTAGTAAATCTGCCGAGGCTGGACTTGCAGAATTGCGTCAGCATGTGGATTGCCTTATTACTATTCCTAATGATCGATTACTTACATTTGCGCAAAAGAAAGCTACGTTTACTGAAATGCTTAAAAAAGCAAATGATGTTTTATATTACGCAGTGAAAGGTATTTCAGACGTAATCATGGAAGAGGGTCTTATTAACCTTGATTTTGCAGACGTGAGAACTGCCATGTCTGAAGCTGGTCTTGCACTTATGGGCACAGGTATAGCATCAGGTGAAAATCGCGCTCGTGAAGCAGCAAAGCTTGCCATTATAAGTCCATTACTTGAAGATGTATCACTAGAAGGCGCTAAGGCTGTTTTATATAATATTACTGCTTCTGCAGATATTTCTCTTGATGAAGTACATGAAATTGGCGAAATTATTGGCGCAGCAGCGCATCCAGATGCCAATATATTCTTTGGTGTGGTCTTTGATGAAAAAGTTGGCGATGAACTACGCATAACTGTTGTTGCAACGGGTATTGAATCAGTTGATCGTATGTATGCCGCAGAAGAAAATATTATTTCTAATGTGACTAACTTTCGTCAGCCAGGGGCAAGTGCAGTAGCACCTGCTCAAGGAGCGCATAGACAACCACAGCCTTTACAAAATGTAGTTCCAACGCAGCACACTTACGCACCACAGGCACAAAATACGCCGCCTGTACAGAATACACACCCTGTGCAAGAGCGTGAAGCTGCTACCATGCATGATACATACACACAAAATGTATCACGCAGAGGTCAAGTGGAAAGTTGGTATGATAATAAGAGTGACTTGCCACCCTATGTGCGCAAAGGCGAATTTTTAAACAGAAGTCCAGCTACTAACCATAACCCTGGCAGTGATGAATTTGTTTTTGATGAAAATGAATTTGAAATGCCAGCATTTATTCGTAAACAAGCTGATTAAGTAAACTCCTACCTTCCATGTGTCCAAAGCCAAGCCTCTCCGGTTTTTGGACATGTAAAAAGGCCGCATTGTGCGGCCTTTTTTTAATGTATACTCTTAAAGAGTTGATACTAAAGAACACGTTTTCACGTATTGTTCAGTGCTGACTATATAGTTGATGCTGAACAACACATTTTCATGTGTTGTTCAGAAAGGCACGTTGCC
>CAYJOQ010000021.1:0-9198 GCA_964371825.1 uncultured Desulfovibrionaceae bacterium
CTTAGTCAATGCTGAAAAACTATACAGGTATCTAGTCAGCACTGAAAAGCCATGCTACCTATTGCAATTACAAACACTCACATATTAAGCGTTCACAGAAAAATTTCGCGCCACGTAAAATAAGCCAGAACTTGCTTCTGGCGGCCGCAAAGCGGCATTTGGAGTGGGCGTGCCTTTCTGAAACACGCATGGAAATGCGTTTTTCAGCATCGACTATCTAGTAGATACTATATAACAAGCTCCGATACAAAAGTATGTATTGGAGCTTGTTATATTATGTGCACATTAACGTGGATGCTATTTTGAAACCTCTGCATAATTCATTATGTAGAGGTTTATAAAGCGTTGATGTTAGTCAGCGCGACCGAAAATCAAAAATAGGTAGAGCTTTGCTTCACCGTTAAGTGGTTGATTTTCGTGCCTTTCGCTCTGCATGCTTGGCTGTGGTGTTTAAGCAAATTTCCAAATTCTAATCATTGACTTGTATCTGAAAACAATTGTGCAGAGCTTTTATTTTTGTGCGTCAATAAAGGCGTGAGCTTCAGCAAGATTTAGGGTGCCTTCATAAAGAGCTCGTCCGCTGATGGCTCCCTGCAAGGAACTATTCTTGCTTAAGGGATAAAGGGCCTTTACGTCATCAAGAGTAGCCACACCGCCTGCAGCAATAACAGGTATGGTACTCATGGCGCAAAGTTTGCTGATGGCTTGTACATTTACGCCACTTTGCATGCCGTCTCTGGCGATATCGGTATAAATAATAAATGCCGCACCATCGTCATGCAAACGTGGAACTACGTCTTCTATGCGCAAGGTGCTGTCTTGTACCCACCCCTTGGTTTTTAGCTTGCCATTGTCAGCATCAAGAGAAACCCCAATGCGACCAGGAAAATCAGCGCATAACTTGGCAAAGGCTTTTGGTTCTTCAAGGGCCATGGTTCCTATGATGAGGCGTTCAATGCCTGTGTCTAGGTAAGCCTTTGCTGTGTCGGCATGTCTAATGCCGCCGCCAAGCTGCACAGGGATACGTAGTTTTTGACAAATATTTGCAATGATTGTTTGACTTGCGGCAAGCCCGTCAAAAGCACCGTCAAGGTCTACCACATGTAACCATCTTGCCCCTGCATCTTGCCAAGTAAGAGCCGCAGTAACAGGGTCATTTTCAAATACAGTACTCTCTTCAGCGCGACCTTGTTTAAGGCGCACTGCTTTGCCATGTTGTATGTCTACAGCGGGAAAAATAATCATTTTAAGCCTAATTCCTTTACTGCCTTAGTGATGGCTTCTTGGGTGAGTTCTTCTGCAGTAACCCAACCTCCGCCACGTTTAACAAAATCTCCTACATTTAAGAAGTTATCTACAAGACCTTCTTGTTCTACTTCATACACAGAGCGGCGGAAAACACGTCCTTGGCGAATATCAAGTAAGAAAAATTCAGCGCGTACGTGTGCAGCATGTGTTACACCTGCGCGTGAGCCTTGGCGTTGATGCCAGTTAAGAATTTGTGGAACCAGCAAAAAGTCAACTTGATATTCTCTTCCATAATTTACCCAAAAGTCGAGACCCATGGGAACTTCAGAGGCATGATAGTCGCTTAAACTAAGGGTTAAAGGTGCTGGTAATACGGTGATAACACGACCATTTTTTTGTATGGTACTGCGTAACATACGATCAAGTTCAGGCATGGCTGTGGGGTCAAGTGTGCCTTGATTTTGTGGAATATTTCCTGTGATAAGTTCCCCTGTTGCTGTGGGCTGCGTAAAAGGTACTATACCTAAGCGGATTTCAAGGGGTACAACAGATGCCGAACGCGGTGCATTTTCTGTTCTTTTTTGGCATGCTACTGCAAGAAATAAGGCACTACAAAGAACACAGAGAAGAAAAAGGGATTTTATACGCATTAGTCAAGACCTCCTTTGGTACTGCGAATATTATTGCCGTGCAGTTGCACAGCTTGGGCCAGGGCAAGTCCGAGGCCTTTGGCTACTGACTCTATCAAATGATGACCATTTTTACCATAGTGAAAGCTTACATGTAAATTACAGCGCAAGGCCGTGGCAAGAGCCTTGTAATGTTCGCGCCAAACGTCGGTTTCTTCACCTGCTAACATAGGAGGCAAGAGTGCATCGCCACGCCACTCAAGCCATGGACGGCCAGAAATATCAAGGGTAACTTCAGCAAGGGCTTCATCCATAGGCACACGTCCATGCCCCACACGCGCTATTCCTTTACGATCTTTAAGAGCTTCAAGAATAGCTGTTCCAAGGCAAAGGCCTACATCTTCCACTGTATGGTGAGCATCAATGTGTGTATCGCCTGTGCAGGTAAGGTGTAAGTCAAAGCCAGCCCAAAACGCTGTTAGAGTGAGTAGGTGGTCAAGCATACCCACACCCGTGTGTACGTTAATATCTCCTTGTCCTTCAAGGGTTATACGTAACTGTATATCTGTTTCCTTGGTGGTGCGTGCCATTTGCGCGCTACGTAGTGTCATAAGAGCTCCTTTATGCCCTAATATTGCGTATATTAAGCTTCTTCGGTTTCATTGGTAATGTTCTTTTTCTTTCCAAACATAACAGCCACAAAAATACTCAGTTCATACAAGAGCATCATGGGCATGGCCATAAGTAATTGTGATATTACGTCCGGTGGAGTTAAAATAGCGGCCACAATAAAAATGCATAACACAGCATAGCGGCGTATAGAACGCATTTTTTTAGCGGTTACAAGGCCAATGCGTGCAAGAAAAAATGTAAAAAGAGGCATTTCAAAAATAAGACCAAAGGCTATGAGTAACTTCAGCGCAAAGCCAAGGTATTCTTTAAGAGAAGGCATGGCTGCAATATCTTCGCTGGCAAAACCTACAAAAAAACTAAAAGCATAGGGAAATACCACCAAGAAGCAAAAAGAGGCTCCGCCAATAAAGAATACGGCTGAAATTACAGCCATGGGAATCATGTATTTTTTTTCTTCATCATACAGCCCCGGAGCTACAAAAGCCCAAATTTGATAAAATAAAAAGGGGCTCGCCACAAAAACAGCTGCCACAAGACCTACTTGTAAGTATACAAAAAAAGCCTCAGGTAATGCCGTAAAAATGAGCTTTGAGCCTTCAGGCAGGGCATTAATTAAGGGCTTACATAATTCAGCAAAGAGCTGCTCGGCAAAGCTATAACAAACCACAAAGGCAAGACCCACAGCAATAAAAGAACGCACAAGCCTTGTTCGCAACTCACCAAGGTGCTCCATCAAGCTCATGGGTTTTTCTTCTTCTTGTTCTGGAACATGCGTATCTGCCAAGTTCTTAATGGGCGCGCTTTTTGCCTCATCTGTAGCAACATGTTCTGTATCAGCAGACGTAGCATCAGTTTGAGGCTCTTCAGTTATGTTTTGGTTTTCAAGAGGAGGCAGCTCCCGCTCTTCACGGTTTTTGCGTGCAGGTGGTGTACGCTTTAAAGGCTTTGATAAATCCCGCGGTTCAGATTTTGCGATGGCATAAGGCTCGGGTTTTGTGGTGCTTTCTTCCTCAGGGGCTGTGTGCGCATCCTTGTTTGTGTCTTCAGGTGTATTTGTAGGCGTGCTTTCATGAAAGCTTTCAGGGGAGTTTTCATGAGAGTTTTCTGGGGAGCTTTCTTCAGCATGCTGTTCTTGCAATGTGGTGATGTCCTCGTTGCGAACTTGCGGCAAATGGCGTTTTTGTATGCTCATTTTGCCTTTTCCTCATGGACAGCGGATTCATTGGGAGGTGTTGTGGTCGTGTGTGCTTGTGCCTCAGCGCTGGCCTTAGCCACGGCACTTTCCACTGGTGAAAGCGATGCGGTAGGAGCGTCTTCTTGAGGGGCTGTGATTGTATCTTCTTCTTTGTTGAGTAAAGGTGTTTTGGCTGTGCTTGCGTCTACCGTATCTGATATACTTTCTGCTGTTGTGGCGTGCTGCGTTTTTTTAGATTCAGTTCCAAAGAGCTCTTCTTCTGATTCTTTTTTAAGTTTTTCATGTTCTTCTTGAGCTACTTCGGCATTCATAGTGCGCTGAAATTCGGTGCTTACGCGGCGAAATTCTCCCATAACCTTGCCCAATGTTTTAGCAATGCCAGGGAGGCTTTTAGGGCCAAGAACCACTAAGGCTACGATAAGTATAACTAATAACTCTGTGCTACCTATGCCAAACATGTATATCCCCTCGTAACAAAATATTAAATTGCCGTTTAAAGGCTCCTGCAAATGTAGTTTGCAGAGTATTTAAGAGCATTAGAGTTCATCAATGCGTCCACAAGTCAAGAGTACTATAGCCTTGCGTTGCCGTTAAAGAATTTGATTGTAGTATCTTTTTGTCTTGCAGTGCAAAATATTGTTGTACAATTGCTTAAATAGTCGGTGCATTCTATAAGAAAAAGCGTTCAAGAGCAATGCTTGCAAGCGTGTAAAACAAGGTAAAAAGCTTGCAATGTTGCAAGGGGGTGCGTTGATACAAAGATTGTGTATAAACGAAAAATTGCCAGAAATGAGCAGTATGTGCACTATTTCTGGCAATTTTCTAGATTATGTTGCAAAATCGCCGTATTGCTTTATCTCGCACCTTTGTATAGTAGGGGTAGAGTGGCGAAATTGTGTTATTACTAAAATGTTATTCCCACTCAATGGTACTTGGTGGTTTTGAAGAAATGTCATAGACAACGCGGTTAACGCCTTGCACTTCGTTAATAATGCGGCTAGACATGCGCTCTAAAAGCTCAGCTGGTAACCGTGCCCAATCGGCAGTCATGGCATCTACACTGTCAACAACGCGCAGAGCTATAACGTGCTCATAGGTACGTCCATCGCCCATAACTCCTACTGTTTTGAGAGGAAGAAGTACGGCAAATCCTTGCCATACTTTACGATACCAGCCTGATTCTTTAAGTTCTTGTTGTACAATCTTATCAGCAGCGCGTAAAATTTGTAAGCGCTCTTCGGTGATTTCACCAAGAATACGAATGGCAAGGCCAGGGCCAGGGAAGGGGTGACGCCAGACTATGGAGTCAGGCATGCCCAGTTCTGCGGCTACTTTGCGTACTTCGTCCTTAAATAGTTCACGTAAGGGTTCGATAAGCTTAAGATTCATTGTGTCTGGAAGTCCGCCTACATTGTGGTGACTTTTAATAACTGCGCTGGGCCCTTTGTGCGAAATGGATTCAATCACATCTGGATATAGTGTGCCTTGCGCCAAAAAGTCCACTTGTCCAAGTGCTTTGGCTTCTTCGTCAAATACCTCAATAAAGGTATGGCCAATGATTTTTCTTTTCTTTTCTGGGTCATCAACGCCTTCGAGTTTGTCAAGAAAACGGCGTTGAGCTTGCACAAATTTTAAATTAAGGTCAAAATGTTCGCGCAGATAGGAAACAACCTCATCGCCTTCATTATGTCTTAGCACGCCATTGTCTACAAAAATACAATGTAAACGATGCCCTATGGCTTTATGCAAAAGCACAGCAACTACAGTTGAATCTATACCGCCAGACAGTGCACAAACCACATGGCGGTCGCCTACTTGTTCTGCCATTTCCTTTATGCAACGCTCCACAAATCCAGACATAGTCCAGTCTGGTGTAATATTAGCGATGCGGAAAAGAAAGTTGCGCAGCATGCGTTCGCCATCTTCGCTGTGATGTACTTCTGGATGGAATTGAACTGCATAAATACGACGCTCTTCATTGGCCATGGCAGCTACTTCAAGAGTTTTTGTACTCGCTACAATGGAAAATCCTTGAGGAACGCTTTTTACTTTATCACCATGGCTCATCCAGATGCGTGTGGTTGTATCTGTACTAAGTCCTTCCCATAATGGGCAATCTTTTTGGGTAAGGCTAAGGTCTGCAGGGCCGTATTCACGAGTAACAGATTGAGCCAATTGACCGCCAAGGTTATGGGCAAGAAGTTGCATGCCATAACAAATGCCAAGCACTGGTACGCCAAGATCTAAAAAACCCATATCAAGGGCAGGTGCGTCTTCTTCTCCAACAGAAGCAGGGCCGCCAGAAAGAATAATGGCAGAAGGTTGCATGGCTTTTACTGCTTGCGCAGTAACAATGCAGGGATGGATTTCGGAGTAAACACCGGCTTCGCGCACACGACGTGCAATGAGCTGCGTGACTTGTGAACCGTAATCTATAATTATAACTTTACTGGCCATAGTTCTTCCTTTTGTGTTTTGTAAGCCTTTTTATCAATGAATGCATTATTTTTCCTGTGGATGCCATTAGTTATCTATACGATAGTTAGGAGCTTCCTTGGTAATAATAACATCGTGCACATGGCTTTCACGAAGACCTGCAGTAGAAATTTCGCAGTATGAAGAGTTTTCTCGTAACTCTTTAAGATTCGCAGCTCCCACATAGCCCATACCGGAACGTAGTCCGCCCATGAGTTGGTAAATGGAATCCATTACCGGACCACGATAGGGCACACGACCAACAATACCCTCTGGAACTAATTTTTTACTGCGTTCTTGGAAGTAACGATCAGAAGATCCTTCCTTCATGGCGTCGATAGACCCCATGCCGCGATAAATTTTATAGGTGCGCCCTTGGTAGAGCACAGTTTCACCTGGGCTTTCTTCTGTGCCGGCAAAAAGGCTACCTATCATGATAGAGTGTGCGCCCATGGCAAGGCCTTTAACAATATCACCGGAAAATTTAATGCCACCATCAGCTATACAGCAGCGGTCAAGTTCTCTGGCAGCTCTTGAAGCTTCGCTTACAGCTGTCACTTGAGGCACGCCCACGCCTGCAACGATACGTGTGGTACAAATTGATCCAGGCCCAATACCCACTTTAACGGCATCAGCCCCTGCTTGTAATATGGCTTTTGCGCCTTCATAGGTGCCCACATTGCCGGCAATAAGCTGGCAGTTGGGGAATGCAGACTTAACGTCTTGGATAGAGCGAATAACATTGGCAGAATGGCCGTGGGCTGAATCAAGCACAAGAACATCAGCCCCTGCAGCAAGTAGCTCACTTGCCCTGTCTATACCACCAACGCCAATGGCGCCGCCCACGCGCAAGCGACCTTTGTCGTCTTTGCAAGAGTCAGGGTATTTTTGAACCTTATCAATATCCTTCATGGTTATAAGGCCACGAAGGCTATTGTCGCTATCCACTACCAATAATTTTTCAATACGGTGAATGTGCAAAAGGTTGCGTGCTTCATCAAGGGTTGTACCCATGGGAACAGTAACTAAGTTTTTGCTTGTCATTACTTCATGCACTTTAACGCTACTGCCGTCTTCAACAAAACGTACATCACGGTTGGTCAAAATGCCCACAAGTTTACCTTCATCAACTACAGGCAAGCCTGAAACGCGGTAGTCTGCCATGTAATCAAGAGCCATTTGTACCGTATCGCCAGAATGCACTGTAATGGGGTCTAAAATCATGCCGCTTTCAGATTTTTTTACTTTTTCGATTTGTAATCGCTGGTTTTCAATGGTCATATTTTTATGGATAATACCAATTCCACCCATGCGCGCCAACGAAATAGCCATTTTAGACTCAGTAACTGTGTCCATGGCTGCAGAAAGCAGGGGAATGCGCAAGGCAATGGTAGGGGTGAGTTGGGTTGAAATATCCACAAGGTCAGGGGTTATTTCAGAATAACCAGGAAGTAATAAAATGTCGTCAAAGGTTAGGGCTTTGCCGCAGTTGGTAGGCATATGGTCCTCGTAAAGTTTTGTTTTGATTGCTTGAAAATGATATTACAGTATATAAAAAAGCGTGGTTCTTTGTCAATATGTAAGTGGGGGTCTTTGCTGTGTTCTCTCTTTTTATGCGTGAAGTTCCAAGTAAAAGTAGCAGTATGTAAACATATTCAGACTGATAACAAACCCCACTTTGTGGTGTTTGCGCCGCTATTGTCAGCAAAGCTGCCAAGCGGAAAGGCACGAAAATCAATCGTTTAACGGCGCAAATAAATTGCGCCTACTCTTGATTTATCGGTCGTGTTGACTTTGTCAACACTCTCATATTCTAAGTCTTGCAGGTGTAAAACAAGCAAAAAACAGTAGTTTGAAACAAAAATAGATGCGTATCTTTTTCTAGTGTACATCTAACCATTCTTGAAAAGATTGCAATACACGTGTAGAGAGCTTTACGTGCTCCATCCTTGACAGTCAAGGCAAAGTATCATATGAAGCCTAACTTGTTTACACGTCGTGCATAAAAAAATCTTTGCTTTACTCCCACCTAGTCGCAACTGTTAGGAGTTTTTCTAAGTTACGAAGATTTATTGCGTAAAAATTTCTTGAACAAAGTTTAACAATTTGAGGTAGCGCATGTTTGAGAGCCTATCAGACAGACTTTCAACAGTATTTCGACAATTTAGTGGTCGTGGACAACTTACGGAAGAAAATATTCAAGAAGGCTTGCGTGAGGTGCGTTTGGCACTTTTGGAAGCAGATGTAAACTTCAAAGTTGTTAAAAGTTTCGTTGATACTGTGCGTGAAAAATGCCTTGGCCAAGAAGTGGTTAAGGGGGTAAGCCCTGCCCAGCAAGTTGTGAAAATTGTTCATGATGAGCTTGTACATTTACTTGGCGGTGAAACTACAGGGCTTGAGCTGCGCGGCGCGCAACCTGCCGTTATCATGATGGTTGGCTTACAAGGCTCTGGTAAGACAACCTCTTCTGGTAAAATTGCCAATATGTTGCGCAAAGATAAAATGCGCCCCTATCTTGTGCCCGCTGACGTATATCGCCCTGCGGCCATTGACCAATTAACAACCTTAGCTAAACAGCTTGATATGCCATGTTATGCCTCAACGGTAGACATGAATCCTGTAGATATTGCCAAAAAAGCAGTAGCTGAAGCCAAGGAAGCACAAGCTACAGTGGTGCTGCTTGATACTGCCGGACGTTTGCATATTGATGAAAATCTTATGCAAGAACTTGAGTCTATTAAAGCTGCTGTAAATCCGCAAGAAATTCTCTTTGTGGCCGATGCCATGACAGGGCAAGATGCTGTAACCGTAGCCGAAGCTTTTAATGAACGCCTTGGAATTACAGGTGTTGTGCTTACGAAAATGGACGGTGATGCCAGAGGCGGCGCTGCTTTATCCATTAAATCTGTTACAGGTGCTAGCGTTAAGTTTGTAGGTCTTGGTGAAAAACTTTCTGAAATGGAGGTATTTCATCCGCAACGTGTGGCTGGTCGCATTCTTGGCATGGGCGATGTGCTT
>CAYJOQ010000021.1:9208-21327 GCA_964371825.1 uncultured Desulfovibrionaceae bacterium
CTTACCCTTGTGGAAAAAGCTCAAGACACCATGGATGCGCAAGAAGCTGAAGACATGGCGCGAAAAATGCAAAAAGCCCAATTTGATTTGGAAGATTTTCGCACACAAATGCGCCGTATAAAGCAAATGGGCTCTTTTGATACCATATTAAAGCTTATTCCAGGGCTTGGCGGCATTCGAGAAAAACTTGCTGAAGCAAATGGTGCCATGCCCGAAAAAGAAATGGTGCGTACTGAGGCTATTATCAATTCCATGACTATGGCTGAGCGCCGTAACCCCGATATTTTAAATGGCAGCCGCCGAGCACGTATTGCTAAGGGGGCAGGGGTGAGTGTGCAACAGGTAAATCAATTGGTGCGTCAATTTGAACAAATGCGCCAGATGATGAAAGGCATGCTTGGCGGCGGTAAAATGCCCAAGGGAATGCCTAAAGGAATGCCTGGCGGCATGCCAAAGATTCCCGGCCTTGGTGGTTTGGGTGGCCTTGGTGGATTAGGTGGATTAGGCGGTATGGAAGGCCTTGGTGGTCTTGGTGGTTTAGGCGGCATGCCGGGACTACCCGGAGGTAGTGGCAAAAACACCAGTGCCACCAAAAAGCGCAAAAAGCGTGATCCAAAGGTTAAGCGCCAAAGAAAAAAGAAATAGTTGTTAAAAATTTTGTGCATATATTGTTATTGTTGGTAGGTGGTAATAATACTGCCATGAGCAAGGGTGTATAGATTAAGCCTTATAAAGAGGCCTTAAGCAAAAAAATGTTGCTGTTTTGAGCTAATTAGTATACCAATGCGCACCGTGTAATGAATATGCGCACAGTAAGGCATAAATTTTCTTAATGAAAAAGAACCACATCCTCAAAAAGAGTATGCTCCCTCTTGGTGGCTCTTGTTTTTTTTAAGATAGTTATTATGTTCTTAATAGGGTATGTTTTTTTACATGAATGGCCATTAATGCCAATGTAGAAAAAAATTTTTGCAAAAAAATGCATTATAGAAAAAATAAAAAAAGCATTATAAATACAAGCTTTTCTTTTGAAAGAAAGTAAATCTCAGATGCTTTTTTTGTTTTAAGTTGTTTGTTTTTTGGGACTAAGCCCTTGCCCTTTTAGGGAAAGGCCTATATTATAATAAAAAACGCTATGGGAGAATTTTAAATGGCTGTGAAAATCAGACTCACACGCATGGGCAGCAAGAAGAAACCTTTTTACCGCGTTGTCGCCGCCAATGACGAAACTCGTCGCGACGGACGTGCTCTTGAGTATCTTGGATACTACAACCCCATGACTGATCCTGCTGAAGTGAAACTCGACGCAGAAAATGTGAAAAAATGGTTAGAACTTGGCGCGGAACCTACAGATACGGTTCGTTCGTTGATAAAAAAGCATATGGGCTAAAAAATTTACCTGCCCTCCATGCTGACCTTAGGAGGTGGCTATGAAGAATCTCATTGAGTACATTGCCAAATCGTTGGTTGACAATCCTGATAGTGTAAGCGTTAGGGAAGTGGAGGGTGAGCAAACCTCTGTTCTTGAACTAAAAGTTGCCAAAGAAGATATTGGTAAGGTTATTGGTAAGCAAGGGCGCACCGCAAGGGCCATGCGCACCATTCTTGGTGCAGCTGCTACCAAGGCCAAAAAACGTACTGTGTTAGAAATTCTAGAATAAAATTTCTAGCTATTTGCGTGTGTGATCAGAATAAAGGCTACTATGAGCAAAATGTATGTTCATATGGGGACTATAACACGTCCTCACGGAATTAAAGGGGAGATTTGCGTCGATTGGTACGCAAACTCCCCTGAGCTTTTGCGCGCAACATTTTTTTTGCAAGCGGCATCAGAGCCCATGCGAAAAATTGTAGATGCAAAAGTGCGCATGCACAAGGGAAGGCCTTTGCTCACACTACCTCATGTACAAGACAGAAATGGCGCAGAAGCCTTGCGTGGTGTGCGCATTTATGTTGCAAGGGCCGATTTACCAACGGTAGAAGATGACGAAGCGTATTTGCATGACCTTATAGGCTTTTCTGTTATTGATGATGCCACTAATACTCTTATTGGTGAACTTGAATCGGTGGAATTTCCTTCTGATGCACAAATGCTTTGGTGTATTCGAGCTCCTGGCGGGCAAGAGATTCTTTTGCCGGCAGTAGAGGAATTTCTTGCAGGTTTTGATCTTGAAGAGGGTGTTATTTATGTAAATCCTCCGCAAGGACTTTTGGACTTATATCTTAGTACCGATAATGCCTGAATTACCAGAAGTTGAAACTGTTGTTCGCACACTTGCGCCGCTTATTGTAGGGGCAACAATTACTTCGACCTCTCTTTTATTACCCCGTACCTTAGATTCGGGCTCTTTGCCCTTAATGTGTATACATGAACGCAAGATAGCCCGTGTTTTGCGAAGAGGTAAACTTATTCTTATAGAGTTAAGTCCCTTACACGAAACTGCTATTGCGCAACATGGTGATGATATACCACATATGATTGCCGTGCACCTTAAAATGACAGGCCGTCTTTTTGTGTATGGGGCATCAGCAAAGGCCTCTAAACATACAAGGCTTATACTAGGTCTACATTTTGCTCATAAGCCCGAAGGTGAGCAATATGCTCAGCTTTTCTTTGATGATAGTCGTACATTTGGGTATGTGCGAATTCTTACACCCATGACAATGCAACAATGGCCTTTTTGGCAAAAACTTGGACTTGAACCTTTAGAGCACCATGTGCATGAATTAGCTATGCGCATAAGCGCAAGACGCAGTAGTATAAAAAGCCTTTTGCTCAATCAAGAGTTGGTGGTTGGCATAGGTAATATATATGCTGATGAAGCTCTTTTTCGGGCAAAAATACGCCCAGACCGCAAAGCGCACACAGTAAATATGCACGAACTTGAGACTATATTTGTGGCTGTGCAAGAAGTGTTGCGTCTTTCTATTGAGCAATGTGGTGCATCCATTAGGGATTATCGCACCGCGCATGGTGATGTGGGTTCTTTTCAAAATACTTTTTTCGTATATGGTCGTAGTGGTAGCCAGTGCTATGCGTGTCAGAGTGTGTTACAAACAACCAAGGTAGCTGGACGTACCACGGTTTTTTGTCCTTCTTGTCAAAGGTAGGGTGCATATATGTCGAAAAATATTCCACAATTCTATACGCATTTTTCCAAAAATATGTCCAGAAAAGATAGGCGACGCTTCGGTAAGGCAGAAGATGCCACCAATATTCTAGAACGTTTTCTTTTGCAATTGGGTAAGCCTGAGCAGCGTATGCTTACTCGCTTATGGGAGCATTGGGAGATGGTTATGGGGCCAGAAATAAGTTCCATAGCGTGCCCTTTGGGGCAAAAAGATGGAGTTTTATTTGTGGGCGGAGAAGATACCATGAGCGTACAAGAGCTTTCATACATGCATGATGAAATTTTGGAGCGCGCCAATACTTTTATGAACAGTAATTTTTTTGTGCGCGTGAAAGTTCGGCTGGCATTAGATAAAAATCCTCTTCATATAATTTCTGCAAGGCTTGAGACAAAGCGAGTGCATACAGAGTTTGGCCCTCCTCTTAGTGGTAAATATTTGAAAGATATGGACCCTGATTCGGCAGTGGCTAAGTGCTACGCGCGATTTGTGGCCTTCAATAATGAAAAAAAATACTAAGAGAACCCTCACTATACATATGCTGTGAGGGTTCTTGGTGTATTGATTGTGTAGTGTGTACGTTGTTAATGTCAGGAGTGTTCTTCCTCTTCATAGAGTAGACTTTCCATAAGATCTTTTTGCTTTTGCAATGCTTTGGCAAGTGCTAAATTTCGCTCTACAAATGCACGTAAGGTGTCTTCATTATACGATTCATGGGTGTCGTATGTAGATGTAGACGTATAAGGGCTTTGATCCATAAGCCCTTCAGGACTGTATTCAGGGTCTACATCTAACGCAGCAAAAGGATGCATTTTTCTATACATGGGAGAGGGCAAAGAATGTGCTGATGCTATTTTTTGATGCATGGGCGCCATGGGTTTGTGTGCCTTTTTAGGAACGCAATGCAAAAAAATATCTTCTTGGCCAATGGGGTGAAGTGTTTTTTCTACGTTTTCTTTCATTTCTTTAGAAAAAATATTCATAAGCGAAGAATTTACTTCAATATGCGGCACGTTTTCAGTGCCATGTATATGTATGGTGAGAATATCATCTATGCAGTGACTGTATTGTTTATGTGTGCAGATGCCGCCAATGATAAAATCTTCTTGGGCTACTCCTTTATTTTTGCAAAGGCAATGTAATAAGGCTTTTTGTTCTGGAGTTTTGCTTAATGCATAACTATAAGACCCTTTTTGACCGTTAATGTGAAGATTGCCAAAAAAACCTTCATAGGCAATATCATGCCCAACTCCTTGTGCTTGTATACCATTTATGCTGAAAATATGACTGGCTAAAGAAAGTATATCTAGTTGTATTTGTACAAAATGTATACTTCCAAAGGATATATTATTTAATGTTTCTGTGATGGTGTGTGCATCATTGTGCATAGATGAAGGACTTGAGGTGTGATTATTTCCACTGGTGAAATGACTTTGCACTTGTATATGTGGCCTTTGTATTTCATGGATAATAGTAAAGCTCAGGATTTCTTCCACATAGTTTTGATCTGCATCTATAAGACGAATGATAAATGTATCATAGCCTACAGTTCTGCTGCTCAAAAAATGCACACGCATTTTTTGTTTACTAGTAGTGCCAAGGGAATATGTATAATTTCCAGTGTGCAAATTTATTACCAGTGTGCCGTACTTGCCGTGATGATTTTCGTGGGTATGCTTGTGTGTAATCTTTGGCTCCATTGTATCTTGATCTGTACAGCGTATGCTGCAAAGCAAGGTATGTAATGGTTCATATGAATCATCTTGATGATGTGCCAAAAGTGAACCGGAGTATTGATGCTTGTGCCCTTCTTTTCTATGGAAATTTTTGGGAAATATATAAAACATAGATTAATCCTCTTAAAGTATACTATAAAATTGCCATAAACTCTTACTGAAAAAGTAGAGAATACTTCTTTGTACTGTACAGGAAAAATACGTTTAGTCAACATGAAAATCTTTTTATTTTAAGTACATAAAAGTTTATTTGTAGGCTTTTACAGGTGATGAACTACTGGGGAGCAAGAATATAAAAAATAAAAAGATTTTTTTGAAAAAAATGTATGTAAAATGAATAAAGAATTCAGTATATGTATTCATTAAGACTTCTGCACAATTCATTGTGCGGAATTTTTTGGAGCACTGGCGCTAGCCATTGCGAACAAAAATCAAGAGTAAGCGCAATTCATTTGTGCAGTTAAAGGATTGATTTTTCTGCCTTTTGTCCTGCATGAGTAAATTTTCAAACCTAAGGAAATTTATTGCTAAAGCACAAAAATAAAATTGGAAAATAATTATGCAGGACTCACTCACTATGTGTAACTTCATAAGAAGTGCATAGGTAGTAGTGACCTACAAGAGTAATAAACGTGCATAAATACCATGTAGCAGCAGTATATTTTTCTTGCACCCTGAGCTGACTAATGGTAGCGAAAAATAACCTTTTAACTAGAACGCATTGCACAATGCAGCATGCGCTAAGGTATGTTGTATCACTGCGCCAAAAAGCGCGGTTTTTGGCTTGTTCCGGTGGCTAGGCTGCCGCGTAAAACTGTTGTTTGACGTGAGAAGCTGCTCTAAAGGCGCTGTTGCGCAATGGCAAGAGAGCTTCTAGTCTATGTATTTTTTATAGGGAGAATGTAATCCATGGCAAATATTTTGATTATTGGCGCAGGTGGTGTTGGTGGTGTTGTAACACATAAGTGTGCGCAACAATCTGAAACATTTGATAAAATAACCTTAGCAAGCCGCACTCTTTCGCGCTGTGAAGGTATTGCTGCTGATGTCAAAAAGCGCACCGGAGTACATATTGATACAGCACAAGTAGATGCCGATAATGTGCCTGAATTGTGCCAACTGATTCGTACCGTAAAACCAGAAATGGTATTGAATATTGCCTTGCCCTATCAAGACTTACACATTATGGATGCTTGCCTTGAATGCGGTGTGCACTATCTTGATACAGCTAATTATGAACCCTTAGATACGGCAAAATTTGAGTATAAATGGCAATGGGAATATCAAGATCGCTTCAAAGAAGCGGGCCTTATGGCCTTGCTTGGTTCTGGTTTTGACCCAGGCGTTACCAATGTTTTTGCCGCTTGGGTTATGAAGCATGAGCTTGATGAAGTGCATACATTAGATATAATTGATTGTAATGCCGGTGATCATGGGCAGCCTTTTGCAACAAATTTTAATCCTGAAATTAATATTCGTGAAGTGACTGCCAAGGGACGGTATTGGGAGCGTGGAGAATGGGTAGAAACAGATCCGCTTTCTTGGTCTATGGATTATAATTTCCCCGAAGGCATTGGCAATAAAAAATGCTTTTTAATGTACCATGAAGAGCTTGAATCTCTTGTACAAAATCTTAAAGGTCTGAAGCGTGCTCGCTTTTGGATGACTTTTTCAGAGAACTATCTCAATCACTTAAAAGTGCTTGGCAATGTGGGCATGACACGCATTGATGAAGTAGAGTTTAATGGCCAAAAAATTGTGCCTATTCAATTTTTGCGGGCCCTTTTACCAGACCCAGCGTCTCTTGGTCCATTAACCAAGGGTAAAACATGCATAGGTAATGTTATGCGTGGGCAGAAAAACGGGCAAAATAAGTCGGTATATATTTATAATGTTTGCGATCATGAAGCTTGCTATGCTGAAGTAGGCTCGCAAGCCATATCTTATACTACAGGTGTTCCGGCAATGATTGGTGCCAAAATGATGGTGACAAAGCAGTGGATGCAAGCAGGTGTTTGGAATATGGAGCAATTAAATCCTGATCCATTTATGCAAGAGTTGCAAGTGTGCGGGCTTCCGTGGCAATGCATAGAAGTGGAATAATTTATAGGACTTTATGATAATGCTTTCACAAAAAGTTATAGAATTGTCTAAGGCAGGTTGCAATTGTGCTCAATCTGTAGCGTTAACGTTTTGCGAAAAATATGACCTTTCTCATGAGCATATGCTGCGCTTATGTAATGGGTTAGGCGGGGGCATGGGCTCCCAAGGCGAAGTTTGTGGTGCTTTAACTGCGGCAATACTTATTGTGGGCCTTAAACACGGTTCAGCAGAAATAGGCAATAAGGAAGCTAGAGGCCTTTGCCGCAAATTAACCGGAGAGCTTTTTAAAGATTTTCAAAACGTGCACGGCGCAGTACGTTGCCGTGATATATTGGTAATTGATATATCTACTGCAGAAGGCGCACAACAAGCAAAACCATTATTTGAAACGAAATGCCGAGAAATCATGCAAGAAACTGTGCGCATGCTTGAAGCGCGTGGCTATTAACTGGTCTTTTTTACAGATTTTTGCTAGTATAACACGGACACTTTGAGCTTAGCTCTAAAAGGCTACTCTAAGTGTCCGTGCTTTTTTTATTAAAATTTTTTTCCAGCAGGCTGTTATGTCCCATGGGCGTTTAGCAAAATAGATACAAATGTGTTATTTAGTTGGCACTGAAAAACTACAACTATCTATAGTTGTACACTTAATATGCAAGGGTTAACTTAGAAAAATTGCCAAAAACCAAGCATTAAATGCGACTTTTTCAGCATCGACTATTTAGATTGATTAAAGAGCGTATGCAGGAGTTTTATATTATGGATTCACGCACCTTAGAAATGTTGCATAATGATGTTCCATCGCCCTGTTTTGTGGTTGATGCCTCGCTTTTGCAAAAAAATGCTTCCATATTGCAAAGTATTCAAGAGCGCACCGGAGCAAAAATTCTTTTGGCATTAAAAGGCTTTGCCATGTGGCATATGTTTCCTTTGCTCTCTCGGGCTAAGGGGCATGGCCCTTTGCATGGAGTGTGTGCTTCCTCACCTCATGAAGCAGAACTTGGACGAGAGCATTTTGGCGGTCAAGTGCACGCCTTTGCAGCGGCATGGTCTGATGCAGATATGCATGATGTGGTTCGGCATGCTGATCATATTACTTTTAACTCTATAGGCCAATGGATGCGCTTTAAACCTCTTATTGCTGCTTGCGAGCGACACATAGAATGTGGCTTGCGTGTGAATCCAGAACACTCTGAAGGTGCGGTAGATATATATAATCCGTGTTCGCCAACGTCACGCTTAGGTATACGAGAGCATCATTTACGCGCAGCACTAGAGCAAGATCCGCAAATTTTGGACGGTATTGTAGGTTTGCATTTTCACACGCTTTGTGAGCAAGGAGCCGATGCACTTGAGCGTACGCTTGAGGCCTTTGAGCAAAAATTTGGGCAGTATTTACATGGTGTACAATGGCTCAACATGGGAGGCGGGCACCATATCACCCGCGAAGGGTATGATGTGGATTTGCTATGCCGATGTATCAACTCTGTACAAGAACGCTATGGGGTTCAGGTATATCTTGAACCTGGTGAAGCAGTAGCACTCAATACGGGCTGGTTGGTCGCAACTGTGCTTGATATTATAGAAGCTGATATGCCGATGGCCATTTTAGATACTTCTGCCTCTGCACATATGCCAGACGTGCTTGAAATGCCCTATAGGCCATATATCATTGATTCCGGCGAAGAAGGTGATAAGGCATATGTGTATCGCCTTGCCGGAAAGTCGTGCCTTGCCGGAGATGTGATAGGCGTATATTCGTTTGCAAAGCCACTCAGTATTGGGCAAAGACTTATTTTTACCGACATGGCTCACTACAGTATGGTGAAAACCACTACATTTAACGGCCTAACGCTTCCTTCTATTGCCGCATGGTATCCGCAAGAAAATACACTAACCTTAGTGCGTGAATTTGGGTATGAAGATTTTAAGCAACGCTTATCATAAAGATTGTATATGTTACATATCTTATATATATTGTTGCCAATTTTTGGTATTATTTTGTTGGGGGCCTTTGCTGAGCGAAGCCATATTTTGCCTGCAACAACGGCTAAAAGTTTAAATCAATTTGTGTATTGGTTTGCTACGCCTCCCATGCTCTTTTCGCTTATGGTAGATATGCGTCCAGAGCAATTTTCGTGGCAGTCCTTTGTGGGTTTTTTTCTTGGTACTGTGGGCACGTATTGCATAACATTTGGTATATTGCGATGTTTGAAATACTCAATTGAACAACGAACCATGGCAGGACTTTTAGCCACATTTCCAAACGCTGCCTTTATGGGATTACCGGTGATTTTATTCCTGTATCCCAATAATATTGAAGCTAAGGTTGCCGCCGGCTTGTGTGTAGTTTTGCCCATAAGTGTTATTATGTATGTGGAAATGGCCCTTACATTGCGTAGAGAAAAAACAGCTAATGTTTGGAAGAGTTTTACAAGTGTATGTGCAACCTTTATGCGCAATCCCATTATGGTTATGGTGATTATAGGGTCATGCATAGGCTTGAGCGGAGCAACCTTGCCAGACCCCATTATTGAAATGGCACGCATGATGGGTGCTACCACCGCCCCTTGTGCTCTTTTTTGTATGGGCATGAGCTTTGTAGCACAAATTACCTCCTATGGCCCTAAACTATTGGGTGAAAAAAAAGCTAAGGGCGCAAGCTTACATTGGGTTAAAGGCATGTCGCTGGTGCTTGTAATGAAGCTGCTTTGTATGCCAGCCCTTGTATATACTCTATGCTCTTTTTTGGGAGTCAAAGGTGAAGTATTAGTCAGTATGACTATTATGTCATCCATGCCAGCAGGCGTTTTAGTGAGTATTTTTGCCGCAAAATATGAAGTCTTTGAAGATGAAAGCGTGGCAGGAATCATTATTGGCACGGTTACTTCGGTAATAACCATTCCGCTTATTATGCACATTGTGCTGTAATGACAGAATATACAAATGCCAGAAAGAAACGTGTATACATTTCTTTCTGGCATTTGTTGCATAGTATGTATACGCAACAGAGCGTATACATTTAGGATTTTTTCTGACTAGAAGGTTTCTAGCTTTTCTTCTTCTTTTTTCACTTTTTGTAATGGTTCTACATCTTGCCAACCACCGCCAAGGGCCATGCAAACGGCTACCACTGCATTTAAGCGGTCACGCATAACGCTTGCAAGCATGAGCTCTGCAGAAAAGAGCTGTCTTTCGGCATCAAGCACCGTTAAATAGTCTGCATAACCATTATCATATTGTAAGCGAGCTAATTCTGAAGCTTTACGTAAATGGTCTACTTGTGCTTGAATGCTGCCCACAATGGCATCAGCTTCACGCTGTGCAGTGAGCGATGTACGAATATCTTTAAACGCATTTTGTACTGTTTTGCGGTATAAGGCGATGGAGCCACGTTTTTGCGCTTCAGCATCATCTACAGCATACCAGCGTCTTCCAAAGTCTAATATGGGCATGGCCACTTGAGCGCCATAGCTCCACATGCCGGAAGGATTGGAAAAGAGTTTTATGGTTTCAGAGCTTAATGTTCCCACAGAACCAGTTAGGCTTATGGATGGGAAGAAGTCTGCGCGCGCGGCTCCAATGTTGGCATTATACGCTTTAATCATGTATTCAGCAGCACGAATATCTGGTCTGCGCAGTAAAAGGTCAGAAGGTAAACCTGCAGGCAGTGCAGGCGGCGCAGGTAATGTATCAATACTTCCACCACGATCTGCTTTATCATTCATAATTGAGCGAGGTGAGCGACCAAGAAGCACTGCCAGCGCGGCTTCTGCGGCATCACGTTGCACAATGGTTTGTAGCATGGATGCTCTTGCTGTTTCAACTTCGCTTTGTGAACGTAATAAGTCCAATTCAGTAATGTCGCCTTGTTCAAAGCGGATGGAGTAGATTTTTAGCCCTTCTTCACGAGATTTGAGGGTACGCTTTGCGGTATCAAGTTGCATGTCGTAGGCAAGCAGAGCAAAGTATGACTGTGCTGTTTGTCCGGCAATACTTAAGCGCAAAGCATAATGGCTCAGTCTTGTGCTTGTGAGTACATCGGTTAATGCTGTATACTGGTTACGGTATTTTCCCCATAAATCAAGTTCCCATGCGGCAGAAAGAGCCCCTTGATAGGTACTGCTGATGCGGCTTGGGCTTCCTGGCGCTGTGGATTCATAGGAGGCGGTATCCATATTGGGGCCTACTATGGATGTTGAATTTTGCACAGCGCTGCTTGTGCCAGTCACATTGGGGAAGAAGGCTGACTGTGCCTGACCCACTTGTGCTGCGGCACTGTCTATCTTCGCAAGAGATTCATTCAAATCAATGTTATTTTTTAAGGCTTCCATGATGAGGGCAGAAAGCACTTTGTCATTAAAGCGTGACCACCAGTCTTGCGCTATGGGGTTTGGCCCAAGGTCAACCTTGTTCCAAGCTTCGGGCATTTCAATTTCTGGCCTTTCATACTGAGGAGCAAAGGAGCATGCCGTAAGTGAAAAGGCAAGCATAAGACCTGCGACAGGACGCAATTTTTTGCAGATGCGTTTCATCATAATACATCCTTTTTTTCATTGAGAGGTAATGTGTGTTGTTGTATGTTGGGATCTTTTTTGCCTTGTAATCGTAGCGATGTTTTCATGATTAATGTAAAGAAGTAAGGCACAAAAAGTGTTGCAATACATGTTGCAGCTACCATGCCGCCAATAACTGCAGTACCAATGGCGTGACGGCTGTTTGCGCCAGCTCCTGAGCTGATAGCAAGAGGCACGCAGCCCATGATAAAGGCCAGCGAAGTCATAACAATGGGGCGAAAACGTAAACGAGAAGCATGCATGGCCGCAACATCAAGGGTTCTGCCACCGCGCCACGCCTCAACAGCAAATTCCACTATAAGAATAGCATTTTTTGCTGCAAGGCCCACAAGAGTAATGAGAGCTACTTGGAAGTATACGTCATTGGAAAGATCTCGCATCCAAGTGGCGGCAATGGCACCAAAGACCCCAAAGGGCACGGCGGTAAGAACCGCTATGGGTAAAGCCCAGCTTTCATATTGTGCCGCAAGAATAAGGAATACCATTACAAGTGCCAGTACAAAGATAGTGGTAGTATCTGCAGAAGAAAGAATTTCTTGTAAAGCAGAACCAGACCAGCCAAGGGCATATTCAG
>CAYJOQ010000022.1:0-20570 GCA_964371825.1 uncultured Desulfovibrionaceae bacterium
CAAGCGGAAAGGCACGAAAATCAATCGTTTAACGGCGCAAATAAATTGCGCCTACACTTGATATATACAAATGAAGTATAGACTGGTAAGCCCTAATAAATTTAAAAAACAGTATAAAAAAAGCGCTTATACATCATACATGCCTTGTACTAAAGAATAATAACTAAATATTATCCAAAAACATCTCTCCATAAGCACCTTTGTGCTTGCTCTTTGGCCTATTCTTTGCAAACCTCACTGCATGGACATATTTAACTTTCCCCCCGTCACAATTTTGAGTTTTTTACTCACCATTATGCGCGTCAGCATAGTTATGTTCATGTTGCCCATCTTTTCGTCCGAACGAATTCCTATGCAAGTTAAAGCTATGGCCACCATTGTTATCACCCTTGGCATTTGGCCAAACCTTTCCTTACCAGGTGAAGTTATGCCCGCACATCCTCTTGATGTTGCACTACTTTTTATGAACGAAGCTGTGTTAGGCTTGTTGCTTGGCATGTGCGTAAACTTCGTTTTTATGGGAATTCAAGCTGGCGGTGAACTGTTTGGCTTCCAAATGGGCTTTACCATGATCAGCTTTGCCGACCCCATGACAGGAAACCAAACAGGCATTACTGCATTTTTCATTTGGATGGTAGCCTTGCTTACCTTTTTAACTCTTGATGGGCACCTATATTTACTGCAAGCATTTGCTTTAACATTTAAGTTTATTCCTGCTGGTGGCATGGTATTGAGTGATATGTTGCTCAAAGAGGTTATTAAACTTTCTGCAGAAATGTTTATTTTAGCCATTCGTATTGCAGCTCCAGTAATGGTGGCGTTATTTTTTATTGAACTAGCCTTAGCACTTGTAAGTCGCGCAGCACCACAAGTTAATATTATGGATATTGGTTTTCCCATTAAAATTGCCTCTGGCTTCTTTTTCCTTGGCACTATTTTACTACTCATTGCAGAATATATGGGACAATATATTATAAATTTAGATGAATTAATGGCAAACCTTTTGCGTTTGGCTAGCCCACTTACTTTGAGGTAATAGCATGTTTGGCAAACAACAAGATCCGAGCAGAACTGAAGAAGCTACCCCAAAACAAGTTAACAAACAACGCGATAAGGGGAATGTGGCCAAGTCTCAAGAAGCTAGTAAACTTATGAGCCTTGTGGCAGGCCTCATTGCGCTGTTTTTTTGGATAGAAAATATGGGCGAAGAAATCATGGGTCTGTTACGATTTTTTTTAACCACCTCACATACCTTTGAGGCTGACCCTGAATCGGTGTATAGCTTAATCATTTGGGTGGCTGTATTTTTAGCTAAAATACTTATGCCTGTATTATTGTTTCTTGGTTTTACCGCCTGGCTTTGCTTACGCTTGCAGGTAGGCTCTTTATGGACCACACAAGTATTCATACCAAAACTCGAAAAATTTAATGTTATTAAATCTTTAAAAAACATGCTCCTTTCACCACAAACGGTTTTTCGTCTTTTAAAAAGCTTATTGTTAGCCATGGTTATTGGCACTGTGCCCTTTATTATTATCAGTCAAGAATATGAAAACTTTTTACCTATGTTTTATGAAGACGCAGGCGGCATTATGTCGTATATGCTCAATACCGGTTTTCATATGGTGTATTATACGCTCATTCCCATGGCAGCCATTGCAGCCTTTGACATTTGGCAAAGTCGCTATGCATATAATGAAAATATAAAAATGACCAAGAGTGAAATTAAAGACGAACGCAAACAGTCTGAAGGCGACCCTGAAGTGAAACAAAAGCAACGTCAAAAAATGATGCAAATGCTCACCAAAAGAATGCTGCAAGACGTGCCAAAGGCTGACGTTGTGATTACAAACCCAACGCACATTGCCGTGGCCATTCGTTATAATGCCCTTGAGGCACCAGCTCCCATGGTTATTGCCAAAGGCGCTGATCACTTGGCAGAAAAAATCAAAGAAATAGCTCGCGAAAATAATGTTCCCTTACGCGAAAATGTACCTTTGGCACGGGCTTTGTATAAGAGTGTAGAGGTGGGTGAAATGATCCCCGAAGATTTGTATAAAGCAACGGCGTCCATACTGGCAAATATTTGGCGCCTCAAGGGTAAAACCCGAAGATAATACGATTTAATTAGAAATTCCTTATTGTAACATAGGGTACAATAAGGGCTATATGAGGTGTCAGAATCATGGCGGCAACATTACCAGATCTTGATTATAAGCGTTTTGCAAAGCAAGGAGACTTCTTGCTTGCTGGCGGTGTTGTGCTCATTTTGTTCATGATGCTCATTCCTCTTCCCACATTCTTTTTAGACATTATGCTCTGCGTGAGTATATCCATATCTTTATTGGTGCTTATTACCACCATGTTTATGAACTCACCGTTGGAATTTTCCATATTTCCATCCTTATTACTTGTAACAACCTTATTGCGCCTAGCTCTTAACGTGTCATCAACACGATTAATTCTTCTAAACGGTGATAAGGGTGTGGATGCAGCAGGCGCTGTTATTCGCGCTTTTGGTGAGTTTGTTGTAGGCGGCAGTTATGTGGTTGGTGCTGTTATCTTTATGATTTTATTTATTTTAAATAAAACAGTTATCACCTCTGGTACCACGCGTATTGCCGAAGTAGCAGCACGCTTTACCTTAGATGCCATGCCTGGCAAACAAATGGCCATTGAAGCAGACCTTAATGCCGGCCTTATTGATGAAAAAGAAGCTACCTCCCGCCGCGAAGCCTTACGCAAAGAAGCAGACTTTTACGGTGCCATGGACGGTGCATGTAAATTCGTTTCAGGCGATGTGAATGCAGGCATGCTCATTACCATGATTAACCTCATTGGTGGTATTATCATTGGTGTAGTACAAAAAGATATGGAGTGGGGCACAGCCTTAACCACATACTCTTTGCTCACTATCGGTGATGGTCTTGTTTCTACTATTCCGTCCATCTTAGTATCCACGGGCACAGGTCTTTTGGTATCACGCGCAGCTGCTGAAGCAAAAATGGGCGAAGAGTTCATGGCTCAGCTCACCTTTAATACCCGCGCTTTACAAATGGTATCCTTAGTGCTTGTTATCTTTGCCTTGGTTCCTGGCTTGCCTACCATTCCTTTTCTTATCTTGGCAATTACCTGCTATGTTGCTGCCCGAGTTACTGCACGGAATGAAGATGAAGAAAACGAAAAAGTTCAAGCACAGAAAAAGGCCGCCAAAGGCTCAGGAACTGCGGATACTCCTGAAGAAGTTCAGGCCTTACTTGCCCTTGATACTCTTGAGCTAGAAGTGGGCTATGGTCTTATTCCCCTTGTGGATGAAGCTCAAAGCGGCAACTTACTGTCACGTATTCGCTCCATACGCCGTCAATTTGCACTTGATATGGGTGTGGTTATTCCCGCCTTACATTTGCGCGACAACTTACAACTAAAGCCCGGGCAATATGCATTACTTATTAAGGGCAACCAAGTGGCCTCGGCAGAAATTTTGGTCAATCATTTTCTAGCTATGGATCCAGGAAATGTGACTACCAAGATTGCCGGAATTGAAACCCGTGAACCTGCCTTTAACTTACCTGCCCTTTGGATTCCTGAATCTCAAAGAGAAGAAGCCGCCCTTGCAGGTTATACTGTAGTTGACCCGGCAACTGTTATTGCTACGCACTTAACCGAGGTATTTCGTAAGCACTTAGCAGACTTCTTAGACCGTCAAACAGTACAAGGATTACTTGATACCCTTGGCAGAACGTCACCTAAGGCCGTAGAAGAATTGGTACCCGGCATCTTACCCCTTGGTATTGTGCAAAAGGTATTACAGATATTGGTGCGAGAAAATGTTACCATTCGTGATATGCTCACCATCGTCGAAACCCTTGGTGACTTTGGCCCGGGAATAAAACAAGCAGATATGCTCGCTGAATACGTGCGCGAACGCCTTGCTCGTTCTATTGTGCGCCCCTATGTGGACAGCACCGGTGGCTTGGCAGTTTTGACCTTAGATCAAAATGCCGAACGCACTGTACAAGAAGGCATACGTCAAACTGATGGTGGCACCTTTTTATCACTGAACCCTGTTACGGCACAAAAACTCATTCAAAACATTAACAATGCAGTGGAAAATGCCGTTATGGCCGAAGGGCAACCTGTGGTGTTGGCATCCCCCCTTGTACGCCCGCATTTAGCGCAGCTTATTACGCGCTTTTTGCCTGCAGTGCCGGTTATTTCTCAAGCTGAAGTTCCTGCAGATATTCACTTGCATTCTGTGGGCATTGTGGGGATTGAATAATGCATGTAAAAACCTACACAGGCAACAGTACGCAAGAAGTGCTTGCACAAATAAAAGCTGAGCTAGGGCCTGAGGCAGTTATTCTCAGTAGCCGTAGCTATCGTAAAAACGGAGCACGCTTACACGAAGTTACTGCCGGCGTAGAACGCATTCATGCTGTGCAAGATATGCACACCTTACAAGATTTACAAGCATCAGGCCTCAACTATTCACAACCGCCCAATGCCGGCATAAATGCTGTTACTCGCCTTGCAGCGGAAGCATTAAAAAAAGCTCAAGAGGCTGAATATGGTGATGCCCACAGCCGAAGAAGTCAAGGGCAAGGCCTTGGTGGACACATACCAACACAGCAAAACCCCACAGGCTGGAGTGAATGGCATAAAGAATGGTTGCAAATTAAAGAGCATCTTTTTGCGCTTATGAAGCCATCTATTCAGCTTGAGCGCTTAACGCCGCGTCAACGCGTAGCCCTTGAATACTTGCAACGCGAAGGGGTTTCTGATGTTGTTGCTTTAGAGTTGTATAGACGATTGCTTATGGCTCCTGGAGCTTCTGTTCTTGAGTCTTTAGGTGAACTTGTACCTGTTTTACCTTGGAATCTTGAAAATTGGCCACAGCGCATCCATTGCTTTGCAGGACCTTTTGGAGCAGGAAAAACAACTACTGCTTTACGCATTGCCTTGTTTTTACGCACTTTACAACAAGACATACGCATTGCCTTTATCAATGCGGACTGTCATCGTGGTAATGGCAGGCTTATATTACGTCACTGGGCTGAGCTTTCTGATTTTTCTTATCACGAAGCCCTTGATGCTAAAAGCCTTGAAAAGGCCTTAATTTCCAATGCCTATATGGACAAAATTTTTATTGATATGCCAGCCGTAAGCAGCAAAGAGAATTTACAAAAAGTTTGTGATAATCTAGGGCTTTCGCAAAAAAATAGCGGAGAGATAGCTACACATACGGTACTTTCTCCTGCCTATGACGGCGCACAAATTACGGCTTTTTTACAGCGCTATGCCCCTTGCGGTCAGGGAAGCCTCATTTGGGGTAAATTAGACGAAGCAATATCTTATGGTTCTATAGTTAATGCTTGTGCGGCCTGTCGTGTGCCCGTATCAGCTCTATCTTATGGCGCAGAGCTCAGAGAAAGCTTAGTCTCTGCTAGCGAATCTCTTTTATGGCGCCTTATTTTTAAACGACAGCTGCCCGGCACCACGAGCCAAACAGCATAATATTGATGATGGTCAGGAGTTTTTATGAGTGATTCTTTTCCCCTAGTTGTATCCATATCCTCTGGCAAGGGGGGCGTTGGTAAAACCAATCTTTCAGTCAATTTGGCTGTTGAACTTGTAAAGCTTGGTAAACGTGTTGTTCTTTTGGATGCCGACCTTGGTCTTGCCAATGTTGATGTTGTGCTTGGCCTAACCCCTCCCAAGAATCTGTTTCACCTCTTCCATGAAGGTGCGGAAATAAATGATATTTTATTTCCAACTCCCTATGGTTTTTCCATTTTGCCAGCATCTTCAGGTATGAGTGAAATGCTCTCTTTAGATACAGGTCAAAAACTTGAGCTCTTAGAAGCTGTAGAAGTTTTGGAAGAAGAAGTGGACTTTTTACTTGTGGATACAGGTGCAGGCATTAATGACAATGTATTGTATTTTAACCTTGCAGCACAAGAACGCTTAATTATACTCACACCTGAACCTACATCACTCACTGACGCTTATGCCCTCATCAAAGTACTCAAAAATACTCATGGTGTTGAACGTTTTAAAGTACTTATTAACATGGCTATTGATGCTCGTTCTGCTAAGAGTGTTTTTGAACGCTTGCATCAAGCATGTGAACATTTTTTAAGTGGAGTTTCTTTAGACCTTGTGGGCATTATTCCTCGTGATACCAGCGTTCGACAATCTGTTGTGCGGCAATTACCCTTGTGTATTGACAGTCCAGACTCGCCAGCAGCTAAGGCTACACGAGAGCTTGCACAAGATATGACAGAATGGGATATCCCTAAATTACTTGACGGCAATATTAAATTTTTCTGGAAACGTTTACTCTTTCAATAAAAATGTATACGTACACTGTTAACAAGGAAACAATCATGAACGAAAAACAAGCCCAAAAAGCGTCCCTTCCTCCGTGGGAAGTTATGGAATCAGGTGCCGTTGCCTGGGCTGACTTTTCGCCCATGGAACAAGAAGCCATTGTACGACACTATGCGCCCAAAATTCGCTATCTTGCTTTGCGCCTAAAAAACAAATTACCACAAAATATTGAATTGCAAGAAATGATTAGCGCAGGAACTCTTGGCCTTATGGAATCACTTGGAAAGTTTCAACCACATCTTGGCATACGCTTTGATACCTATGCAGAAAGCCGTATTCGCGGTGCCATGCTTGACGAGTTGCGTAAACTTGACTGGATCCCCAGAACATTACGCCAACGCATTCGCCAAATAGATAAGGCCATGCGCCAAGTAGAACAACTCCATGGAAGATCAGCCACCGAAGAAGAATTGGCACAACTCACCGGACTTGACATAGAAGATGTACAACAAGGGCTTAAGGCCTTGCATAATCAACTGTGGGTTTCACTGGATGCTATCCAAGAATACTGCACAGGCGAAATAAGTGTAGATGAAGAGCCCTATCAAGCAACCGCTGCAAGGCAACTTTTGGAGCGACTTGTGCCCCTTATGGACGCATTGACACCAAGGGAAAAACTGGTATTGTCACTTTATTATAGTGACGAACTTAACATGCGCGAAACGGCGGAAGTTATGGGAATTACCGAAGGAAGGGTTTCTCAGCTTCATGCACAAGCATTGCGCAGACTACGTCAAGAATTTTTAGATTCATATGGTAAACATTAAAACATTGATACATTGGGGGTATTATGGGCTTTGATCCTAACATGCGTGTTCTTGTTGTAGACGATTTTTCTACCATGCGCCGCATTGTGCGAAATATTTTGCGTCAATTAGGTTTTAATAATGTTGTTGAAGCTGACGATGGCAGCACAGCATGGGACGTGATTAACCGCGAAAAAATCGACTTTATTGTTTCTGACTGGAACATGCCAAATATGACTGGTATTGAATTATTACGTAAAGTTCGCGCCAGTGAAAGCTATAGTGAAACACCCTTTCTCATGGTTACTGCAGAAGCACAACAAGAAAACATTTTAGAAGCTGTGCAAGCAAAAGTTTCTAACTATATTGTAAAACCCTTTACTGCAGACACCATGAAACAAAAAATTGATAAAATTTTTCCTTAGTTTCCCCCTTCTACGCTTTGGTAAATACTTTGCCAAAGCGTAGAAGTCAAATACTTGGCAATGCAACGAGCTTTCCACGAGGTAGTGCATGTCTGACATTCAAGAAAAAAATCCCCCAGTAGCAGAAGCTCCAGAGCAAGAAGCGCCTACTATTGAGGTTAGCCAAGAGCCTGATCCAAGTGCTGTGCCTGATAAAAAGGTAGACCTTGATCTTGATGGGGCTGATTTTTTGAATGAAGAAGAGGAAGTAGAAGAAGAACCTGAAGAAGAAGAAAGCCAAGAAGAAACCTCAAGCACAGAAGAAAGTACAGACGAAAAAGCGCCCAAAAGCAAGAAAAAAATGTTTATGATTGCTGGTGCTCTTTTGGTACTCATTATTGTTGCATCTGTTGCTGGTTGGTGGTTTTTTATGCGCACTGCCCCTCCGCCTCCACCTGTAGTGGAACCTATTGTTATTAAGGTACCCTCGGTGCCTGAAGGGCCTATTCCTTCCAGTGATTTTATCGTTCCATTTGAACCATTTTGGATTCCCCTACCTGACGGCAAAGGCGGTGAAGTATTCCTCATATGTAAATTTGCCTTAGTCAGTAAATCAGAACAATTAGCTCTTGAAGCAGAAAATAAGGTATTTCTCTTGCGAGATGCAGTGTATTATTATCTTATTAATAAGCCCTATCATTTTCTTATAGATCCAAGCAACGTATCGCTTATAAAAACTGACCTGGCTTCTGTTTTTAGCGGATATTTAGTAAGTGGAAAAATTGACGATATGCTTTTTGAAAGCTATCTTGGAAAATAGCATAAACTCTGTAAGGATGGCATATTCCTTGCTTCATTTGATGTGTATTACGTAAGGAGAAAATTTTACCATGACCTAGCCTATAATACATGTCTTAAAGGAGGTTAACCATGGAAGTTAGAGCAACACTTGCAATGCTATATGCACAAACAAACTTTGCTGCACGCGCCGTACATGATGCCTCCACAGGTCCGCAAGCAAGTCTTGCCATGTCGCGCGAAATCGCTAATGAAATGGCTAAACTTGAAAATCAACAAGTGCAAGCTCCTGACCCAAGTGTTGAAGCGCGCGTTACCGACGAAGAGAACGCTCACAGCAAAGGGCAATTTGCACACCAAAAAAACTCCAATTCAGCTGAAGAAAAAGAAGAAGAAACATCTTCTGACGAAAATAATGCAACAGTTGGAAAC
This sequence comes from uncultured Desulfovibrionaceae bacterium, assembly GCA_964371825.1. Taxonomy (GTDB): domain Bacteria; phylum Desulfobacterota; class Desulfovibrionia; order Desulfovibrionales; family Desulfovibrionaceae; genus CAYJAD01. Next base: position 8,771 of record CAYJOQ010000022.1, read on the forward strand.
CTTTTGAACATTAAGGTATAATTATGCTAGCCACATGGGTTATTATTTTCTTTGCGTGCATAGAGGTGCTGCTATTTTTTGCTATAGTTGCGTTTTTTGTTCGCCTTAAACGTTCAGAAAATCTTGTGCATAATTTACAAGCAAACCAAGAATTACTCTTGGCTCGTTTGCAACATAATGCTGAATTAGAACGAGAACTCGTGGCAACCTTTGCACAGCGCCAAGCAGAATTACGCTCTCTTGACCAAAAAATAGAAGAAAGAGCCGAAAGCTTACGCAAATTGATTAATCAAGCTGAAGGCATTACACGCTCACCACATTTTTTACGCGAACTCATACTCAATCAACGTAAAAAAGGAGCCAGCGCTAAACAAATCGCCCATAATGCCGGCCTGACCATTGATGAAGTAGAACTTATTTTAGCCCAAGCAGACAAAACATAGTACCCTTGCCAACCAAGGGTATGTCTACCCATTTATAATAGTCGGCACGTAAAATGAGCCAAAACTTGCTTCTGGCGACCGTAAAGCGGCATTTGGAGGCAACGTGCCTTTCTGAACAACAAATTTTCATGTGTTGTTCAGCATCGACTATAATAACGTACATTGCCTGTCGCCTATAACACTCGTATGCTTTCTCTTTGTAATAAGAACATCTTCTGGCATCGTGCCAATAAGAACTGATGCGTTAGGGTTGTGCCTTATCATATTTGCTCTTGCACTTTGTTCACTGTGTAAGGCATAGCAATAAGTACAACCGTTAGCACAACAATTATAGGTGCCTATATCAATGCTTTCAACGCATAAACAGTCCTTGCGCTGATTTTTATCCTTTCCCACGAGCACAGATTTGTGCAATATATCTTCAATAATATTTTTATCTATGCACGCTCCGTGATGAATAGCATAGGGGCGCAAATCTACGCGTTCAGAGCAAGAATATAGAGGTAAATTATATTTTTGTGCAATGCCAGAGAGCACTTCAGCAACCTGATACATGGTGTCTAAAGTCATGGAGCTAGGCATGTTTTTTTCTTCACGGCGCAGCAAATTATTATAATCGTCTACAAAACTTATGATACAGCGCGTAGTATATTTTGCCAATATTGCAGCCATGTACGCAAAAGCCTTGGCATGATACGCAAGGGTGTATTTATGAGAAATAATAATGGGGTCATAGCGCCAAATGACTCTATTTTTACCCAACAGTATACTCATATCCATAAAAGTTTGCATAAGTGCTGCTTTTGAGGGCAAATTCTTTTCTGTGCTTTTATCATAAGGTGTTAATGTATATTGAAAATAATATGGATATCCTAGGGCATCAATAGTCCTTAGGTGGGATAAAAAAGGTCGCGGATTTTTAGTCCAAAAAACTATTATATCAACATTTTCACGGCCTAGCATTGCTTTAGAGTAGCGTTCATGAGCATAGGGGCTTGGAATAAATACGTGCCCATCTTGCAGCCTATTTACAAACCATTGCCCATAATAAGAGGGAATATCTGTTCTACGTGACGCACTTATAATCATTACATTTATCCATAGTATTAGCATATACACTTTTTCAGTGTTAGTTACGTATAAAAGGCCTAAGATATTTTGTAAATACATAGCAATATTTCTACAGAGTCGACACGGCAAAACAAATAAGCCCACAATACACAAACAGCAATCACATTCTATACCGTATCAACATCACTGGTATTTTTTAAAAAACGTAGCAGCAAGTTCTTGCCATATGACTACGCATGGCATATGTTCTGGCTATGTTTTTCTACACATAAAGAATCCTGCACAATTCACTGTGCGGAGGATTTATGAGTAGTTACACTAGCCATTGCGACCCAAAATCAAGAGTACGCGCAATTCATGTACACTGTTACGCTGTTGATTTTTCTGTACCTTTTGCCCTGCACAGGCGCATTTTAAGAAACACGCAAATGTTTTACAAAAGGACAAAAAAATACTGAAAAATAATTGCGCAAAACTCTCACATAAGGAGTATTTTTATGAGCCTTTGCCTTTCTCGTGAAGAAGCCCTTGAACTTTTACATACTCACACCCCACAGCCACACTTGTTACAACACGCAAAGGCAGCCGAAGCTGTATTACATGCACTGGCAACACATCTTAATGAAGATGCAGAGCTTTGGTCACGCACAGGTCTTTTACATGACATTGATTATGCCCAAACAGAACAAAACCACGCTGCGCATGGCATCGTTGCATGTGACATTTTGGCAGATAAACTTCCTGAAGAGGCCTTACAAGCCATACGTGCTCATAATGGGGAAATGACAGGCACATCACCAAACGCTAAGCTTGACTATGCCTTGCGATGTGGCGAAACCGTTACTGGGCTTGTAATTACTGCAGCCCTTGTACGCCCCACAGGTATTAGCGGAATGGAAGCTAAAAGTCTTAAGAAAAAAATGAAAGATAAAGCCTTTGCAGCCAGTGTTAGCCGCGAAAACATTCGCCAATGCAGTGAACTTGGCCTTGAGCTAGACACCTTTTTGCAATTGGCAATACAAGCCATGCAGGCTCAAGCTGTCGAACTTAACCTACCAACGGGAGAGTAATTATGCTTTTAAGGTCTACAGAAATTTTACGTCTTGGACCCACAAAAATTCAATCTCCACTACCCTATAAAACTTGGGCAAAAGATGATACTTTAAAAATTCTTGTGGATGCTGAATTATGTGAAGACTTTACCGAACCTACATTTTTAGAGCTTGAATCTGCAGGGCCAAGGCAACAATTATACTTTGAGCCCACAAGAGCTAAGTGCGCCATTGTGACTTGCGGAGGCCTGTGCCCCGGTATTAACGATGTTATTCGCGCCCTAGTTATGGAAGCATATCATGCCTATAACGTTCCGGGAGTGTTAGGCTTTCGCTATGGCCTTGAAGGTTTTATTAGTGAATATGGCCACACAGTTGAAGAGCTTACACCGGAAAGAGTTACCAATGCTCACCTTTTTGGCGGCACAATGCTTGGCTCATCCAGAGGACCGCAGCCGGCAGATCGCATCGTAGACGTGCTGGAGCGCATGAATATTAACGCCCTTTTTGTTATTGGTGGCGACGGCACCATGAAGGCTGCCTCAGCTATCAGTAAAGAAGTACAGGCACGTAATTTACGCATTTCTGTCATTGGTATTCCCAAAACTATAGATAATGACATTAATTTTGTTTCCCAATCCTTTGGTTTTGATACCGCTGTAGGCAAAGCCACAGAAGCCATTCAATCAGCACACACCGAAGCTCTTTGCGTTCCCAATGGTATCGGCATTGTAAAGGTTATGGGGCGTGAATCAGGATTTATTGCCGCCCAAGCTACCTTGGCCCTTAAAGAAGTTAATTTCGTTCTTATTCCTGAAGCAGAATTTTCTCTATATGGCGAAGGAGGGCTTTTACCGGCCCTTGAAGAACGCATAAAGGATCGTAAGCATGCTGTTATTGTGGTAGCTGAAGGTGCAGGGCAACATCTTTTACAAGAAATTCACACCACAGATGCCTCAGGTAACCGCACACTTGGTGATATTTGCAGTATGCTTAAGCAAGAAATTCAAGGTTATTTTAGCGAACGTAATATACATACTGTCATTAAAATGATTGACCCAAGCTATATGATACGCTCTGTACCGGCCAATACCAATGACCGTGTATATTGCGGCTTTTTAGGCCAACACGCCATACATGCAGCCATGGCTGGGCGCACAGATATGGTTGTAGCTAAATTGCAAGATCGCTTTGTACATTTGCCTTTAGATCTTGTTACGAGCAAGCGGCGTAAACTCAATATCTACTCTGACCTTTGGCGTGCAGTACTTGAATCTACAGGCCAAGGACACCTTGCAGGTATGCTACCTAAACTTTAACAATAATATAAAAACAACACATAAGAACACTGTATGCCCTTAAAATCCCCAATACTCCCCGTATGTGGGGAACCATTTATGCAGCAGATCAAGGCTTCGGCAGGTTCAGGAAAAACGCACTCTATTACAGAACGCTTTCTTGAATACCTTGCAAAGGCCGCTCTGCGTGCTCATGCGCCCTCATGCGCTTTGGTAAAAAATCATGCTGCACATCAATCCAGCATAGATTTTGGCGACATTATGGCCATAACGTTCACCAATGCCGCCGCAGCTGAAATGAAAGAACGTATCATTACATACCTCAAAGAAATTGCTCTTGAGAAAAAACACCATGAGCACATATCTGCAACGGTAGCTAAACAATGGATACAGCTTATTCTCGAACAATACGGAGCCCTCAATGTACGAACCATTGACAGCTTACTACACCTTATTGTGCGCACAGCCGCACTGGATTTAGACCTTCCACCAGACTTTGAAACCAGTTTTACCACAGAAGAGGTTTTAGAGCCTATTTTTGATCAACTCTTAGAACATGTACGACAGCAAAATACGCACACAGCTACACGCATGGAAGGCCTATTACAAGCAGTATGCCATTCCTTATTGTATAGAGAAGAAAGTTCCGGATTTGCTACGGGTTCGCGCATTTTAAGCTCATTACGTCCCCTGGTGCAAAAAATGCTTACTGAAAACATACCCCAAAGCAGCCCCTTGGAACACATCGAAAAACACCTTACAAACATGCATCAAGAATATCAGCGCCTTGCCAAAACATTACTACAAGAAATTGAAACTCTTAATCTAAAGGTCAAGGTTCAACCGCTTGCCTTATTTAAACAATGCGCTGCCGGCAGTGAAAAAATTCTTGGAAGTGCATGGCTACAAAAAAACCACTTCCAAGAATGTCTATTAAAAAATTCTCAAGGACAAAGCAACGCAGAAGTAGAATATATCTATAGCCGCCTTTGCCAATGCGCTGCAGATCTTGCCTCCAAGGGCTATATATTGCGTAAAGCCTTAGAACTAGCACCCTTTGTAGAGCTTGCGCAGGCCATACACCAAGAATTGGAAGTCTTTCAACAGCAAGAACGCAAAATACCTGCAGCAACAATTCCACTCTTAGCACAAAAAATACTTTCTTTAGAATATGGCGTATCTACCACCTTGTGTCGTCTTGGAAGTCGTGTGCATCATACCATGCTGGACGAATTTCAAGATACAAGCTTTGAGCAATGGAACGCTCTTAAGCCTTTATTTATAGAAAGCCTTTCGCAAGGCGGCTCACTCACATGGGTAGGTGATGTTAAGCAAGCCATTTACGGATGGCGCGGCGGAGATTCTGCCCTTTTTGACGCCGTAGCCAAATCAGAAGATCTCACTTGCATGGCCAAGGTAAGTTTTGACGCATTACCTACCAACTGGCGTAGCAGAAGATGTATTGTAGATGCCAATAATGCTCTCTTCAGCCCCCTTGAACACGTTGACGTAGCTCAAAGCGTTCTTAAAGCCATGCTCGCAAAGGATTGCCCAGAGCATATTTACACCAAGGCCAGTGAAAAGCTTTGTACAGCCTTTACTAATGCTGCGCAAAAAATACGTCCCGAATATCAAGAAGACAAAGCCCTTGGCGGTTATGTGACTTTAGAAGGTATCGAAGGTGAAAACAGCGCCGATCTTGATCAAGCCGTGCATGAGGCTCTATATCATCGCTTAGTAGAAGACCTTGCCACGAGAAGATCTTTTCATGAAATAACCATTCTTACACGCTCAAATACAGGCGCATCCAAGGTGGCCAATTGGCTTATGGAATGGCAAATTCCTGCCATTACAGAAAACAGTCTTTTACTCAATGCCCATCCACTCATCTTAGAAAGCCTCGCCCTGCTCACGTTTTTAGATTGCCCACAAGATAACCTTGCCTTTTGGACCATTCTTACAGGAAGCATGCTTGCCCCCAAAGCATCTCAAAAAGTCACACGTCCAAGCATGGAAGAATTGCACACATGGGCTTTAGAAAAGCACAATACGTTTTTAAGCACATCCTTCAAAGAACGATGGTCAAATTTTTGGCAGGCCACCTTTGCTCCTTTTTATACCAGTGCCAATATGCTCAGCCCTTATAATTGCATACAAGAATGGTATCGCTTGCAAGGGGTTTTTACACATTTTCCAGAAGCGGAAACCTTTTTACGCCGATTTTTAGAAATTATACATGCCGCAGAAGAAAGGGGATGCCATTCTTTAAGCACATTCTTAGAATATTGGTATACAAATGGGAACGATGAAAAGGCGCCCATGCCCACCAATATAGATGCTGTGCGCATTATGACCATACACAAATCTAAGGGTTTACAATTTAAAACGGTAATTATTCCATGGACAAGTTTTTCGCAAAAGGATGATTATGAACCAACACAGTACCAAGTAGATGGCCTCCATGTGCTTGCTCCTTGCAGCAAACACATGGGCGATATATTTTATGAACGCCAAGCAGACAATGCCCTCGAAGCACTCAATGTGCTCTATGTGGCATGCACCCGTGCTGAAGAAGAATTGCATGTGTTTCACACGCATACGCCAAAACTTTTAAGCATGCGTAACCTTGCCAGCGGTATTGAAATACTCTTATCCAAAGCGCAATATTCTCTGCCTTACATATCCGGCGTTCCCATTGACACAAAGAATAAAGATATTTCAGACCATGCACAAATACGCACTGATTATACAACACAAACACATGACCCTTTTGCTCCTTTACCAGCACAAACGCCCAACGATGCACACGATGCCCTAAGCATGGAACAGCCCATGCAATGGCTGCCTCGCTTAAAAATTTTTCGTAATCCTTTACAAAATTTATTACCCAGTGACCCAAAGGACACGCTACGCTTATCAGCCATAAAACGTGGGCTTTTAATGCACCACTGTCTTGAACAATTTTACAGCACTGGCCATGCACTCCAAGATGCAGAGCGTGCCGTTCAATTGGGCATGCATACCTTTGCCCTTCCGCCGGCCCTTACACCAGAATACATTCAAGAACTTCACGAAAATCTGCTTAAGGGTATCACGTGGTTTGCATCTTTAGACATTTCATCTTTTAAAGAGCATGTGCTTGCTGAGCAAAATATCCTTGATACTACAAATACCTTGCATCGTATTGATGCGGTTATACCCCCTACTGAACATTATGGGTGGCGAGCTCTTGAATACAAAACAGGGCAAGAAGATTCACAACACATATTACAATTGCGTCGTTATCTTAGCCTTTTAGACGCCATAGCACAGCATGAAGAAGGCTTTTGTGCAGTAAAAAGTCAAGGAGTGCTCATCTACCTTGATATGCAAAAATGTCGCATGGTACATGCTGACAGCGTATCAGAACTCTTACCCGCTCCTTCGTGGCACCATAAGGATTAATGCATGAGCCAGCCATTTAATATCTTTCCTTGGGATCGGCCATTCTTACCGGATTTACAAGAGTATATTTGCGCGCAGTGTCACAATAGCCTAGGAAAATCTGTTATTATTATTCCTCACAATAGGCCTAGGCGTTACCTTATGGATCTTTTTAAGAATACTCCACACCTTGCACGCCCAGCCCTACTACCACGCATAATTACCATCTCAGAAGTAGTAGGACTTTTTCGCACCCAAGGGCATATTCCTCAACAAAATGCACAATTACTTGATCGCATACACATGCTCTATCATTGCGTACAACAGTTAAGTAAAGATAGTGCAACACAAGAAATTTCCACGCATTTTTCACGCATGGATTTAGCGCAATTTCTTCCTTGGGGTAGACGTTTAGCAGCTCTTTTTGAAGAATATATGACCCAGCTCATACCTGTACAAGATATTTTGTATGTAGAAGGAGACGTTTCTGCCAAAGCCGGAGCCCTTCTTGGAGCCTTAAGTCATATTTATCAAGCCTATACTCAAAAACTTATACAGCAAAAAGTCACAACACCCGGCTTTGAAACCTTATTAGCCGCTCAAGAATGGGAAGAAACAAACATGATTCCTCCCGCACTTTGTGCACGGCCGGAAAAAAACGTGCATGTCTTCATTGCCGGCCTTACCGCACTCACACAAGGTGAACACGTGTTGCTTAAAGCTCTTTGGAAGCAGGGCGCCCACATTTGCCTTCATAGCGATCCTCTCATGGCTAGCGATAGCACAAGAGCAACAGCACATAATGCCTGCATAGATCACGCCCACTGGATACGATCTTGGCAAGCCACATGCACTATACCCAGTGTTTGTCATAGAGCAGCAGAGCGTACGCCTCAAAGTCCAAAAGTATCATTTTTTTCTGGCTATGACGTACACTCACAACTGCTCGCCGTGCAAGAGCGTTTACAGAGTCTGCGCACAGAGTCTATGGCAGGGCATGAAGAAAAGTCCACGGCCATCGTGCTTACTTCACCAAATTTACTTATGCCTACTCTGCATCATCTTCCCAATGAAAATTTCAATGTATCAATGGGATATCCTCTAGATAAATCTTCTATTTTTGGACTTATTGAAAATATTTTACGCATACATTCTTCAGCGCAGCATGAAATACACGAAGACAGCACTTGTAACGAAGAGAACAAAGCTACTAACATCTCCCCCAAGTATCATTGGCGTCCTCTTTTACAGTGTATTCGGCATCCATATATACGAATGCTCAAATATACGCCTAAGGATGCTCAAGAAAATCAAGAAAGTGTTGGCATTACTTCCTTGTTGTTTCGCTTAGAAAGCATCTTGCGTGAAGGCATGCGCTTTGTGCAACCATCAGAACTTATGCACACGTTGGCACTTAATATAGGTGTTGCTGAAAATATTTCCAAAGAACACGATCCTCACCATAAAGAAAGCTATATGCCTCTTTTAGAAAAAGTTTTTACTGTTCTTTTCTTCAATTTCTCAAAGGCTCATAGTGCTAAGAGTATGGCCGAGGCCGTATATTCTGTCTGTGAATTATTATTGGAATATGCGTATCCTCTTTTAGAGCGAGCCCCACTTGATGCAGAAAGCTTATATAGATTAATGCAAAATGTACTTCCTGCACTTAAAGCTTCATCCATGGCAGACGAAAAACTCCCTCAGAGCACTCTTTTTGCCCTTACTCGTGAGCTCATGAGCGCCGAACGTGTGCCTTTTGAAGCAGATCCCCTCACTGGATTACAAGTTCTTGGCATGCTCGAAACACGCCTTCTACATTTTACACATGTTCTTGTTTTAGATGCCACCGATGATACCTTACCTGGATTTTCCTCTCAAGATCCTTTGCTACCTGATGCCCTACGCCAACTCATCGGACTGCCAAGCGCACAGCAAAGAGAACGCGTTTTTGCCCATACACTCTACCGCTTAGTCGCCTCAGCCAAGGAAGTACATTTTTTTTGGCAAGAAGGTAGCCAACGTTCAGCACTTTTTGATGGCAAAAAAAGTCGCAGTCGCTTTGTGGACACCTTTATTTGGCAAGAGGAACAAAAAAGTGCACGAATAATAGAAAGCGGCACTGCCCCACTGTATACAGCACCTTGCCCCGTACATCCTGTACAGCGTAGAACCATCCCCATTATAAGGGGCGCAGCCTTGCAAGAAAAAATACACAACCTTCTTCGCAATGGCATATCCCCTACAGCTCTTGATGCATACCTTAGTTGCCCGCAGCGCTTTGCCTTGCAATACCTTTACAAGCTTCGCCCTTTACAAGAAGTAAATGAAGGTGAAGATCCTGCGCTTGTGGGTGATATACTCCATGCTGCTTTGCACTTTCTCTATAAACCCATGGTGCACAAAGATATTCAACAAGGCGACATTAGTGATCTTGCTGTGCAAAATGCGTGGAATGAGTGTTTTAACTACGAAGAATTACAACACAAACTTCCTCCTGACAGTTTAATGATGTTACGCATGGCTGCCCCCTTTCGCCTCAAACGATTTATACAAGAACAACCAAAACTCACACATATTCTAGCTCTAGAAAAAAAATATACAGCGTCCATTAACTCCACAATAGAAGTGCAAGAAGGGCAAGGAGCGCAATATACCTTGCAAGGCATTATAGATCGCATTGATTATCGCTATCCCCCCATAACCATTGATGGCGAAGATTCGCAGAAAAAACTTTTCATACTAGATTATAAGACTGGCAAAACAGAAAAAATACCTATCAAGGCTTGGGAAAACCAAGACCTCTGGCAACAAATACAAACATGGACTCCAAAATCACAAAATTCAGCCATGCTTCTTGAAGATGTAGCTTCAACTTTTGCCTCTTTGCAATTGCCTTGTTATATATATTTATGTAAAAATAATTTTACGCAAAGCATTTATGATGCGGCTCTTGTCTCCTTACGTGATACAGGCAAAGAACTCTTCTTGCTAGGCGAAAAAATGGATGCAGAAACACGGGATACTATTATACAAGTGCGCATTCCCATGCTTTTGCAGTTTGTTATACAGCATATAGCTCATGCGCTAGAGTTTGTGCCGCGTGAAGGTACGCATTGCAGCTATTGTCCATATGGCGCTCTTTGCCATAAATAACAGCTATATATACACTTTAACTAGGAATATCATGCTATGAAGTATCTATTTATTCATCACAATTTTCCAGCGCAGTTCCATAAAATGTCAGAACGATTAGCGGCTGACCCTCAAAATACCGTAGTGTTTTTATCCTTATTTAAACGTCGCAAAGATCTTACAGCAAAGAATGTGCAATGGCTTCAAATAAGCAGTAAAAAACATGCTAATTTAAATGCTATCAACTCCTATGAACAATCAATAGTTTTTGCTGAAAGCCAAGTACAATTGCGCAATAAGGGCTTTATTCCAGACATAATTCATGGTCATGCCAACTTTGGAACCATCAATTTTTCTAAAGAAATTTTTCCCACAGCGCGTCAAACAGGTTTTTTTGAATGGTATTATAAGCTAGAAACAGAACAAGCCATACAAAAGTCTGCTAATATTGCAATCCCTAATCTTTCGCCATTACATAGACAATGCAATATTATAACTATGGGCGCATTGGAAATGGTAGACGCAGCCCTTTCTGCAACAGAATGGCAAAAGGCGCAATTTCCTATTGAATATCACAATAAAATTCAAACACTTCATAATGGTATTGATACAGAGTTTTTTTGCCCAGGCTCTCCAACAGTATTACCTGAAGAATTTGCACAACTACAAGATAAAGAAATTGTAACATATATGGCCAGATCCCTTGAACCTCATCGAGGATTTGTATCATTTTATCGTAGCATTCCACAGATACTGGCCAAAAGGCCTAATGCACACATTGTTATAGTTGGCGATCCAAAAACATCGTATTCACAACAGCTGAGCAATGGAAAATCCTACCTAGAAGCCATGCAGGAAACTGTAGACGTGGACACCTCACGCATTCATATTTTTCCAACCATGCCCTATGAGGTTTATAGGTCCGTATTAAGGCGTTCTACTGTGCATATGTATCTAACGGTGCCATTTACTCTTTCATGGTCTTTGCTCGAAGCTATGAGCTGCGGTTGCACTATGGTAGTTTCAAACACCGAATCAACACAAGAAGTGATAGAAGATGGACAAAATGCATTCTTCACCGACTTCTATAATTCTGAGGAAATAGCCAAAACGGTATGCCACGCTTTAGAAAATCATGAAAAATTAGACCACATACGCACTAATGCTCGTAAAACTGTTCTTGAAAAATATGACGAAAAATTACTATTGCCTAAGTATATTGATTTCTTAAATGGGGATAGAAATTAATTTCATTCTCTTGGAGGAATATCCATCAACATGATATTCCTCCAAAAATTTTCTAGTTTTATTTTTGCGCTTTTATAGGAAATTTACTTAAGCTTGAACATTTACTTGTGCACGACAATAGGCACAAAAATCA
>CAYJOQ010000023.1:0-20361 GCA_964371825.1 uncultured Desulfovibrionaceae bacterium
AACTTGCTTCTGGCGGCCCTAAAGGGGTATTTGGAGTGAGCGTGCCTTTCTGAAATACGCATGGAAATGCGTTTTTCAGCATCGACTAGTTAACGCGAACAATACGTGAAAATGTGTTTTTCAGAAGCAACTAGTTAAGTAATAATCAAAATTTGCTCTATTTTTCATGTTATCTTTCGTAATTTGCGCTGCACTGAGTTACGCTGTCTAAAATTAATTTTTCAGTAAAGGTAAAAAGCAATTTTTATAACTATCAGTAATCATAGTTAATCATTGCGTTATGTATGCTTATTTTTTTGTATGCTAGCTAATTTTTCTGTAAAATGAAAACAATAACTTGACTTTGAATTTTACAATTATGATCAAGGTGTTCATGTTTGTAAATTCATTCTGTATTGCAAAGAAACAAAATCGTATTTTTTTAGGGGTTTGTATGAGTTATTCTAAGGTCCTATACGCAGTTATGCTCTGTTGTAGTGCTTTATTTTCTTATTTTCAGGTGCAAGGTTTTTATGAAGGTGTGCATAGAAAAGAGCACGAGCTTTTGAGATTATATTCTGAGCGTATTCAAAATACGACTTCTGACTTGATGCATGATGGGCATATTTTGCATAATATTTTCACGCTTTATCAGGGCAGATTAACAGAACAGCGATTTGCTGATATTGCAAGAATGGTGTATAAGCCAAACAATTTTACCTTCGTCTCCTACCTGCCACAAGGTATTGTTAAGTATGTGTATCCTAAAGATGTATTTGAATGGGCATTGGATATGAATATTTTTAACGAAGAAGATAGTAAAAAGGTCGCATTACATGCTAAAAACACCGGGAAATTTGTACTTACGGGCCCATATACCGATAATCGCACAGAAACCATAGTGGCTCTGCGTCCTGTTTTTGAAACAATACACGGAACACGTAATTTTTGGGGTTTTATTGCTATTGGTCTTAATGCGCAAAAATTGTTTTCTGATAATGTAGGTTTAAAAGAATTACAGGCAGTTGGCTATGAGTATGGCCTTTCAACCAAGTATGACAATAAGATCCATACAGTGCTCAAAAGTGAACAATTACCTGAAGATTCTGCCAGTGTGCATGAATTTACAATGGGTGAGCAGTCGTGGACTTTACGCATATACGATACTTCCCAAAATAGAGCAGCCTTGCAACTGTCTATTGTGTTTTTTGGATTGTGCGCTGCGTTTTCAACATTGGTATATTATTTTGTGTATAGGTACGAGCAAAAGCAGATTCTTGCTAAGCAAATGGCCTATGTTGATCCTTTAACTAAGGCGTATAATAGGAAAATCATAGATGAATTTCTTGATAAGCCAGAACAGAGCCGTTGCACTGCCTTCACTTTATTTTATTTAGATATTAATGATTTTACATCTATCAACGATCGCTTTGGCAATGAAATAGGAAACAAACTTTTAACGGCCTTTGCAGAAAGATTACGTAATAATTTTACAAAGGACACCATAATAGCGCGAACAGGTCATGACACCTTTGCCCTTATTGTGCCGCACTTTATAGCTGAAGCTACAGTGCACAGTATTGTAAAGCGTATTGAGGCTTTATCTTGCAAAATATTCCATATTGATACTGTGAAGATTGAAGTTACTGCGAGCATTGGTTTTGGGCATTATCCTCAAGATGCGCAAAGTATGGCAAATATTATAGCAGTAGCTGATAATCGCATGTATGCATGGAAGCGTACTGTACAAGAGGAAAAGGATACACCAGAATAATAAAAGCAAAAGCTGTGCACAATGTAGTGCACAGTGCAGTGCGTATAGCTTTTTGAATAGTACAAGGGCTAACAGACTAGCGTAAGCATGTAAGCTGCGAGAAAACAAATTTTTTATGAAAGGAATGTGCTTTTTGAGCACTTGACTTGAGCAAAAAACGAATTGTTCGACGTAGAGTACTTTTTTACGATAGCCTGTTAGCCAAGCAATTGCAGGGCCATCTTTGGCAAGCTATTTGCCTGACTAAGCATGGCCGTGGCTGATTGTGTCAGTATTTGGTTACGTACAAAGTGCGTCATTTCTATGCTCACGTCTGTATCAGAAATGCGAGACTCAGAAGCGTGAAGGTTTTCGGCCTGTATGGAAAGGTTGTCCACGGTGGCCATTAGGCGGTTTTCTATGGCGCCAAGATGGGCGCGAATGTTGTCTTTTTCTACAATGGCATTATCAATCTTTTCTAATGCTTGCTGGGCCTTACTTTGGGTTTCAATGGTAAGGGGCGTTATGAGGGGGCCATCATTTGTGGGCATGGAGCTCCACGAAGCATTAAAGCTAAATTGTCCAGAGCCTATGGCAAGCACAAGCAAATGTTCGCCTGCTTCTTCTATGGTTAAATATTCATTATTATTTGAAATTATTTCACCTGAATATCCAAATGCGGTGGAGTTTACCGTAAACTGGGTATATGGCGGCACATCAGAGTAGCTAATAGTTTGGTTATTATTAAGTTTTGAGTCGTCATAGATGGCCCCCGGCAAAAAGCCGTTGGCTTCGGTAATAATTTGTGTGGCTATATCGCTTGCGTTATGTATGCCTGCTGTTGTCCAGTCATCGCCAGAATTGTGTGTTCCCACAAGGTGTTCACCGCTTAAGCTGAAAATTTGTAAGGAATCATTGCGCCCAAGGTCGTTTAAATGCAGTGTAAGGTTTTGTGTGCCCCTAGGAATAACGGCAAAGGTTACAAGCCCTGAAGGAAAGTTTTGACTTACGCCATTGGGCAACTTGTCTGAAAGAATGTCAACATGACCGGGAAGGGAATTGTGAACTGTTGCAAGCCCTAGGGCCACCGTATCTGCGGCTTTTACGTCAATGTAATAATAATCTTCTTGTGAGTCATTGCCCGTGCCAAAATGTATTTTTGCCGCGCCGCTAGACGAAAGCCGGCTTCCATCATGCTGTCCAGAAAGAGAGCCGTCTAAAAGCTTTATGCCGTTAAATTCGGTGGAGTGGGCAATGCGGTCTATTTCTTGCGCCATGCTTTGAAATTCAGAGTCAATCATATGCCTTTGTGTGGAGTCATAGGTGCCTGTGGCAGCTTGCAAGGCTAGCTCCTTCATGCGTATGAGAATATCGTCAATAACTTGCAAGGCACCGTCGGCCGTTTGCACCATAGAAATGGCATCATTGGCATTGCGCATGCCTTGGGTGAGTGTGGCTATATCAGCGCGCATAAGCTCGCGTATGGCAAGGCCTGCTGCGTCATCAGCAGCACTGCCAATGCGCAGACCAGACGAAAGACGCCCAACAGAAGTGTGCAAACTTCCATAGTGCGAACTAAGGTTACGTGCAGCATTTGCAGCCATGAAATTATGGTTCATGACTAAGGGCATAAAACTCCCTGTGGTATAAATATATACTAGGTAGATTTAGCCGAGTTTTGAAGTTATTCAGCCATATGCAAAATATACACCAATGATAAAAGGCGAACGCTCTTAATAGTAGCACATATACACAAGCGCAGTGTGCATAGCACGAACATGCGTGTGTCGATGCTTATAAATATTTAATTTTAAATGATAAAATAAATAATTTAAAAAAACAACAAAAAAACTTGACAAAAAAAGATAGGATTAATTTAGAACTTTCTTAGTCGATTTTGAAGTTGATTATCAAAACAAATTTCAATGTTGTTCAAATTTGTGGAAAATTTTTAAGGAGCCTTAGAGTGAAAATTACGCGTTATTTTCTGCTCATGATGTTAGTGTTGACTTTGGGCGGATGCGCAACCATAGGCAAGATTACCGGTGAAGATTTTGTGGATGCGTCTAGCTTTTTTGAAACCTATATGGACGCCTTTAACAACCGCGATATAAACAAGCTTATGGCTCATTATTCCTCTAACTCATTGACCTATGTGCTTAATGAAAGAGAAGGCTATTATCTCACCAAGGGCGACTTGCAAAAGGCTTTTGAGCTTAAAATGCAAAGCTGGAATAGCAAAAATTTACGCCTTGTGGATGCAAAGGTGTTAAATACAAGCATGGTGGGAAATATGGTGCACGTGGATGTGGAGTTTAAGGTTGAAAGTACTGCATGGATAGGCGATTACCGTGTGCGCTTTGGCCTTGAAAAGATGGGCAATAGTTTCATGATTATGAATGAAAATATGAAATAAGCATACAATAAGTGCTGCCATAGCTCAAGTGGAGTAGGGCGGGTGCCTTTGTGAAAGTACTATATTATTGGGGTAATATATGGTGGATGTAAGTTGTTTTCCAAAGGCTCATGAAGAGCTGATAACGCAGTTACTCACGTGTTATAGAGAGCTTTTTGAACATCATGGGCATGGAAAAATGAGTGTTGAAATGCGCTTTTTAAAACGAGGGCAAAAAGAAGTTTTAATAACCTGCGGTAGGCAATACCGCTTTACGGTGGATTGTTGCGAAGGGTGCGCCACGGGCATTCCTTGTGAAAAATCCCAAAAAGAGAAAAAGAACGAAAATATCGGATGATTTTCGTACCTACAAAAAATGTGGGCCCTGCCTGTCTAGGGGGACTAGAAGGCTTTTAGAATATTGAGGTTGTATTATTTATTATGATTTATGCAGATTCTGAGTTTGAATTGCCTTTAAATCCAAACCATTTTTTAATTGTAGGAGTTTAGTAATTATGTTTACTTTACGTAACAAAAAGAAACAGTCTGGTTTCACCTTGATGGAATTACTCATCGTTATCGCCATTCTTGGCCTTCTTCTTGGCCTTATTGCCCCCCGTCTTGGTGGCATCACCTCTGGTACCGCTGACAACGTATGCGATACCAACAACAAGGGCATTCGTGGCATGACCGCTCTCTTCTTAGAGCAAAATGGTTCCTTACCCGGCGGCTTAACCAACTTGGTTGAGTACTCTTCTGCAACTGCTGCAACACTTCCCCCAGTGCAAGACGCTAACGAAGGTGGCACTGCTGGCCTTAATGACGAAACAGAAATTCTTTCTGTAGCTTTTACCCAACGTAACTTCCCAGGCATATATCAAATCAATACCGCTGAAGCTGCTGAACTTCGCGCCATGGGCGTATCTTCAGTATTCCACCAAAAAGGTTGGGATGCCAGTGGCACACCTACTGCTCGTACCATGTTCCCAGGCACACTTGAAAACGGCTCATTTGTTATGATGAACGGTTTCTCCGGTAATGCTACTACTGCTGCCCTTGTAGACCTTAATGATGAAGCAACCCACGCCGGTGCTGCTAACCTTTATGGTGATGCTGCTACTGCTGCTACATCTACCATTGACACTGCTAATGCCCTTATCGGTAACCCAGCTTGGGCCGGCCGCATCATCATGGCTGTGAATGAGCAGTGCGAACTTATTACTTCTGGCTTAATCACCGCATCTGCCCTTTGCCCAACTGCAGTGCTTGCTGCTGACGAATTCTCACATGACGAATTCTTCATCATTCTTCCACGCCTTGTAGCTACTGTAGCTGGTGCCGTAGGTACTGAATTAGCTACCCTTGAAACCCGTTGGTATGCTATTGACGAAGGTGCAGCTGCTCCAGCTGCTGACGCTCAAGTAATTGACATTGATTACGGTGCCCAAGAAGCATGGCAGTTTGACGTGTCTTGCCCAGAAGGTCACAAGTGGCCTGCCGCTGACTCTGACAACTGGACAACACTCTAATCTGAGTTTTTCCTAAGTCTTGACGGTGCTTGCACCGTCACCGAAGACAATAATTATGATGGTGGGGAGCATTCCCCACCATCTTTATAAAAGAGATAAGAACAAGAGAGCAAACCATGGGATTACAGGATATTGTGGGCCGCGTGCGCACATGGGCAAATGGATTATTGGGCCAAGGTGGTGGCGGCACGCTCATGGTGGCTGTTCTTGAAGAGTTTTCTGCTCGCGGGGTCTTGGTGCGCAAAAAGCGCAAAGGCGGCCTTGAACTCTTGCGCTTTATGGAAGTGAATTTTGAACAATCCATAGACAGCTCAAAGCTTCGTTTAGCCCACCTTTTTAAGCAATGGGGAAGCATTCCCACAAGGCGCATTCTCGTGGTCACCGACGAATTTACTTCCACCACCGCAGAACTTCCCAAACCCAAAAAAGTAGGCCGTTTTGGCAAAAAAAAAGCCCAAGAAGCCCTTAAGGCCGCAGGGCGTTATGAAATTAGCCCCTTTTTAGATTATCCTGCCACGGAAGCCATGGTGGGTGTGTATGTGCCACCTACTCCCGAGGGGGAATTTGCCGAATTTGGCATTGACGATACAAATACGGTGCAGGCCATTGTCTTTGCCCTTTCTGAAAAAAAATATCAGAGCATTGAGCAAGTGTGCGCCAGCCTTAAAGTGAAGCTCATGGGCGTTATGCCCCACGAAATTTTTGCCTTTGGGCACTGCGCCCCTGCTACCAAGGCTGTGGATGTAAAGCTTTTAAGTGTAGATAACGAAAGACCGCGCGTGCTTGTTAATTGGCGCCCCTATGACGCCCTCATTTCTCTTACCGTTAATCACATGCCTGTTTCCTTTCAGCATCACGAATTTTCTGCCGAAGACTCGGCCCTTGAATCCACCCTACATATGGTGGAAGGCATAGTGCACGATTATGAAGGCTCTTTTAAGGTTTCGCCCATGATTATTTTGGGCGGCGAAGGGGGCGAGCAAAATTGGCGCACCCTTGTGCGTGAGCATGCCCCGGGGGCAGAAGTAAAACGCTGGGATGTTGCCTTTGACCTGCCAGATATTGACAGCCCAGGCACCGTGCCCGCCCGCTATATGACGGCCCTTAGCGCAGCTTCTCAAGGCCTTTGCAAATATTGCTGCAACCTTATGGTGGATAATCACGTTCCTGTACACACAAAAATTGTGGCTCACCCCTTGGCCTTGCCAAGCCTTATTCTTGCCTTCTTCATTTTTTGCATGGGCCTTGAAGCTTCATGGCTAAAATATCAGGTCATCAGCACAGAAAATACCATTGCTGCCCTTGAAGAAGATAAAAAGGTTTTGGACGCTGAGGTAAAGCGCGGCCAAGACGCTGCCAATAGCTTTAATAATATTAATAAGGAAAAACGCGAAATCACTAAGCAGATAGCTCTTTTAGAAAGCGGTCTTTTAGATAGGCAATACCTTGTGCGCGCTTTTTTGGCAGGGCTTATAGACGTAACACCAGGCTCCATTCAATTAAACGATTTACAGCAATTTTCTGACCAAGTGTGGTTTTTGGAAGGTGCAGCGCAGCGTTATGACGTGGTGAGTAAGTATGTGGTGGATTTAAAAAATTTGCCCATGGTGCGCCAATGCCGCTTGGAAAAAAGCTCACAAATGACAGGGAATAAAGGGCAGGATGTGTATTTTTCCTTTTCCTTACAAATCAGGCTGGAGGATGAATAGTCATGCGTAAATTTTCCTTTGTGGAGCGTTGGGGCGTAATGAGCTTGCTCATAGTAGGCTGCATTTATTTATATTTAAACCATTTTCGTGACGATATTATTGCCGAACATACAGCGCTTATTAAAAAAAATAACGAAATTGTGAAGCTTATCAATGAAACTGTGCCTGCCGATAATATAGAATCCATTGAAAAAAGGGTAACCAAGCTACAGGGCGAACTTAATGGGCTAAAAGCTAAATTGAATGAAGTGAAAATGTTACGCATTGCTGACGCTAACCGCGAAGAAGAAATGGTGCTGCGCATTAACGAAATGGCTGCCAATAACGGCCTGCAAGTAGGGCAATTGGCCCCTTACGAAGAAGACCCTAATAAGCCCTTATTTGCTTCGGTGCAAACGGAGCAAAAGGCCATGCAAAGAATTTTATATTCAGTGAATTTAACAGGTTCCTTTACCTCCTTCTATGAATTTTTTGCCGAAATGAGAAGTTTACCTTCAGTGGTAAATGTTACTAATGTTAAGATTAAACGAATGAAGGAAGCCGAAGATGTCAGCGTTGACCTATTATTCATTATATAGCGTGCGTATTTTTTGTGCATGCCTTTTTCTTGTGTCGGCTGTGTTGCCCATAAACACAGCACAATCAGCGCAGCAACCAACTCCTGAACAAACAGGCACAGCCTTAACGCCGCCCAGAAAAGAACAAGACCTTTCAGGAAGAATAGCTGACGAAGCTGCTGCCATGATTAAGGCTGCAGAAAAAGAGGCGGCTGCTGTGAAGGACGAGGTGCTTGCAAAAGCTTCTGAATTAGCAAAGGAAGTGGTCACTGAAGCTACATCGGCAGCGACTAAAGCCGCAACTAAAGCTGCTCCTGTAGCACCTGCAGTTGCCCCTATAGCTACTGAAAACGAAACTACTTTGGAAGCGGCGGCTGAAGGCGCAGAAGATGTTGCGGCAACGCAAGCAGAACATGCCTTGCCAGAATCAAAGAGCGCAAGCGCCAAGTATTTACGCACCTTTGATATTTCTGGCAAGCGTGATCCTTTTGCGCAAATGGCTCAAGAAAATTCTACCCAAAGTGCGGATACTTCATGGTGGCAAGAAGCTGCAGAAAGCGCTGAAGAGGAAGAGGAGCTTGACCCCGACGAATTACGCTTTGATGGCAGAAGAAAGCCCAACCATGCCAGTTATGATCGCCTTCCTTTAATTAAGGTTACGGGTCTTATGCAGGTGGGGGGCAAGCGCGCTGTTTCTGCCAATATCCAAAATAAGGGTGTGTGTATTCTTCGAGAAAACGACAATGTGGTTATTGATGGCAATGCCAAATCCAATTTAACCAAGTGGTTGACCATAAAAAAAATACATCTTAACGGCATGACCATCGTTTTAGACGACGGCATCGAGATAACAGGGAAGTTCTACTAGTATGATTGTTCAATTTCAATTGCTTAAAAGGGCATGCCTTGGTGTTTTCATGGTGTGTGTTATGTCGTGGGCCTTTGTGGGAAGTGTTGCTCATGCAGCCCAGCATGGTGCCGGGGGAGTAAGTCAAAGCCCCGTTGTGGAAGTGTTTCAATTTGATAAAACCCCCCTCAGTGAAATTTTGCGCCTTATTTCTGAAATGACAGGGCAAAATGTGGTGGCCACACCGGAAATTCAGGCTCTGCCCATTTCCATTTATTTAAATAATGTAACGCCCATCTTGGCCCTTGAGGTTATTTGCAAAACCTACAATTTATGGTTTAGCGAACAGAATAATATTATTCGCGTTATGAAGGTTGAAGAATATGGGCGCGAGCTTACCCTACGCCGTGACGAACAAACGCGGGTGTATAACCTTAAGTATGCCTCCTGCTATACCGTGGGCGAGGCCATTAGAAACGTGTTTGGTTCGCGCGTCTTATTAACAAGTCCTGAAAATACCGAAAGCTATGGCCATGTGGGCACTGACGAATTTCCTAACATTGGTGAAAATGTTGATCAAGATATTGAGGATGGAGACAGTGATGATTCAGATAGGGATTATGAAAAGCGCGAAAAGGGCGTAACAGAACTTGCCGGCGTAAAAATGGATGAGCAAGACCTTGCCCGCATGGCAAGATTGCTTAGAGAAGGCGGAGAATTTACCCCTGAGATGCTCCTTGAGCGCCAAATTGGGCAAGCCAGAGCTCTTATGACCATATTCCCCAGAAATAATAGCATTATTGTGCGCTCTGTTGATTCTAATCTTCTCAGTGAAGTGGGCAGCTTGGTGAATCAAATAGATACCCCCACAAGAGAGCTCTTGCTTGAGGTAAAGGTTTTGGGTGTAACTCTCAACGAAGGTATGGAATCTTTCTTTGATGTTAATTATAATCCAGATATTAGCAATAATCCCTTAACTGTAAATGCAGACTTAAATTTAGCTTCGCAAGTGGCGTCCTTGACTCCATCTTCGCCGGCCTTTGCCTTTTCGTATATTAACGACAGAATTGACGTAAGCTTACGCTTGCTTGAAAGCCAGGGCAGAATCACAGAATTGAGCACGCCCATGATGCTCGTTGCCAACAATGCCGCAGGCAGGTTCTTTCAGGGTATGGAAGTTGCCATTCGTGAAGGGTATACCGTAACGCAGCCGCAATATAACTCAGACGGTGCGCAAACATCACCTGGTACCGTGAGTACAGTATATAATAGGCAAGACGTTGGTTTTACTTTAGAAATTGCACCGTCCATCAATGAAGACCGCTCCGTTACCATGAAGGTGCTTACAGAAATGTCCACTGCAGGCATAGGGCAGGGACCTGCCTTTGAATATGTGCTTAACAATCAATCACGCACAGGCCAAACAGATACCATCTTAACCACAGAAATTGAAGATATTGTGGTGGCCATGGATGGGCAAACCATTGTGCTTGGTGGCCTTATTCAAGATAAAGTCATAGATAATGAAGATAAGGTTCCTTTCTTTGGTGATATTCCTATTTTAAACTTCTTTTTTAATGATAAGGTGAAGTCTTCAGAGCGCACCGAAATTATACTTCTTATAACGCCGCATATTATTATGACTCCCTATGAGGCAAACAAAATTAAGGAAAAAGTGTTAAACAAAAATTCCGGTCACCCCTATGTGACCCAAGGCAAGGAAAAACTCTTGCAACTTGACGAAAATACAGGTGTTTTAGAAAGCACCATGGAAGGAGCCCTTGGCAAAACACCCTTCCCCTTTAATCTTGGTAAGGCTGTGCAAAGGCTTGCTCATGGCAACCGCACCAAGGGCGCCATTGTTGAGCTTGGTGAGTAGAGTATGAATATAGAAATGCAAAGCATTGAAGATACCTGCGCACCGCTCAATGAGCTTTTGCACGAAACCATAAAACTAAGGGGCTCGGACTTACATTTGACCTTAAATTCTTTGCCCTTAGTGCGCATTGACGGTGAATTGGTCAAATTGCCAAAGACAGTATTGTGCAAGGAGTGCTTGTATAGTTATTTAATGCCCATACTTACCGATAGGCAAAAAATTGTACTTGAAGAGCAGCTCTCAGTGGATACAGCCTATAGCTTAAATGAACAAACGCGCTTTCGTGTAAATATATTCTATCAGCGCGGGGCCCTTGCTGCGGTATTTCGTCAATTGCCAAGCATTAAGCTTTCACTTGAGGCCTTGGGTATTCCTGAAGGAGTGAATTATTTTTCAGACCTTAAAGATGGCTTGGTACTGGTGACAGGGCCTACGGGCTCTGGTAAATCCACCACTCTTGCTGCCATTATTGACGAAATTAATAAACGCAAACCATGCCATATTATTACCATTGAAGACCCTGTTGAATTTGTGCACCAGAATAATAAGGCCCTTATTACACAGCGTGAATTGTTTACTGATGTGCCTACTTTTTCTGGCGCTTTGCGCGATGCCATGCGTGAAGACCCCGATGTTATCTTGGTGGGCGAAATGCGCGACCTTGACACCATGCGCACGGCCATTATGGCCGCTGAAACAGGGCACCTTGTGTTTTCAACCCTGCACTCAAGAGATGCAGAGTCAACTCTTGCAAGAATGATTGGGGTGTTCCCCATTGAAGAACAAACGCAAATTCGTCAGCAACTGTCTTCAACCTTAAAGGGTGTTGTTTCGCAGCGTTTGCTTAAGCGTGCAGAAACAAGCGGTCGTGTGGCTGCTGTGGAGGTTATGCGCGTAACGCCTGCCATTTCTAATATTATTCGTACCAATAAGTTAGAGCAAATGTATTCGGCTATTGAAACTGGCGCAAAATTTGGCATGCAAACCATGGAGCTTTCCTTGGTAAAACTCTACCGCGATGGACTCATTGACCGTGAAACGGCCATCCGCATGGCAAAAAGTGAATCTATAATTACGCCAAGGCTGGATAAAGTAGATGCTTAATTCTTCTGCACAAAGTGCTCAAAGAGCCGGAAAAGGCGCATCGCCTGAAAATAAACTAGGAGATGCCTTGCTTGCTGCCAATGCCTTAAGCCCTGAGCAGTTACAAGAAGCTGTGCAATTGCAAGCACGTAAGGGCGGTATGCTGGCAGATACCATTATGAACCTTGGTTTTGTGAATGAAGAAACCCTAACCCAAGTTTTAACAAACATTTGGGGGTATGAGTATGTGCATCTTTTTGAAACCACCTTTGATAAAAATGCCAAAAACTTTCTCCCAGAAGCCATAGCTAAACGCAATAATGTTTTGCCAATTAGCCTTGATGAAGGTGATGACGGTAAGCTTTGGGTAGCTTCAGACCAGCCCGTATCGCCTCAAGTTCTCAGAACATTGGAGCGCCTTGCCAAAAAATCTCTTCGAGTATCCATTGCGCCTAAAAGCATTGTGAAAGAGCTTTTAAGCCGTATGTATGAAATTGATGCGGTGTTTGACTTTGCCGATAAAAGCGCCATTGAAATTGTAGACGGTTTACTTTTAAAAGCCTTGCGCTGCGGAGCCTCAGACATACATCTAGAAGCCCTTGAGCATACTGTTAAGGTGCGCTTTCGTGTAGATGGTATTTTACAAGAAATTAGCCAATTTCCTACAGATATGTTGCCTGTGCTTACGTCACGCATAAAGGTTATGGCTGGGTTAAATATTGCTGAAAAACGCAGCCCTCAAGACGGTGCCTTTGTGTATGAAACCAAGGACGACTCCATAGACTTACGTGTTTCGTCCTTGCCTTGCATTCACGGTGAAAAAATCGTTATGCGTATTTTGGCCGGTAAATCCAATCGTTTAACTGTTGATCAAGTGGGCCTTTCTGAAAGGGATAAAGCCTGCTTTGACCAAATGATTCGTCGTCCTCACGGCATTATTCTTATTGTGGGGCCCACAGGTTCAGGCAAATCTACCACCTTGTGCGCGGCTCTTAATTCTATCAATTCTTCAGATATTAATATTACCACGGTAGAAGATCCTGTTGAATATAAGATTGATGGTATTAATCAAGTGCAGGTGAGTAAGGGCGATAAAGTAACCTTTGCTGCTGCTTTACGATCTATTTTACGCCAAGACCCTGACGTTGTTATGGTGGGGGAAACTCGCGACATGGAAACAGCCACCATTTCTTTACGCGCTTCTCTTACAGGTCACTTGGTATTTACAACCTTACACACCAATGACGCCGCAGGGGCCTTACCCCGCTTAATTGATATGGGCTGCGAGCCCTTCTTGGTGGGCGCTTCTGTAACCGGAGTGTTGGCGCAGCGTCTTTTACGCAGGCTTTGCCCTAAGTGCAAAGAAGCCTATGAACCTTCGCCAGAAGAGTGTGCTGAACTTGGCATTAATCAGGAAAATTTGACCTTGCCTTGGTATAAAGCAAGGGGATGCCCTGCATGTTTGCACTCAGGCTATAAGGGACGTATTGGGATTTTTGAATTGCTTGAAGTTAATGAGGATGTACGCACAGAAATCCTTAAAGGCAGTAATGCCAGAACCTTGGGTGAAGTGGGAAAGGCTGCAGGCATGACCACATTGCGCGAAGATGGCATCCGCAAAATTCAATTGGGTACCACCTCCACAAGTGAAGTGTTAAGAACTACCATTAAGGGGTAACCATGCCGGAATTTATTTATACAATTCTTTCGCCCTCCGGTGAAGAAGTCACCGATAAAATAACCGCTGCCACAGAAGCAGAGGCTTTGACCTTATTAAAGGGTGAAGGGCATTTTTTGCTAAAGCTTGAACAAGTTCAAGAACAAGGCAAGCGCAAAGGCGAGCTTAGTCTTGATGAATTGCGTGCTTCACTTAATCCACCAAAAAAAAAGCATTTACCCTTACTTTTTCGCCAAATAGCGGTACTTTTAGAGTCGGGGGTGAGCATTGTAAGCGCCCTTTCTCTTATGGAAAATCAATCAGGCCCCTATGGTCTTCGCAAAATGATGCGTGCCATCAGAATTTCGGTAGAATCTGGTGAAACGTTGTCGCAAAGCTTGGCAGCGTATCCGCAGATTTTTTCACCCTATATTATTAACATGGTAGATGCGGCAGAACTTTCAGGTGATATTGAAACGGTTATGGTTCGCATTGCCGATCAATTAGAAATTAACGCAGCATTTAAAAGGCAGCTTATTACTTCTTTAATTTATCCGGGATTTGTGCTTGTGGCTGCCATTGGCGTTATCGCCTTTTTAACCTTAAGTGTTATCCCCAAATTTGCGGCCATGCTCGGTAAGGACGAAGGCCTGCCGCCGGTGACACAAGCCATTATGGATATTTCTGCATGGATGCAAAGTAATTGGCATTTTTTCTTTGGCACCATTTTTGGTGTCATAATCCTTGCTGTGCTGCTTCGCAAAACCCCTGAGGGTAAGCTTTTTGTAGATAAATGTTTTTTAAAACTACCTGTTATTAAAGGTGTTGTACGCTGCGATATAGTTGTAACTTTTTCACGAAATTTAGCCATGCTTTTTGCCTCTGGTGTGCCCTTGGTAGAAGCCCTTGCCACAGTGAAAAAGACCATTAACAATGCCCAAGCAGCCCTTATTGTGGGCTATATGTCAGACAGCATTTTAGAAGGAGAGAGCATGTCAACAACTCTTGCTCAGTATAATAAAATATTTCCTTCTATGGTGTATGAAATGGTAAGAACTGGTGAAGAAACCGGGGAAATGGTGCGTGTTTTAGAACTTACTGCAGATATTTATCAAAGTATGCTTGAAACCAACGTTAAACGCATGAATGCCATGATGGAGCCCTTAATTATTGCCGTTTTGGGGGGCTTAGTAGCTTTTGTTATGTACGGGCTCATTTCCGGTATGCTTGCTGTGTATGGTTTATAAAATATTATATTTAAAAGGAATATTTATGCAAAAAATATTAAAATTACATATATGTGTGTGCCTTTTGGCCGCTATGTTCTTGCTTGTGCCAAATAGAGCCTTGGCCAATACAGAAAAAGTGACAGAACCTGTGCCCACCGATGCAGAAATTATGTCGAAGCAAAATTCTGCAGCCATAATTTCTGTAAATGGCGTGGATATTCCTACATGGATGTATGACAATGCTTTTCGTGACAGCCTAAAAAAAGCTCAAAAAAATACGCCGGAAAATGTTGATGAAAAGGCCGTACAAAGAGAGGTTTTGCAAAACTTGATAGACATGGAAGTTTTGTATCAAGAAGCCAAAAAGAAAGGCTTTGACATTAATGAGGCCGGTGGGTATTTGCGCAATTCCATAGTTGCAAATCGTTATAAAAAACCCGGTGAGTTTAAAAGAGTGCTTGCTAAGGCTGGTATGACCGAAAAACAATACGCCCATATTTGGCAGCAACAAGCTTCAGTAAATGGACTTTTAAGCAAGGAAATTTTAGACAAAATTACGGTAAGCGAAGAAGAGCTGCAAACACGCTATGAAAAAGATAAACATACCTATGCTCGTGTGCCTAAAATTCAAGCCTCGCATATTTTAGTATTGGTGAAAAAAGACGCTACGCCCGAAGAAAAAAAAGCGGCATTAGAAAAAATTGAAGGGCTTCATAAACGTGTACTTGCAGGTCAAGATTTTGCTGAAGTTGCTAAGGCGCACAGTGAAGACCCTTCAGCAAAAGATGGCGGAGATTTGCGCTTTTTTAGCAGGCAAGAAATGGTCAAACCCTTTGCTAGTGCAGCCTTTGCCCTTAAAACTGGAGAAATTAGCGGCGTTGTGGAGACAAAGTTTGGCTATCACATCATTAAAAAAACCGGTGAACAAGATGAAATTCCAAGGCTTGAAGAAGTAAGAAATAACCTTAACACCAGCGTTAAAAACACAAAAGGCCAAGATGCTTTTGCAAAACTTAAGGCTGAGCTTTTAGAAAAAGCTGATGTTAAAATTATTGATGCGCAGTTGAGGGGGGTTTATGAAACGAGGTGATAGTGGCATGACCCTTATGGAGTTGCTTATTGTTATCTCTATTTTGGGTCTGCTTGTAACGTTAGTGCTGCCTTTTTCCGGACGCATGAGTGATAATACTAAGAAAAAAGAAACCGTGCAGCTTCTTGAATCTATACGCTTTGGTCTCTTGGGTGCTGAAAATGCCTATGATGCCAATGGTAATCGTGTGCTTGGTGGCTATGTGGGTGAATATGGCACATTGCCTGACTTTGTTATACATGAATGGGATGATTCTGCCAATGAATGGATCATTCCTTTGCATGGAAGTATTGCAAACGCTCCTGAAGTTTTAGATTATAATGCCAGCGCCTCCCATTATGACTATGATACGGGTATAATGCCACTGGCCCTTTGGACTAATTTAATTAAAATAGAAAGTTTGGCAGATTATCAACCTATTATGCCACATGCTGACTGGTTGGGGCCCTATGTGGAACCTCCTCGTGATGATTATCCTGACGATGATAATTTGTATACCTACAGTGCTCTTACTGGTACGCCAAGTACCGATGAAGGCACTAGGCATTTCTTCTTACGCCAAGGTGAAGAACGTTTAGTTGACGGTTGGGGCTCTTCACTGCTTATATATTTTGACGACAAAAAGAATCTGTATTTTGTCAGTGCAGGTTCTGACAGACGTATAAATTATGGTTTAAATACACCCGGTATCACCACCCCCGTAGACCTTGGTCCGGCAGATCCAAGGTTGCCCAATAATGAAGACAACATAATCCTTGTTATTTCACACGAACAATGGAATTTAGATGGGCAAAAAATTGCTACCACACGGCAAAAGCTTAATGATTTAAAGCTTGCCATCCTTGGACAACGCGGCAATGTGACTGATGGTGTAAGCCAGCCTAATGGCTTTATCGCTGATATGGGAAATATAGAAATATTGACGGGTTCTTATGTGTATGATGGATCTAGTGATATATATAGATGCATCAAAGATACCACCGTAAGTCCATTAAGTGGTAGTAGTGATTGGGTTAAGGTTACCGACGGTACCGTGGTTACCGCGAATGATTATCCATTTGTGCCAACGTATGATTCAAGTGCAGGTACTTTATATAAGGCTCCGCAACCCAAATATCTTGTGATGAATGCAGATTATGTGAAGGTGGTCGATGCCGGAGTTGTTGGCGGTTTTAGGTATTATCGCTACATTGAAGACACTCCATCTGCGGGTAATGCGCCTTCAAATTCATCAACGTTCTGGGTGGAAGATGACACCTTTAAAGGGCATGATTGGGTACCTTTGTACGCTAATAGCACTACTTATAAGAAAGAAGACGTCCTAGACCCGTGGACATACCATTCTAATGTGGGCTTTGGAGCAGGTTGGCGTGGCCCGTACACTTCTTATAGCGAAACTCCACTTCATGATGCTTGGGGAAGACCTATGAGTTTTGAATTAGCTGCGCAGGGTACTGTTGTTATTCGTAGTTCCGGACCTCTTGTGAGCACTACCAGTGATGACATTATTGAAAGTTTTGACCGCACAAACTATGCAGTTCCTGTGCAAGTAGAAGTAAAAAACTTAACTACGACCCATTCAAATGACTATGTGTCTATATATGGCATTTTTAATGGTAAAGTGGCTTATATCCACACTCAACTTGAAACAGGTGCTGGTGGCGATGCAATATTTCGTTTTGATCAAGATCTTAGAGATATAATTGAGCCTTTACCAGCTGGACTTGTGGATGTAACGCTTGCCACTCCTACTCTTCCTAATGCAACAGGAAGTAGTTATCCCGCTGCTGGTGGGGTATGGCTTCCTGTGGGAAATGTTATGGCAGTGTACCGTAATCAATCAGCGTATACTTCGCCTTTAGGGTATCAAAAACGTTTCATCCTTCACCCAAAAACAAGTTCCATCCCCCTAACCCTTGGTGATTAGGTTGAGGAAATAAGTAAATAATACAGGTTGCATGAAACCATTATTACTAACCTATAACAGCCATAAAAAGGACATTGTGATGAGACTGAACAAATTTATATTGGTGTTATTAGCTGTATGCGTGTTTTTGGGCGCCTCTATAGAGAGCCAAGCGCACAATAGAGCAGGCCTTGAAAAAGTGGTGATGACCGCTGATACTCCCACTGAAAACGACGTAGCTTTCTATTTTGAAGCTGTGGTAGCTGAAAGGGAAGATGAAAAAGGCGCTAAGGGGAGATATTTTTTATGGAGCTTTGATAGTTTTGAAACAGAAGGCAATAAATCTCATATCCATGTAACCATTACAGACCAAAAAACTAACAAAAAAACTAATGAAACGTTTCATATGGTGCGCAATAGTGATAAATCTTGGAATTATGTGGACGCAGATGGCAAGCTTATTGAAGCTAACATATATACCATGGTTGAGCCTTCAACATTTACAACCATACACCAAATAGGCGCTGCTGGTGTTGCTGTTTTGGTGCTGAGCATTTTGTTTGTCTATATCCGCAATTCAAGAAAAAACAAAGAAAATACAGCTGAGTAATATATTAACGAATTGTAACCGGAACACATATCCATAGGTTATAATGACAGTGTTGTTCATGTGACGACTAACAAACTTTTCTGCAAAGAACATTTTGCGCCGCGTAAAAAAGGTTAAAACTTGCTTTAGGCGACCTTTAAAGAGGTATTTGTAGCGAGCGTGCCTTTAGAAATATGCGTGAAAACGCGCTTTTCAGGTGTAATGAGTTAACATACATACATAAAAATGCCGAATAGGGCATGAAATGCACTTTTCGGTATTTTTATGATGTATACGTACTGTTTTTTGAGCTATCAGCCACGCCTTCAGACATATAATAACTACATAACTTTATGACAGAACATACTCTTTTCTTTATTTTTGCCATTTTCTTTGGCCTTGCTGTGGGCAGCTTTTGTGGTAGTGCCAGTTATCGTATTGCTCATGAATGGTCTTTGTTTACGCCATCAGGTTCTCATTGCCCAGGGTGCAAACGACGTCTTGGATGGAAAGAAAATATTCCGCTTTTGAGCTTTATACTGCAAGGGGGACGTTGCCGCGGTTGTGATGCAAAACTTTCGTGGCTTTACCCCATTGCTGAATCTACCTTTGCCGCGTGGTCAGTGCTTATTTTTTTGCAATACGGTATGTCTGTTGAATATTGGGTATTTATGGGCATAGGATTGATTTTTCTTCTTATTTCCCTGGTGGATCTTGAGGCATTTTTTATTCCCGATGTGCTCATTGTTATTGGTGTTGTTATAGCAGGTATCGCTTCATTTATGGGTATTGGTGTGCCCATGCCCGACGCTATTATTGCTGCTTTTGTTGGTATGTTGTTTATGCAAGGCATAAGGCTTGGATATCAATACTTTCGCAAGCAAGAGGGCATGGGGTATGGTGATGTAAAGCTTATGTTTTTGCTTGGCTTGTGCTGCGGGCTCATGGGGCTATCCTATGTGCTATTATTAGCTGCATTATTAGCATTGGTGTGCACCTTTTTAGCTCATAGAAAGGATACGCACGGGCAGACAAAGCTCCCCTTTGGGCCGTATCTGTGTGCAGGATGCGCTGTGTATATGCTCTTTGCCGAAAACATTCATGCTATATTTGCTCTTATTGGGTAAAAAAGGACGTATATGTCTTTACAAAGACTGATTCCCTTACTGCTTTTGGTAATTTTTGCACTTCCTTTAGAGTGCAAAGCCACAGCTTCAGATCAACACAATGCATTGATGGAAGAAGCACAGTCTTTTTTTAAAATTGGATATGTTTTACATAAGCAAGGTTTGCAAAAAATGGCTTCCAAGGCCTTTCAAAAAAGCCAATCTCTTATTCTTGAGGCGAGCAAGCAAAGTGGCGTGCCGGTACAACAACTGACCAATAAAGTAAAAGCGCAATACAGTGCACAAAACTTACCTGCTGCGCCTGCAAGTCAAGGTTTTAGAATACGGCACCGCTTTGGAAAAAGTGTTTTTGAAAAATTTGTGCGTGAAAAGCATGTTCAAATGCATACTGAGCGCTTATTAACGAAGAATCGACAGTTTTTAGAGACGGGATTTAAAAAGTCTCAAAAATTTCTTTCCATGATTCATGATGAGTTTTTTCGGCAAGGCATTCCTTTAGAACTAGCCTATACGGCACTTATTGAAAGCGGTTTTAATCCTACGGTACTTTCTCACGCAGGAGCAAGGGGAATTTGGCAATTTATGCCAGAAACTGCTAAGCATTATGGCTTAGAGGTTTCTCAAAGGCGTGACGAAAGACTTGATCCTTTTAAATCTACAAAGGCCGCTGCTGCATATTTAAAAAAATTACATGCTCAATTTGGTAACTGGCCATTGGCGTTGGCTGCGTATAATTGCGGTGAAACTCGTGTGGCTAAGGCTTTGAAAAAGTTTAACGCTGAAACATTTTGGGATTTATTACGCCATAATGCTTTACCACAAGAGACGCAACAATATGTACCAAGTGTTATTGCTGTTGCGCTTATATCTCGTGACCTGCATATGCATGGCATCGCCATGAAATGACGTTTTGTGAAATGCGTATTCTCAGAGGGCTGCTAGCGTAAGTGGCTCAAAACAACAATGAAATCTTATGTGCTTGAATACTTTTTCAAAGAGTACACCTTAATGGTGTATACTTTAATAAATTGT